>DASUYL010000114.1:0-3371 GCA_036377395.1 Jiangellaceae bacterium
CGTCGCGGCGTCGCGCACGCTCGGTCTCTATGTCGTTGCGCGGCTGGCCTCCCGGCACGGCATCGTCGTCCGCCTCGTCCCCGGCGAGCCCAACGGAACTGTCGCCCAGGTCGACCTTCCGGCCCACCTGGTCGTGTCCCCACTCGACACGACCGACGGGGTCATGCCGGCGCGAGCCGGGTCGCCAGCCCCCACACCCCTGCTCGGTGGGGTCCCGATCGAGGAGCAGGTCCGCCGGGCCGTCGAACAGTCGACCCCGCCGCGGCCGAGCGAACCCTCCTACCGCTCCCCGTCGCCGTCCCGCCCGCCGTCGACACCGCCGTCGCAGGCCAAGCCACCGGGACGGCCGGTCCAGCCGGTCAACGGTCTGGTCGGTGCCAACGGACTGCCCACGCGGACGCCTCGGTCTTTCGACGAGTCGGAACGGCAACCGGAGCGGTCGCTGCGTGTATCCGAGCCGCCCCTGCCCGAGGCGGACGCTCCGATCTACGAGGCGGTGCGGTCGGCCTGGTTCCGGCGCGGTGGTGGCCCGATCGACTGGTCCAGCCCGGCCGACGAGGGCTGGCGCCGAGCGGCAGCGGCGCTGCGCACTGCCGAGGAGGCCGCCAGCGCCCGGCGCACCCATCGAGAGGAGATCGCGCGCGCACCCGTCACGCCGCCCGAACCCTCGCCCGAGCAGCACCGCAGCCCCGAGCCGGTCGTCGAGGAGCCCGCGTACAGTGCCTCCGGCCTGCCCGTGAGGCGCCGCGGCGCCACCCTGGTGCCGGGCTCGATCACGGAGGTGACCGGCGACGCTCCCGCGACCCAACCCGTCGGCGAGAAGGACGCCACGAAGGTAGCCTCCACCCTGGCCAACCTGCAGCGCGGCGTGAGCCGCGGCCGTCAGGAGACCGGCGGCTGGGTCCCCAAGCGACCCGATGATCCGGAGAGGAGCAATCCGTGACCAGCGCCTCCAACGAGGAGCTCAGCTGGCTGCTCGAGCGGTTCGTCGACCGGACCCCGGGCGCCGCACACGTCGTCGTGGTGTCCGCAGACGGCCTTCACCTGGCCGGTTCCCAGGGGATGCCTCGTGAGCGCGGTGAACAACTCGCCGCCGTGGTGTCCGGACTGGCCAGCCTGACCGTGGGTGCCTCGATGATCCTGGGCGCCGGTCAGGTTCAGCAGACGCTGGTCGAGATGGCGAACGGTTATCTGCTGGTCATGGCGATCCGCGATGGAGCCCACCTGGCGGTACTGGCTGCCGCCGGGTCCGACCTCGGTCAGGTGGGTTACGAGATGGCGCTGCTCGTCGAACGCGTCGGTGCCGCGCTGAGCCCGGCGGCCCGCGTCGGGTGAATCAGCGTGGTCGGGGCAGGAGCACAGCAGTGACGGCGCCGGATGGTGGGCGGGTGCGCCCCTACCTGGCGACCCGTGGCCGCACCCGACCAGTCCAGGAGACCGCCCTGGAGGCGCTGGTCTCCTCCACTCAGGCCGGCCGCGCGCACGGAATCGACCCGGAGCCTGAGCGCGAGCGCATCCTGCGCATCTGTCACTCCCCACGGTCCGTGGCGGAGGTCGCCGCGATCGTCCGGGTACCGCTCGGGGTGGCCCGGGTGCTTGTAGCCGATCTCGAGGCCGAGGGCCTCGTCCACGTCGCGGATCCCCACGTGGCATACGCCGGAGGGGTGGAGCCTGCGCGCGACCTGAGTGTGCTCGAAAGGGTGAGGGATGGCCTTCGTCGACTCTGAGGTCTCCGGTGGCGCGCGCGCCACCCAGGACGCCCTCTCGGTCAAGATCGTCGTCGCCGGTGGCTTCGGCGTCGGCAAGACGACGCTGGTCGGAGCGGTCAGCGAGATCGAACCGCTGCGCACCGAGGCGTTGATGACCGAGGCCTCCACACCGGTCGACGATCTGTCCATGCTCCCCGACAAGACCACGACCACCGTCGCCATGGACTTCGGTCGGATCACCCTTGCCGAGGACCTGGTCCTCTACCTGTTCGGGACCCCCGGGCAGAACCGGTTCTGGTTCATGTGGGACGACATCACCCGCGGCGCGATCGGCGCCGTCGTGCTGGTGGACACCCGCCGGCTGGCCGACTGCTTCGGTGCCGTCGACTACGTCGAACAACGGGGCATCCCGTTCGTCGTTGCGATCAACGCGTTCGACGGTGTGCTGCAGCACACCGCCGAGGAGGTACGCGACGCCCTCCAGGTGAGCAGCGAGGTTCCGTTCGTCGTCACCGACGCCCGCGAGCGCGAGTCGGTCAAGAACGTGCTGGTCCGTCTGGTCGAGCACGCAATGGCGGTCGTCCGCCAGGGCTGACCGACGGACCTGGCGCCCTAGGCTGCCGTCATGGGCCTGGCCGGCGGTTTCCTCACCGACCTGCGCATCGTGCTGCGTGGGCGCGGTTTCCGGCGGTTGTTCGCGGTCCGGGTCTCCGGCCAGCTCGGCGACGGCGTATTCCAGGTCGCGATGGCGTCGTACGTGTTCTTCTCGCCCGAGCGCCAAGCCACGGCGCCGGCCGCCGCACAGGCCTTCGCCGTCCTGTTGCTGCCGTACTCGCTGGTCGGGCCATTCGCCGGCGTCCTCCTCGACCGGTGGAGCCGGCGTCAGGTCCTGCTCGTGGCCAACCTGCTGCGGGCCGGCCTGGTGCTGCTCGTCGCCGCGGCGATCGCGGCCGGCGCGGGCGGCCCGGTGTTGTTCGCGACCGCGCTCGCAGTGCTGTCGGCCAACCGGTTCATCCTCGCCGGTCTCAGCGCTGCGGTTCCGCACGTCGTGCCGAGACACGAGCTCATCATGGCCAACGCGGTGTTCCCGACCAGCGGCACCGCAGCGGCCATGACCGGCACAGTCCTCGGATTCCTGGTGCGGCAGGCCGTCTCGTCCGACGCCGTGCTCGCCGTGGTCACGGCGTGCCTCTATCTCAGTGCCGGCCTGCTCGCCCTCTCCCTCGGGCGAGACCAGCTCGGCCCGGACGACGACCCCGCCCGCCCGTCGGCACGGGTCGCGGTGCGACGGGTCCTGGCCGGCCTGATCGACGGCGCCCGGCACGTCGGCGAACGGCGACCGGCGGCGTGGGGGCTCGCCGCCATCGGAGCGCATCGGTTCTTCTACGGGATCACGACCGTCGCGATGATCCTGCTGTGCCGCAACTACTTCCACGAGCCGGCCGACGTCGATGCCGGGCTGGCGACGCTGGCGCTCGTGCTCGGCGTCTCGGGGGCCGGATTCCTCGCCGCGGCGCTGGCGACCCCGGTGGCGGCGCGCCGCATGCGCAAGGAGTCGTGGGTGACGATCCTCCTGGCGGTGGCCGCGACGGTCGGGATCGTGCCCGGTGCCCTGTTCACCGTCCCGGCCGTACTGGTCGCCGCCTTCTTTCTCGGCGTTGC
>DASUYL010000115.1:0-17486 GCA_036377395.1 Jiangellaceae bacterium
TCGGTGCCGCGCGGGTCGGTATCCGGGGCGTTCCGACGCCCTGCGACGCTGGGGTCGCGGCGTGAACGCCGCGGCCAAGGTGTTCCGCGACACCTTCGTGGACTCGGTCGCTCAACTGGGCGCGACGCGGGCGATGCGCGACGTGGATGGTGTCGAGTGGGCCAGCGCCGCCATGGGTACTCCGGCCAACCTGGAGACTCTCCGGGACCGCGGCGTCGACCCCGCGGACATCGCGGACGCGGGTTCCAACGACTTCTTCGTCGTGGTCACGGCGGCCTCCGAAGACGTGGCCGGCGAGGCATTGTCCGCGGGTGAGCGGGCTGTCTTCGCGGCGCGATCTCAGCGCGACGACCAGGTCCAGACCCAGCCGAGGTCCGTGCGCCAGGCCATCGAGAGGCAACCGGACGCCAACGTCGCGGTGATCTCCGTTCCCGGTGAGTATGCCGCGTTGGCCGCCTTCCAGGCGTTGGCGCGAGGTCTGCACGTGCTGCTGTTCAGCGACAACGTCCCGTTGGAGAAGGAGATCGCGCTCAAGGACTTCGCGACGGAGCGTGGCCTGCTGGTCATGGGTCCGGGCGCCGGCACCGCGATGATCGCCGGTGTTGGCCTCGGTTTCGCCAACGTCGTGAAACCCGGCCGGGTCGGCGTCGTGGCGGCCGCGGGCACCGGGGCACAGGAGGTCATGTCCCTTCTCGATCGATGGGGCGTGGGGGTGAGCCAGGTTCTCGGCCTGGGCGGCAGAGACCTGGCCGACGAGGTGGGCGGCCGGATGGCGCTGCCGGCGATCGAGGCCCTGCGCGAGGACGACGGCACCGACGTCATCCTGCTCGTGTCGAAGCCGCCGGCCGCAGCCATCGCCGCTCAGGTCCTCGCCGCCGCCGGGAGCACTCCGCTGGTCGCGGCGTTGATCGGTCTGGACCCGGCGTTCGTCGCCCCGGACGGCGTGCTGCTCGCCGACACCCTGGAAGGCGCCGCAGCCGCAACGTTGCGTGTGCTGGGTCGACCCGCTCCCGACACGGTGTCGACGATCGGGCCGACGGCGGCGCAGGCACGCGGGCGGGTAGCAGAGCGCCGAAGCCTGGTCCGCGGCCTGTTCTCCGGCGGGACGCTCTGCTCGGAGTCGCAGGTGGTCCTCGGCTCCGTCCTCGGGGAAGTGCGCTCGAACGTGCCGGTCGAACCGGCTCGTGGCCTTCCGGCGCCACCGGGTTCCCATCTGTGTCTCGATCTCGGCGAGGAGGAGTACACCAGGGGCAGGCCGCATCCGATGATCGACGCCGAGGCGCGTATCGACGTCCTGCACGAGCAGGGCGCCGATCCCCAGGTGGCGGCGATCATCCTGGACGTGGTCCTCGGACATGGCGCCCATCCCGATCCCGCCGCGGTCCTGGCGCCCGCATGCGAGTCGGTGATGGCGGACGGCGGTCCGCAGGTCGTGGCCTACGTGCTGGGAACGGAGCAGGACCCGCAGGGATTCGCCGCCCAGCGTGACCGGCTCGCCCAGGCCGGGTGCATCGTCACCGAGACCGCGGCTCGGGCCTCCCTGGTGGCCGCCGCGGTGGCGACCGGAGACCTCACCGTGGCGGACCGACGGCTGTGACGACGAGGCGATCCGGCCAACCCCGCGTCGCCCTGGTCAGCTACTCGACCAAGCCACGGGGCGGCGTCGTTCACACCTTGTCCCTTGCCGAGGCCATGGTCGGGATCGGTATGCCGGCCCGCGTCATCTCGCTGGGCGACCCGGACCAGGGCTTCTTCCGGCCGGTGAAGGCGGCGTACACGCTCGTGCCCGCGCCGGAGCACCGACCAACGCTCGAGGAGCGGGTCTTCGCCTCGATCGACGCGCTCGAGGAGGGTCTCTTGGCCATCGTCGACGAGGTCGACATCCTGCACACCCAGGACTGCATCTCCGCCCGGGCGGCCGCTCGAGTCCGCGATGCGGGTGCCGACGTCGTCGTGGTGCGGACGGTCCACCATGTCGACGACTTCACCACCGCGGTGCTGATCGACTGCCAGCGGCAGGCGATCGTCGAGCCGGACCATTTGGTGGTGGTCAGTGAGGAGTGGCGCAGGCGGCTGCACGACGAGTACGGCCGGACCGCGACCGTCATCCACAACGGCGTCGACGCCGGCCGGTTCCCGCCGATCGGCCGGACCCGCCGCGACGCGCTGCGCCGAGAACTCGGCGTCTTCGACCGGTTCATCTTTCTCGCGGTCGGCGGTATCGAGCCGCGCAAGGGCAGCGTCGTGCTGTTCCAGGCGATGGCCATCCTGGCTCGACAGACCCACCCGCCTCCCGCATTGGTGATCGTCGGTGGCCACTCGTTCCAGGACTACAGCGGCTACCGCGACCAGGCCGTGGCCATGCTGCCCGGGCTCGGACTCCAGCTCGGGCGTGACGTCATCCTGGTGGGGACCGTGAGCGACGCCGCGCTGCACGAGCACTACCGCAGCGCGGACGCGCTGGCCTTTCCCTCGGTGAAGGAGGGCTGGGGGCTGGTCGTGCTGGAGGCGATGTCCGCAGACCTGCCGGTGGTCGCCAGCGATATTGCGGTACTGCGGGAGTACCTGACCGACCGCGAGACGGCAGTCCTGACCGGCACCGGCGATCCCCGGTCGCTGGCCGCCGGGATGCGGGAGGTGGTCGCCGACGGCGCCCTTCGGGCCCGGCTGGTCGAGGCCGGTCGGGCGCTCGTGCCCCGGTTCGGCTGGGAGCGCACCGCGTCCGGACACCGGGCGCTGTATGCCGAGATCTGGGCGCCGTCGGGTCGTGCCCGCCCTGCGGGTGCACACGCCCGCGACTCATAACCGGACAAAGAGGTGACGCCGGGTGTCCGAGTACGCTGACGGACGAGAGTGGCGTCCACCATCGGTGCAGATGCGTACACCAAACTGGATGTTCGCCACTGGTCGGAGGGTTGCGGATGGCTGAGCGCAAGCGCGTCGCGGCGGCCAGGCAACGCCCGGCGCGGGCAGTCCAGGTCGGCGAACACGTCGAGGGAATCGTCAGCTCGATCGGGCCCAAACTGCAGCGGCTGCGCCGGGAGCAGCGCCTGTCCTTGCAACAGCTCGCGGCACGTGCCGAGGTGTCGGCAGCCGCCATTCACAAGATCGAACGCAACGACATGGTGCCGACGATCACGACGCTGCTGAAAATCTCGGCGGCGCTGGAACGCCCGGTTAGCTACTTCACCGAGGTCGACGACGGCCAGGTCGAGTTCGCGACCGTGACGAGGGCCGACGATCGGCGCGGCGTGTTCACGCCGCACCAGGGTCTGCACCTGGCCGGGATCTCCGGCGCCTATGCACAGTTCAAGGGTGCGGCCGCGGTCGCCACCGTGGACCCCGGTGCGAACAGCGGGGACAAACCGATGCTGCACCCCGGTGAGGAGCTGGTCCTGGTCACCGAGGGCGCCTTGGTCTTCGACATCGCCGGCACCAGGTACGCGCTCGGGCCGGGCGACTCGCTGCAGTTCATCGGCGATCAGCCGCACCACTGGGCGAACGAGACGTCCGAACCCGCAACCGCCGTATGGTTCGCGCTCCGCGACGGCTGACACGTACCGGACGGCCAAAATGAGGCGGCCTCCCCGCGAAACCGCGGGGAGGCCGCCTCTGTCGGGGCGGAGACGATCCCTACTGGCCGCAGGGACCCTGGCTGGCGAACGGCAGGCTGGCGTATCCGGAGATGTCATAGGAGCTCAGCGAACCGTCGGCAGCGGCAGTGAGCACCGCCATCGTCGGGATCCGGAACAGGTTCTCGAGCTGTCCGTTGCTCTTCTGGCCGACCGAGCGGACCTCGTAGAAGATCGCTCCCTGGGTCGGCGTCTGCATCACAGGCTGCTCACCCGCGGGAGCGGTGCCGCCCATCAGCATTCGGCTGAGCGCCGCGTTGGTGATGTCGATCAGCGGGTAGTGCGCCACGTTGGCGAGCCCGTACTGGTCGAGGGCGTCGACGCTGACCATCGCCATCTGCCGGTTGGTCAACCACTGCAGGGCGGTCATCCGCGCCGGGTCGATCGAGCGGGCTCCGATCTGGAACTGGTTGAGGTCGGCGGTGCCCTCAATGATCGGCGCCTGCCCCATGTGGTGCAGGTCGAGTGCAAGTTCCGGCGCGACGTCCCGCCACAGTCTCCAGAACGCGATCGACTCCGGTTGGGCGAAGTTCTCCCAGTCCCGGTTGAGGTCGATCCGGTTCGGCGTGGTGCTCTGCCGGATGTTGGCCTCGGCGCCGTCGGGGTTGTACATGGGGATGACGACGACGGTGAGGTTCTCGCGGATCAGCCGTGCGGTCGGGTTCCCGCTGGCGAGCAGGTCGAGGATCTGCAGGGAGGCCTCGGTGCTGTGCAACTCGTTGCCGTGGATGCGGGCCTGCAGCCAGAACGTGGTCGGGCCGTTGCCCACCGTGGCGTAGAGCAACTCGCGGCCCTCGCCGGACTGGCCGGCCGAGGCCACGGAGACCAGGCCTAGGCTGGTCCGCTCGATCCGGTCGAGTTCCTGGACGACGTCGTCGTAGCCGGCGACGCTGGACAGGCTGACGTTCTGGTCGGACTGGATGCACGGGCCGCCGGGGTTGTGGGCCGGGTCGGCCGTGGCCATCGTTGCGGAGCTCAGGCCGGTGGCAAGCAGGCCTGCCGTGGCGAGCGCGGTCAGCGTCCTCCGCATGGGTACTCCTTCCGGTCGAGGGAGGGCTCCCCCCGGACGCCTCCGCGGGCGGGCCGCGGCGATCCGCCGGGCCTTGCTCCTTCCTAGACCGAACGTTCGGCAGCGGGCAAGGCTTGGGCCTTCTTTCCGACATCTGTACGAACAGACTGCTGTGAGGGCCACCACCGTTCCGACAACGGACCGACGATGCCGAGACAGTCAGCCTTCCCAGCCGACTCATCGGCCGAGTCCCGGTCGTTCGGCGTCGGCGCGTTCCGCCGCTTCGAGGCAGCGGGCGAGGAATGCGCGTTCCGGCTCGTTGCCGACAGTGGCCAGGGCTCGCCGGTAGGCGTCGGCTGCCTGGCCCGGTCGGCCGAGCCGGTCGAGCAGCCTGCCTCGGGTCGCGTGCAGCAGGTGGTACCGGTCCAGTTCGCCGGACGCCGCCAGATCGTCGATCAGGGCCAGACCTGCCTCGGGGCCGTCGACCATGGCCACGGCAACGGCGCGGTTCAGCTCCACCACCGGGGAGGGTGCCGTCGCCCGCAGGACGTCGTAGAGGCAGACGATCTGCGGCCAGTCGGTCGTCTCGACGGTCGCAGATTCGTCGTGCAGCGCAGCGATGGCGGCCTGGAGTGCGTACGGGCCGGGCCCGCCGCCGGTCAGCGCCCGCACGACCAGCGCCCGGCCCTCTTCGATCAGCGTGCGATCCCAGCGGGACCGGTCCTGATCTTCCAGCAGCACCAGAGCACCCGAGTCGTCGACCCGGGCCGCCCGCCGCGCGTCGACCAGCAGCAGCAGCGCAAGCAGGCCGGTGACCTCCCGCTCCGACGGAAGGAGCCGGTGCAGGATGCGAGCAAGCCGGACCGCCTCGTCGGCGAGTTCCAGGCGCAGTAGCGTCGTCCCTCCGCTGGCCGCATACGACTCCGTGAAGATCACGTAGACGACGCTGAGAACCGCCGGCAGCCGTGTCGGCAGTTCGGTGGCGGACGGCACCCGGTAAGGGATCTGCGCCTCGCGGATCTTCCGCTTCGCCCGTACCAGGCGCTGGGCCATCGTGGTTTCCGGGACGAGGAACGCCCGGGCCACCTCCGCGGTCGACAGACCGGCCAGGTAGCGCAGGGTCAGGGCAACCCGCGCCTCGGCCGCGAGGGCGGGATGGCAGCAGGTGAAGAACAGCTGGAGGCGGTCGTCGCCGATGACTGCGGCGGGTGCCGCGTCGGCGCCCAGACGTTCGGACTCTGCCCGTTCCGCTTCTACTTTGAGGACGGCCAGCTTGGCGGCGTAGGTCTGGCGCCGCCGCAGGAGGTCGACGGCCCGTCGACGCGCGGCCGTCAGCAACCAGGCGGCGGG
This sequence comes from Jiangellaceae bacterium, assembly GCA_036377395.1. Lineage (GTDB taxonomy): Bacteria > Actinomycetota > Actinomycetes > Jiangellales > Jiangellaceae > DASRTE01. The sequence continues at coordinate 5,992 of DASUYL010000115.1, forward strand.
CCGGTCGGGTACCCCGTCGACCGGCCACCGCTCGAGCGCCACCGCCATCGCGTCGGCGGCGACCTCCTCGGCGAGGTCGAGATCTCCGACCCACCGGACGAGCGTCGCGAGCAGCCGGCCCCATTCCTCCCGGAAGACCGCCTCGACGGAGTCGGCTGCCCGCTCGCTCACGGATCCGCCCTCAGGGCGCCTCGAATTCCTGGATCGGCCGGACCTCCATCGAGCCGTACTTTGCGCCCGGGCAGCGCGCGGCCCAGTCCAGGGCGGTGTCCAGATCCGGCACGTCGATCAGGTAGAAGCCACCGAGCACCTCACGGGTCTCCGCGAACGGACCGTCGGTGACGACCCGCTCGCCGTTCTTGACTCGCACCGTCGTGGCGGTTTGCGAGTTCTGCAGCGCGTCGCTTGCCACATTCACGCCGGAGGCCTTGATGGCCCCGTCGAACTCCCACCACTCCTTCATCGAGGCGTCGATCTCCTCTTGCGACGGCGGCGCAGTCTGCTCCTCGCTGTAGATCAACAGCAGGTAACGCATGACATCCCCTCCTCGGGTCTGCGGTGGGCGGCTCCTGCCGCCACATCATGACGACGAACGGGCCGGGCCGTCATCGACATCCTCAGACCCGTTCGAGGGGACGGTGCGGCGGGGGAGGCAGGCCCACCAAGATCGGATCTCCGGGCTGCACGTCTCCACCGGACCGGACGACACCCATGACACCCGCCTTGTAGGCGACCGTCCCGGTCCCGTCGTGGCCGACGACCTCCCTGAGCAGTCCGCGCTGGAACTCGTCGATCTGGACGCACGGGTTGCGCAGTCCGGTGACCTCGACGACGGCATGCGTACCCAGGTGGAGCCTGGTCCCGGTGGGCAGGCCGAGCAGGTCGATGCCGCGGGTCGTGACGTTCTCGCCCAGGTCACCGGCGCCCACGCAGAACCCGGCGGTGCCCAGGTCGTCGTGCAGTTCGGCATGGACAAGGTGGACCTGTCGGAGGTTGGGCTGCGACGGGTCGCGGCGGACGCGCGACCGGTGCCTGACCGTGCTGCCGCAATGCGCGTCGCCCTCGACGCCCAGACCGGCCAGCAGCCGGATGCGCGGCTGGTTCTCCTTGCTGAACGTGTGGATGGAGCTCCGGCTGACCGCCGTCACGATCGGTTGGGCGGTCTCCGCCCCGACATCTCCACCGGCCACGGCTATCACGCTATCCAGCTGGCCTGCCGGACCGGGCCGAGGGCGTGTCGCTGGCGGCTGATCGCTGCGCTAGCCTGCAGGGACGTCCACGACCGTCTGGGAGGCGGCCCGTCGTGTTCAACAAGAAGCTTCTGTTCACAGCTCTCGTCGCCGTCGCCGGCTACCTCGGCTACAAGCGGGTCCAGGCCGACAAGGCCGAGCAGGACCTTTGGGCCGAGGCCACCGATCCGGTGGCACCGCGCGAACGCCAATAGCAGGCGCGCGATCCCGGGTGCTATGGACCCGGCCGCGGCGCTGAACCGGATCGCGTATCTGCTCGAACGGGCCCGCGAGCCGATCTATCGCGTCCGGGCCTTTCGCTCGGCTGCGACGACCATCGGCGGCCTGCCGGCCGGCGAGGCCGCCCGCCGCGCGGCCGACGGCACGCTCACCGACCTGCCCGGGATCGGCAAGACGACTGCCGGCATCGTCGGCGAAGTCGTGCGCGGCGAGGTCCCCGCGTACCTTCGCCGCCTCGAGGAGACCGCCGACTCTCCGGTGACGTCCGGCGGTGCCGATATCAGGGCGGCACTCCGCGGCGACCTGCACACCCATTCGGACTGGTCCGACGGCGGCAGCCCGATCGAGGACATGGCCGTGACGGCGCGTGATCTCGGCCACGAGTACATGGTGCTCACCGATCACTCGCCACGGCTCACGGTGGCCAACGGCCTCTCCCCCGACCGGTTGCTCCGCCAACTCGACCTGGTCGCGGAGCTCAACGATCGGCTCGCCCCGTTCCGGATCCTCACCGGTATCGAGGTGGACATCAACGAGGACGGCAGCCTCGACCAGCGTCCGGATCTGCTGGAGCGGCTCGACCTCGTGGTGGCGAGCGTGCACTCGAAGCTGCGGATGCCCGCCGACGAGATGACGCGGCGCATGGTGACGGCGATCGCCAACGCGTACACCGACGTGCTGGGCCACTGCACCGGGCGCCTGATCACCGGCGGGCGGGGCACCCGGCCGGAGTCGTCGTTCGACGCGGAGATCGTGTTCGAGGCCTGCCGCCAGTTCGACGTCGCCGTCGAGATCAATTCACGACCGGAGCGCCTCGACCCGCCCAAGCGCCTGCTCCGGTTGGCCGTCGAGACGGGGTGCCGGTTTGCGATCGACAGCGATGCGCATGCACCCGGCCAGCTGGACTGGCAGCCCTATGGATGCGAGCGCGCCGCGGAGTGCGGCGTCCCGATCGAGCGGATTTTGAACACGTGGACGGCCGACGATCTGGTGGAATGGGCACGTAGGGACACCTGAGACGGAGAAAGGCCCCTCCACGTATGAGGTGGAGGGGCCTCTCAGATTCTGCGTCCCCTGCGTTCTCCGATTGCTCGGCGCTCGGTTCTTCAGAACCAGCCACCTGTGTTGACGACCCGTACACGCTTCGGTCTCCCGATGCCTGCTGCCCTGGACCTGAGTCCTGAGCTGGGTCCCCATCACTGGCGACGTGGGAGATTTCTACCCCCGGCCCGGGCAGTGCGCAAGAGCCGAATGGAACCTTTTTCAAGATTCTTTCCACGTCCCCAGGATGTCCACAGAACACCGTCCGTTTCCCCCAGCGTCACCAAGTTGTCCACCGCCTCGTCCACCGTTTCGTCCACAGCGGGTTGCGGATCTTGCTGCTGATCACGGCCGTTCCGGCGGCCCCGGTACCCTGGTAGCTGCCCTTCGGGGACGTAGCTCAACTGGCAGAGCACCGCCTTTGCAAGGCGGGGGTTGAGGGTTCAAGTCCCTTCGTCTCCACCCATATCGATCATGGTCGAGGACATGTCGTGCCACTCATGGCCAGTAGCGAATTCCTGAGCCGGCTTCCGCACGCTTGCCGCGATCGTTGGCCGCCGTGATCTGAGTACTGATCGCATCTGCGATGACACGATCCCGAGCATCCGTCGCGTGGCTCGAGAGTGGTTCGAGAACACGTGGCGCACGCGCACGGTGAGCCGAGAGCGATCACTGTGACCACGACTCTCGACCGCTCGGTCGCCTGGCGGTCGAGTTCTCCGAGGAAGTGCGGACCTGGTACGTCGGTCTTTCCCCGGCGGGGAAGGCCGCTACTGACCGGATCGTGGAACGCCTGGAGGTTCAAGGGAACATGCTGCGGATGCCGCACTCGCGACCTCTCGGGGACGGGTTGTACGAGTTGAGGTGCACCTGTGAAGGCGTCGCTCGCCGGATCACGTACGTGGTCGACCCGGGCCGGCGGGCGGTGATGTTGACGACGTTCCGCAAGCAGCACCAGAACGAGCGCGCCGAGGTATTGCGGGCACGTCGCACGCAGGCTGCCCACGAGCAGGCCCGCGAGGCCGAACAGCAGGAGAAGGGGAAGGGGAGGAGGCGGCGATGAGCACGACGACTCCGTGGCGTCAGGTCCAAGCCGAGGCGCTTGGCGCGATGAGCGAGGCTGAACGGGCCGAGTATGACGCTGCCAGCGAGGAAGAAGAGGCACGGCTGCAGTTGGCGGAGATGGTGTACAACGCCCGCACCGCCGCCGGGCTGTCGCAGACCGAGTTGGCCCGTCAGGCTGGTACTCGGCAGAGTGTCATCTCCGCGATCGAGAACGGCGCGCAGATCCCCGGGGGTCTGATGCTCGGTCGCATCGCCCGCGCTCTCGGTGGGAGCCTGCGCATCGACACCCTCGCCGCCTGACCGCCGCAGGGGCTGCTGTCCGCTACGGGTGCCCGGTTACCCGATCCTGACGGCCCTCGACAACGCGCAGCCCTCGGCCTGGACACGGCACTGCGACGCGGGCGACCCGGCCGTGTTCGTGTTGCTGGGTTAGCTCTGTGAGGTCAAGAGCGGCGCTGACGCGCCGCTTCGCCCGGCCCAGCGCCGGGCATGCGGTCTGGCGCCGTTGCGGGCGCGGCCGGGCGGACTGATCAGGACGGCGCATCGCGTGGTTCCAGGATCACCACGGCGGTCTCCGAGGACCGCAGAGCCGCGTAGGCGTCAAGCTGCTTGTCGATCTGACGCCACCTGGCCCACAGCCGTGACCGTTCCTCACCGTCGGCCGCGCGTGCCCGCACCGCCCGCGACCCGCCGACTAGGTCGACGGTCGCCTCTGGGTGCGCCTGCACGTTGAGCCACCAGGCCGGCTCCGGACCGGCCCAGCCGTTCATGGCCAACGTCACTAGGTTCGAGCCATCCTCGAAGTACCCGATGATCACACGGCGTGGCTGGCCGGAGCGGCGCCCGGTAGTCGTCAAGCGCGCGGTGCCCCATCGGTCGCCTTTCGGACGCCACAGCCCGACCCGGCCACCGCCGACGCGGCACAGTGCGCGGTGCACCGACCAGACGACGCGAATGACCCAGCGCGGCGGAAGGCGCGCCGCCCGCCCATTACCGTCCGACACCCTGCTCCTCCTCTGCCCAACGCCAGCCGACGAATCGGCTGGACCCTTCTTGTCCTCATCATGGTCGGTCGCGGCCACCGAACCTTTGCCTAGCCGTGCGACCGGCGTCCGGCAGGGAGACCATCAAACGAGGCAGCGGCCGTACGCGGGCATTGTGCACGCTGATCTGTGAAGTTCCAGCTGCCATGTAGGCGGTCATGAGGTAGCTCGGATGCCTGTCGAGTCCTATACAGCTCATGACTGGCGGCGGCGGTCCGACAAGTGCGAGATTCCTGAGAGCAGGTCGCGTGATAGACAGCAGACCTGTCGGCAGGACCGGTTGGATTCAGACCCCCAGTCCGAGTCCCCGGACGCGTCAACGAGTGTCTGAGGAGGAGACAGCGAATGAAGACACCCCAGATCGTCTCCCCGCGGGAGTGGGATGAGGCCCGGGAGCGATTGCTGGTGAAGGAGAAGGAGCTCACCCGGGCGCGCGACGCGATGGCGGCGCAACGCCGGCGCATGCCTTGGATGGCCGTGGAGAAGGACTACCGCTTCGAGGGGCCGAACGGGCAGGCGAGCTTGCTCGACCTGTTCGAGGGCCGCCGCCAGCTGATCGTCTACCGCGCCTTCTACGCGCCGGACGTCACCACTTACCCGGAGTCGGGCGGCGCGTACCCGGAGCGGGCCTGCGTCGGATGCTCCTTCGGCGCCGACCAGGTCGCACACCCGGCCCACCTGAACGCACGGGACACGACGCTCGCGTATGTCTCGCGTGCTCCCCAGGCCGAGATCCAGGGCTTGAAGGAGCGCATGGGCTGGGAACTCATCCCCTGGTACACGCTCACGGACGACTTCGACAAGGATTTCGGCGTAGACGAGTGGCACGGCACCAACGCCTTCATCCGCGACGACGACCGGGTCTTCCGGACCTATTTCGTCGACAGCCGTGGCGATGAGGCGATGGGGAGCACCTGGAGCTATCTCGACATCACCGCGCTCGGTCGCCAGGAGGAGTGGGAGGACTCACCGGAGGGCTATCCCCAGACCCCGCCCTACCAGTGGTGGAACTACCACGACGCGTACGGGCCGGGCGCCTGACCGCACATCGGAGGCGTGCCGACTGAGGAGCGGCCGCTGCACGACATGGACCAACCGGCGACATCGGCCGGGCGTAGGTCCTCAGCCGCTTCGGTCAACGCGTGACGGGCCATCCGGGTGGGCATTGACACGGTTCCAGGTCAGCGACGGAGGAACGACAGCGGGGTCACGGACGCGCATGCCCTGGCTCGGATACGAGCGGCGGCGGGGCATACGATCGGAAGAAGGGCAGTTTCCGGGCTCGAACGGTCCGGTGTCGCTTGTGCCGCAGGGACGCGGAGGTGGGCGATGACCTGTACATCGCGGCATGTGACCTGTGCTCTGCTGAACGTGTTGCGGTATCTGCTGTGGTCGCTGATGAGCGGACTGATCGCGGCCGGCTCGAGTCGATGCGGTGGGTATGACGCCTATACCGCCTGGACGAAGGCCGGCCCGCCGGTCCCGCGGTGCCGGTTCGGCGACGCGGCGTCCGTCACCCGTGATGCCGCCCGAGGGATCGCCGAGATCGAGGCGTTTCTTGCCGCTCACGGTCACGGGTCGGAACGTGTCGACGATCCCTCCGTGCGCCGCGCCGAGAACGGAGGGCCCGGCCTCACGGCCAGTTGATGCGCCCCCAGAGCGGTGCGTGGTCGGGACGGATGGCATCGCGGCGGCTGTCGACGTCCTCGGTGATACCGACCAGGTCGTCGACGAACGCGTCCGCGGTGACACCGGCCAGCAGGAGCGGGCGCGAGATCATGATGTGGTCGATGAGCTCACGCCGGTCGCGGTAGATACGGGAGAAGGCGCGTTCGGCGGCGATACGGTCGGCCAGGTTGTAGAGCCGGTACGGATCGCCCAGGTCGGGCCGGTTGGGGTTACCGTCCTCGGGGCCGCACAGCAGCGCGGTGGTGACGGCGGTGGGCTCGTCGTTCAGATCACCGGCGAGCACGACGGGATGTCGGGTTCGCGTGGCATCCACCGGTTGAGCTGGACGCGCACGGCCACCGCCTCGGCCGCCCGCCGGGTCAGTGCGTAGCCGCCGCCGCGCGCCCCCTCGTCCTCGTCCAGCGGGAAGAACCGGTGGTTGGGGAAGCTGAGGATCTTGGACTTCAGGTGTGCCGTGACGACGCGCAGTCGGGAACCGCCCGCGAGCGCTCCGAGATCGAGCACGGTCTCCAGGGCCCCCGGCCCATCGCGGTGAGAACCCGACCGTCCGGGTCCTCGATGCGGGGTAGGCCACCGGGCGGGAAGGCGACCCAGTCGAAGCGCTCGAGGACCGGGAACCGGGAGATGAGGCCGACCCGGATGCCACGGTCGTCGGGTGGCCGGCGGCCCTGTGCTGCAGCACTCCACCGGTCGCCGCCGCCAGATCGGCCAGCGGTTCCTCGCCGCCGATCTCCTGCAGACACACGACGTCGGCGCCGATGGCGCCGATCGTCGCTGCCAGATACGCGAGTTTGCGAACGTAGACGTCCTCGCTGGATGGACCGGACGGCCCACCGGGGAGGAAGAGGTTCTCGACGTTCCAGGTGGCGACGGTGACCATGAGCGACCCCTCGTTCACAGATGAGAGTCGTCGGTCGGGCTCCCAGATACGCGTCGTGCTGGAACGTGGATCTATGACACCTGCCGCAGGGCGCGGATCTCTCGCCACCTGTCCAAGATCTTCGGGATCTCCTCGTGCAGGAACGCGAAGAACTCCTGCGTCTCGGCGAGCCGCTGCCCGGCCGGCGTGTTCGCTCCGACGGCGTCGATGCCGGATTCGAGGTCGCTCCGCCAGCGGACGAGCAGTTCCTCCCGGCGGATCACCGCGTCGTACCAGGTGTCGTCGTGCAGCCGGTAGTGGTCGCGACGCTCGCCGGGATCGCGTTCGCGGACGATCAGGCTCACCTGGGTCAGGTAGCGAACCGCACCGGACACCGCGGCCGGGCTGACGTTGAGCACGTGGGCAAGCTCGGCAGCAGTCAGGTAGCCCTTGTCGGAGGCGAGGATCGCGACGAAGACGCGCGCCGGCATCCGTGGCATGCCGCTGTCGAGCAGCGTCAGCGCGAAGCGCTCGACGAACCGGCTGACCGCGGCCGCGTCGCGCCCGGTATCAGGGCCCTCAGCCAGCTCGGTCGCCACCCCGTTCACAGCCCCTTACGATTTCTTGACATTCACAACCTTGCGAAACAACTGTACGCTCAAGCCTATGACGACTGCAATCTCCGTGTCCGGCCTGGTCAAGACGTTCGGGCCGACCCGGGCGCTCGACGGGCTCGACCTGTCCGTCGCCACCGGCGAGGTCCACGGCTTCCTCGGTCCGAACGGTTCCGGCAAGACGACGACGATCCGCATCCTGCTCGGGCTGCTCCGCCCGGATGCGGGACGTGCGACGGTGCTCGGTGGTGACCCCTGGAAGGATGCGGTCGAGCTGCACCGTCGAGTCGCCTACGTGCCCGGCGACGTGAGCCTGTGGCCGAACCTGACCGGGGGCGAGGCGATCGACCTGTTCGGAGCGCTGCGCGGCGGGCTCGACCCGAAGCGCCGCGCCGAGCTGCTCGAGCGCTTCGACCTCGATCCGAGCAAGAAGGCGCGCAGCTACTCGAAGGGCAACCGCCAGAAGGTCGCCGTTGTTGCGGCGTTCGCGTCCGACGTCGAGCTGTACATCCTGGACGAGCCGACCTCGGGCCTCGATCCACTGATGGGGGCAGTCTTCGAGGACTACGTCCGTGAAATCAGGCAGGAGGGAAAGACCGTCCTGCTGTCCAGCCACGTGCTCTCGGAGGTCGAGGCGCTGTGCGACCGGGTCGACATCATCCGGCTCGGCAAGACCGTCGAGTCCGGAACGCTGGCCGACTTGCGACACCTCACCCGTACGTCGATATCGGTGGAGACCGCCCGGCCGATGACCGGCCTCGCGGAACTGCGGGGAGTCCACGATCTCCAGCTGGACGGTACCCGCGCCAGGTTCGACATCGACACTGCCGAGATCGACCGGGTGCTCGGTCACCTGACCCTGTTCGAGGTGCGCACCCTGACCAGCACGCCGCCGACGCTCGAGGAGCTGTTCCTCCGGCACTACGGCGACGAGCTCGCCCTGGAGCGGGAGGCGATGGAGGCGAACGCGCGGTGAGCTCGCTGGGCAGCGCCTTCGCCGGCACCGGTCGGCTGGTCCGGCTGGCGCTTCGGCGCGACCGGATCCAACTCCCCGTCTGGCTGGCGGGGCTGACACTCACGCAGGCGGCGACGGTGTCCAGCGTCGTCGGCCTCTACCCGACCGAGCAGGAGCGGGTCGCGGTCGCCATCTCCACGGCACAGAGCCCGGTGGGGGTCATGTTCAACGGAATCGTCTCGGGCACCAGCCTCGGTGCGACGGCGATGACCCAGTCCTTCCTTGTGGTCGCCATAGCGGCCGCGTTCATGAGCACGCTGTGCGTCGTGCGTCACACCCGGCAGAACGAGGAGACCGGCCGGGCCGAGATGATCGGTGCCGGCGTCGTCGGGCGTCACGCACTCCTGACCGCGGCGCTGATCGTCGCGGTCGGCGCCAACGTCGTGCTCGGCCTCCTCAACGCCGCCGTACTGATCGCCAACGACCTTCCGGCCGGCGGTTCACTCGCAGCCGGGGCCGGCATCGCAGCCGTCGGCATCGCCTTCGCGGCGATCGCCGCCGTCACCGCACAGGTCTCGGAGACCGCTCGCGGTGCCAACGGGATGGCGGCCGCGGCGATCGGCGTCGCCTTCCTCCTGCGCGCGATCGGCGACGTGTCCGGCAAGGTCGTCGACGGCGGCGTGACGCTGATCAGCGCCTGGCCGTCGTGGTTGTCCCCGATCGGCTGGGGCCAGCAGATCCGGCCGTTCGATCGGGACAACTGGTGGGTGCTCGGCCTGCTGGCCGTCGCGTTCGTTGCGCTCGTCGGGCTGGCCTTCGGGCTGACCGCCCACCGCGACCTCGGGGCGGGTATGCGAGCCGTACGGCCGGGGCGGCCAGCCGCGACCTCGGGACTGCTCAGCCCGCTGGGGCTCGCCTGGCGCCTGCAGCGCGGCGTGCTCATCGGATGGGCGATCGGCATCGTCGTCCTCGGCCCTGCGTACGGTGGCGTCGGCGACGAGATCGAGGACTTCGTCGGTGACAGCGAGCAGCTGGCCGAGTACTTCGAGCAGATCGGCGGCGCAGGGAGCCTGACCGACCTCTACTTCGCGGCGACGCTGAGCATCACTGGTCTGGCGGTGGCGGGTTACGCGATCCAGACGCTGCTCCGGATGCGGGCTGAGGAGGCGGCCGGCAGGCTCGAGCCGGTCCTGGCGACGTCGGTGGCCAGAACCCGTTGGATGTGGAGTCACATCGCGATCGCCACCCTCGGCACCGTGCTGCTGCTCGCTCTGATGGGGGTGTCCACCGGGATCGGATACGGCGCCGTGGTCGGAGATGTCCGCGACCAGGTGTTCACCCTGACCGGAGCCGCACTCGTGCAAGTACCGGCGGTACTGGCGCTGGCCGGTCTGGTGGTGGTCGCCTTCGGGCTGCTTCCGAACCTGGCGGTCGCGCTGTCCTGGGCCGCCCTGGCCATCTGCGTTCTCATCGGCCAGCTCGGCCAGCTCTTCGGTCTGCCGCAGGCGGTCGTGAACATGTCGCCGTTCACGCACCTGCCGGCCGCGCCTGCCGCCGAGGTGACGGCCTTGCCGCTGCTGGTGCTGATGCTGGTCGCGGTCGCCTTCGCCGCCGTCGGAATTGCCTCGTTCCGGCGCCGCGACCTCGCTCTGTCCTGACCGACGGCTGGCCCGAAAGCGCGTACTTGACTTCATGCTTACTTGAACTTGCACGCTGGTAGGCATGACCACAACCGAGTCCACGCCCGTCGGCCTCGTCACCGGTGCCTCACGCGGACTCGGCCGAGCCTTGACCGCCGAACTCGTCCGCCGTGGCTGGCACGTCATCGTCGACGGACGCGACGGGGGCCGGCTGGCCGACGCCGTCGACGCGCTGGTACCGGCGGCGGGCACGCTGATCGCGGTCGCCGGGGACGTGGCGGATGCGGCACACCGGCAGCGACTGGCCGACACCGTGGCCGCCATGGGGCGGCTCGACCTGCTCGTCAACAACGCGAGCGTGCTCGGCCCCAGTCCGCAACCCCGGCTCGCCGACTACCCGTTGGACGAACTCGAACATGTCTACGCGGTCAACACCATCGCACCGCTCGGCCTGATCCAACTCGTGCTTCCCCATCTGGAGCAGGGTGCCGGCGTGATCATCGACGTGACCTCCGACGCTGCCGTGGAGGCGTACGAGGGCTGGGGCGGGTACGGGTCGTCGAAGGCGGCGCTCGACCAGCTCAGCGCCGTGCTCGCGGCCGAGCATCCGGGGCTGCGCGTCTATGCATTAGACCCCGGTGACATGGCCACCGACCTGCAGCAGGAGGCGTTCCCGGGAGAGGATGTCAGCGACCGTGCCGCGCCGGAGACCGTGGTACCGGCCATGCTCATCCTGGTCGACGGCAAGCGGCCCAGTGGCCGCTACCGGGCGTCGGATCTGGACGAGATGCGATGACGACGCATCAGTTGGTCGCGCCGACGACCAGGTTCACCCCTCCGGCCGGTAGCGACGCCGTGGCGCCGCCCGAGCGCCGCGGCGTCGCCCGCGACGGCGTCCGACTGCTCGTGGCGCGTGGACCGTCGGCGTCGGCCCCTCGCGTCGAGCACCGGCACTTCCGCGACCTTCCCGACCTGTTGGAGCCGGGTGACCTGGTCGTGGTCAACACGTCGGCGACGCTCCCGGCAGCGCTCGACGCCCTTCTGCCCGACGGCGCGCCGACGCCGGTCCACGTCTCGACGGTCCTGGACGACGGCGAGTGGGTTGTCGAGGTACGGCGCG
>DASUYL010000116.1:0-19768 GCA_036377395.1 Jiangellaceae bacterium
GGGTGGACGCCTCGGTGGCCAGCACCGACCTGCGCAAGGGCCTGTCGATGGCGATCGACCGTGACCTGATCACCCAGGAGATCTTCCAGGGCACCCGGGAGCCGGCCACCGGCTGGGTGTCCCCGGTGGTGGACGGCTACCAGCCCGACGCCTGTGGCGAGTTCTGCACCTACGACCCGGACGCGGCATCGGAGTTGGTGGCGGCGTCCGGGTTCACCGGCACGCTGACGCTGTCCTACAACGCCGACGCCGACCACCAGGGGTGGACCGAGGCGACCTGCAACAGCATCAAGAACGCCACCGGTGTGGACTGTGTCGCGACCCCGGTGGTCGACTTCGCCACCTTCCGCGGGCAGATCACCGACCGGGAGATGACCGGGATGTTCCGCACCGGCTGGCAGATGGACTACCCGTCGATCGAGAACTTCCTGGTGCCGATCTATGCCACCGGCGCTTCGGCGAACGACGGCGACTACACCAACCCCGAGCTCGACGCCAAGCTGGACGAGGCCGCCAGCGCGCCCAGCCCCGAGGAGGCGATCGCGCTCTACCAGGAGGCCGAGCTGATGCTCGCCGAGGACATGCCCGCGATCCCGCTGTGGTACTACAAGACCATCGCCGGCTACTCGTCGAACGTGGACAACGTCAAGATCGACCCGTTCGGTACCACCGACCTGCTCTCCATCACGCTGGCCGAGTAGGACGCCGACGCACCCGGCCCGCCGAGCTCTGGTCTGAGGCTCGGCGGGCCGGGTGATTCATCGCTCACTCCGCGCTGGACTGCAGCCAGAGGTTGATCCCGGCGTCGACCGCGTCGCGGTCGATGGTCGCCAGTTCGTCCTCGGTGAAGTCGAGATCGTCCAGGGCAGCGACGTTGGCCTCGAGCTGCCGGACGCTGCTGGCACCGACGAGAGCCGACGTGACCCGCTCGTCGCGCAGGACCCATGCGAGCGCCATCTGGGCCAGGCTCTGGCCGCGCTTCGCCGCCAGCACGTTCAGCGCCCGGATGTGGCCCAAAGCCTCCGGAGTGAGCAGGTCAGTCGACAGCGAGCTGTGTTGAGCGGCCCGCGAGTCCGCCGGTATCCCGTCCAGGTAGCGATCGGTCAGCATGCCCTGGGCCAGCGGGGAGAACGCGATACAGCCCACGCCCTCATGCTCGAGAGTCTCGAGCAGGTTCGGCTCGCCGTCCTCGACCCAGCGGTTGAGCAGGGAGTACGAAGGCTGGTGGATCAGCAGCGGTGTGCCCAGCCCGCGCAGGATGCCGGCCGCATCGGCCGTCCGCTGCGCAGAGTAGGACGAGATGCCCGCGTAGAGCGCCCGCCCGGACCGCACGGCGATGTCCAGCGCGCCCATCGTCTCCTCGAGCGGCGTGTCGGGGTCGAAGCGGTGGCTGTAGAAGACGTCGACGTAGTCCAGGCCCATGCGCTCGAGCGACCGGTCCAGGCTGGCCAGCAGGTACTTGCGTGAACCCCACTCCCCGTAGGGCCCCGGCCACATGTCGTAGCCGGCTTTCGTCGAGATCACCAGCTCGTCGCGGTAGGGCGCGAAGTCCTCGGCGAAGATCCGCCCGAAGTTGGTCTCCGCGGACCCGTACGGCGGGCCGTAGTTGTTCGCCAGGTCGAAGTGGGTGACACCGAGGTCGAACGCCCGCCGCAGGACCGCCCGCTGGGTGGAGATCGGCGTCGTGTCGCCGAAGTTGTGCCACAGGCCCAGGGACACCGCCGGCAGGTGCAGGCCGCTGCGTCCCACCCGGCGGTAGGTCATGCGGTCGTAGCGGCCCTCGGCCGCGACATAGGAGGAGGTCATGGCGCGCAGTCTTCCCGATGCCCGCCCGAGTAGGCCATGTCACCTGCGCGGGACGGGTGGGTCCGCGATGTAGGCCACGGGCCGGACGGCGGGCTTGTGGCACGACTCCGGGCGAGCTGGTTCCAGCGGGACGGACCTGACGTCCACGGAGAACCGCCGCCCGTCGCGGTGCGTGACGACGACGTGCCACGAACCGTCCTCGCGGCCGGTCTCCGTTGCGACGTCGAGGTCGTCCAGGCTCTCGGCTCCGCTGTGCTGACGGACGGCGGCTTCGGCGGCCTGGCCGGCCCGGCCGAACGTGCTGCGGCCGCGATAGCCGTGGACGAGTTGGCGCCCCTTGCGAGCCTCCGTGTACACCGCCAGTGCGTCAGCGGGATCGAGTCGGCCGTAGACGACGCCGTGCGGGAGCAGTGCGGCGGTAGGGGCGAACCGGTGGCCGCCGAGGTGGTTGGTCTCCCACACCCGGCTGCCCAGTGGCTCGCGCAGCGCGGCGACGAGCGGTCGCCCGCCGTTCGCACAGCAGACGTCGCGGCGGGCGTTTGTGCAGACGAGCAGCAGGGGGTCGGTCTCCGGTCGCAGGACGGGAAACGACGCCGCCACGAGCGACCGGTCACCGGCCTCGATGCCTGGCCACGACAGCGCGCCGAGGTCGGCGACGTCCGCGACCGATCCGCCCAGCAGCCAGGTCCGTCCGGGACGGGTGGAGGCTACCCAGACCCGACGCGCCCGGTCTCCCAGATCCGGGTGACGTCCGGGTCGGCGAACCAGCGCGACCCGAGCGCCGTGGGCACGGGAGGCCGTCTCCAGAGCCGCTCCGAGCACCGGGTCGAGGTGTGACTCGGTAAGCGCATCGCGTCCCCACGGTCCGGGCTGCTCGAGCACGATCCACGAGGCGGCGACGGGAGCCGTGCCCACCATGGGCTCTTCGAGCAACCGGCTGATCTCGGAGCACGCGGTCACGCGGGCGTCGCCCGCGGTTCGTGCGGCCGCACGGCGACGACGTGGGCGTCCGGCCCGTTGGCCGCGACGACGCGGGCGCGAGCTGGGTCGGAGTCCATCGTCGAAGCCTGCCAGGCACCCCTTCGGCGCGGGGCGGCAGGACCGTGACGGTGCGTATCGATACGGTGCGGGTACCCCGTCAGGGAGGTGAACCTACGTGGTCGAGCGAGCTGGATTTCCGCCTGGCGTCCCGTGCTGGGTCGACACCACGCAGCCGGACCCGGAGGCCGCGTTGGACTTCTACGGTGGCGTCTTCGGATGGGTGTTCGAGGACCGCACGCCCCCTGAAGCGCCGGGTCGATACTTCGTCGCGCGGCTCGGCGGACGTGATGTCGCCGCAGTCTCCTCCCAGCCGGAGGGCGGTTCGCCGGCACCGGTCTGGAACACCTACATCTGGGTCGACGACGCCGACGCCACGGTCGCACTGGTCCGGGACGCCGGAGGTCGGGTGATCACCGAGCCTTTCGACGTCCTCGACGCCGGGCGCATGGCGGCGTGTACCGACGCGTCCGGCGCGGTGTTCCACCTGTGGCAGGCGGGAACGCACCGTGGTGCCCAGGCGGTCAACGAATCCGGCTCGTGGAACTGGAGCGACCTCAACACGCGCGACATCGAGGGCGCGAAGGCCTTCTACGGGTCGGTGTTCGGTTGGCAGGCCGACACGCTCGACCTCGGATTCGGAGAGTCGACCATGGTCCGGCTTCCGGGGTACGCCGAGTACCTCGAGGGGCTCGATCCCCAGCTGCGGCAGCGGCATGCCGAGCAGGGTGCGCCACCCGGCTTCTCCGACTGCATCGCATGGATGCAGCCGATGAACAGCGACAGGTCCGCGGCCGACGTCCCGCCGCACTGGAGTGTGACGTTCTCGGTCGCCGACACCGACGCTGTCGCGGCAACCGCGGTCGAGCTCGGCGGCAGGGTCGTGACACCGCCGATCGATGCGGGTCCGGTCAGAGTCGCGGTGTTGAGCGACCCGCAGGGCGCTGTGTTCAGCGTGAACACCTACCGGCCCGGGGATCCCCCGACCGGGGCCGGGTGACGGTCCACGGCTGTGGCGGCACCCACCGCGGCGTAGCGTCGCCGATCATGACGACCACGAAGGAGGAGAGCCCATCGTGCCCGTCGACCCAGTGCCCGATCAGTACGGTTCGGTGACGGCCTCGCTCACGGTCAGCCCCTGCGCTGAAGCCATCGAGTTCTACACGCAGGCGTTCGGGGCCGTCGAGACTGCCCGGATGACCGGTCCGGACGGACGAGTGGCCCATGCCGAGATCCGCATCGGTGACAGCATCGTCATGCTGGCCGACGAGTCGCCCGACGGTCCGACCCGGACACCGCGCACTGCCGGCACCACCACGGCGGTGATGTTCGTCTACACCGACGACGTCGACGCGATGTGGGAGAGGGCCGTCGCCGCTGGGGCGAGGGAGATCTTCCCTCTCGAGCTCCAGTTCTACGGCGACAAGGGAGGACGCATCGAGGACCCGTTCGGCCACCAGTGGGGACTGGCTCAGCACGTCGAGGACGTCAGCCCGGAAGAGATGGAACGTCGCACGGCCGACTACTTCAGCCCGTGACGGAGTCCCCGACCGCCGACCACGTTGGTCCACTGACGGCGGTGATGGCCTGTGCAGCCGGCGTGCCGGAGCCGTCGCGCCGTCCCACCGGCTCGGGCAGCGCTATCGGCACGCCGCTTCCTGCGGCCGCCATCGGCGGTGCGGCACCCGCCCATGCCAGCAGCAGCGTGTCCTCGCCCCGCAGGAACCGGTGGCACCGGACCCCACCGGTGGCCCGGCCCTTCGCCGGGTAGTCGTGGAACGGGGTGACCTTCACGGTGCCGGACTGGGTGCCCGGAAGGGCCGACGAGGAGCCGGCGACCGTCACCACCACGGCGTCGTCCGCACCCACCGCCCCGAAGTGGATCACTCGTGCTCCGGCACCGACCCGGATTCCGGCGATTCCCCCACCGGTGCGCCCCTGCGGCCGCACCGATGCGGCGCCGAAACGCAGCAGTTGCGCGTCGGAGGTGACGAACACGAGCTCCTCGTCGCCCGTTCGCAGCTCGACCGCACCCACGACCAGGTCACCGTCGTCGAGCCGGATGATCTCCCAGGCGTCCTTGTTGGTCGGGTGGTCGGGAACCACGCGCTTGACGACGCCGCGCTCCGTGCCGAGCGCGAGGCCCGGGGTGCCGGGGTCCATCGTCGTCAGGCACAGCACCCGCTCGCCGCGCTCCAGCTCCAGGAACTCGGTCAGCGGGGCGCCGCCGGCAAGTGTCGGCGCCTGTGCTGTCGGCGGGAGCGCGGGCAGGTCGAGCACGGCCATCCGCACCAACCGGCCGGCGCTGGTCACGACCCCGACGTGGCCGCGGGCCGTGGACTCGACGGCGGAGACGACGACGTCGTGCTTGGACCGCTTACCCCCGGCGGGCACGGCGTCCGCCGACGTCGTACGAGCCAGCAACCCGGTCGATGACAGCAGGACTCGGCACGGGTCGTCGGACACCTCGAGCGCTGCCGAGGCCGCCACGGCCGATTGGCCGGCCGACTCCAGCAGGACAGTTCGGCGGGGCGTCGCATGGGCGGCGGCGACGTCTGCGAGCTCGTCGGCGACCAGCCGCCGCATCGCGGCCGGATCCTCGAGGATCTCGGTCAGCTCCGCGATGGTGCGCCTCAGCGTCTCGCCTTCACCCTCCAGCTCCAGCCGGTCGTACCTGGTCAGCCGGCGCAGCGGGGTGTCCAGGATGTAGCGGGCCTGCGCCTCGGACAGGTCGAACACCGTCATCAGGCGCCCGCGGGCGACCGTGGCGTCGTCGGAGGTTCTGATGACCTGGATGACCTCGTCGATGTCGAGCAGCGCGATCAGCAGGCCCTCGACCAGGTGCAGACGGTCCCGGTGCCGGTTCCGGCGGTGCTCGGACCGCCGGCGGACCACCTCGAGGCGATGCGCCACGAAGACCTCGAGGAGATCACGCAGGCCCATGGTCCGGGGTCGGCCGTCGACCAGGGCGACGTTGTTGATCGAGAACGAGTCCTCGAGCTGGGTGAGCCGGTAGAGCTGTTCGAGGACGGCCTCTGGGACGAAGCCGCTCTTGAGCTCGACCACGAGGCGCAGGCCGGTGTTGCGGTCGGTGTAGTCCTCGACGTCGTTGACGCCGAGGAGCTTCTTGCTGCGAACGAGGTCAGCGATGCGTTCGCGGACCCGCTCGGGACCGACGGCGTAGGGGAGCTCGGTGATCACGATGCCCTGACGGCGGGCGGTGATGTTCTCGATGCGTGCCGCCGCCCGCGTGCGGAACGAGCCGCGCCCGCTCTCGTACGCCTCGCGGACACCGTCGAGCCCGACGATCCGGCCGCCGGTGGGCAGGTCCGGCCCCGGCACGAAGCGCATGAGGTCGTCGACCGTTGCATCGGGATGGGCGAGCAGGTGCCGGGCCGCCTCGATCACCTCCCCGAGGTTGTGCGGCGGCATGTTGGTCGCCATGCCGACCGCGATCCCGCTGGCGCCGTTGACCAGCAGGTTCGGGAACGCGGCCGGCAGGACCTCCGGCTGCCGGTACGTGCCGTCGTAGTTGGGGACCATGTCGACGACGTCCTCGTCCAGCGACCCGGTGAGCAGCGTCGTCGGTTCCGCCATCCGGCACTCCGTGTACCGGTAGGCCGCCGGACCGTCGTCCATGGACCCGAAGTTGCCGTGTCCGTCGACCAGCGGGACGCGCATCGTCCAGGGCTGCGCCAGTCGGACGAGCGTGTCGTAGATGGCCCCGTCGCCGTGCGGGTGCAGCTTGCCCATGACGTCGCCGACCACCCGCCCGCACTTGACGTGCGGGCGGTCCGGGCGCAGGCCCATCTCGTTCATCTGGAACAGGATCCGCCGCTGCACCGGCTTGAGGCCGTCGCGAGCATCCGGGATGGCGCGTGAGTAGATGACCGAGTAGGCGTACTCGAGGAAGCTGCCGCGCATCTCGTCGGCGACGTCGACGTCGAGGATGGTCTCCACGACGTCCTCGGCGGGCGGCTTCCTGGTCGTGCGGCGAGCCATCGCGGCGGTGCTCCTCACGGCAGTTGGGGGTCGTACCCATTCTGGCCCGCGGCGGCGGGCCGGCCGGGCACCGACCCGCGGTGACGGTTGCGCCCCGTGGACAGTGGCATTGACGCCGGTCGAAGCGCAGACTGGTCGCATCAGGTCTGGCAATCCTGGGAGATCCGTCATGTCGACCGACGAGAACCACGCGCCCGAGCTGCTCCCGATGCTGTCGCGGGGCAAGCACCGCAATCCGCGCAAGGGCGCGTGCTTCATGGAGCTGGCGTCCTACCTGGCCGGCGAGCGCTGGAGCGACCACCCCGACTGCACCCACCCGCTGCTGGCCGGTGTCGCGCGGCTGGTCAACGACTACACCTCCGACGAGGCCCGGCCCAGGCTCGCCGAGCTGATCCCGTCCGTGATCGGACTGACCAGCGACGACCCGCACGTCGACGCGCTGATCGCGCTCCGGTCGGCCACGCTGGCGCTGCCGGTCGTGTCGGCCGAGCGGCAGCGGGTCATGGCGGTGTCGGTGCTGGTGTGCGAGCGGGTGCTGGCCGACCTCGACGGGCGGCCGAGCGGCAGCATGCACGACGAGAGCCGCCGCGTCCTGGAGCAGGTTCCGCACGCGGCCGAGTGGGCGCAGAGCTTCACCGGCGACATCGGCACAAGGCTCAAGGGCTTCCGGCGCCGTGCGGCGCCACATGCGGTCCGGTGCGCCGTCGACGGCGTGGCCCGGTCGTGCGTACCCGACCCGGACGACCGGCTCCACGAGATCCTCGTGTCGGCGATCGACGTGGTCGCCGAATGGACGGCGCCAAGGGCGGACAGTCCGCACCAGCTCGGCGGAACGGCCTGGGCCGAGGCCTGCCGCCTGACCGGAGTCACTGCCGGTCGGTGATCTCGGAACCGGCGCCGAGCGGCTACTGTCGGTGCCGTGGACGGACCGGTCGCGCCGTACCCGGCGCACTGGGAGGCCGACGTCCTGCTGTCCGACGGGGCGACGGCACACCTGAGACCGATCCGGCCCGACGACGCCGAACGTATGGTCGAGTTCTACGGGCGGGTCAGCGACGAGTCGAAGTACTTCCGGTTCTTCGCGCCCTACCCGACGCTGTCTCCCGCCGACGTGCGGAACTTCACCCAGGTCGACCACGCCGACCGGGTCGCGCTCATCGTGCTGATCGGCGACGAGATGATCGCGGTGGGCCGGTACGAGCGCATCGACGCGGGCCAGGCCGAGGTCGCCTTCCTGGTCGAGGACGAGCACCAGGGCCGCGGCGTCGGAAGCGTCCTGCTCGAGCACCTGGCCCAGGCCGCCCGCGAGCGCGGCATCGGCCGGTTCGTGGCCGAGATTCTGCCTCACAACCACAAGATGATCACCGTGTTTAGCGAGGCCGGATACACGATGGTCAACCGGCTGACCGAAGGCGTCGTCCACGTCGAGTTCGAGATCCGTCCCACCGACGACTCGATCGCGGTCATGACGGCCCGCGAGCATCGAGCGGAGGCCCGCTCGATCCAGCGGCTGCTCAACCCACACTCGGTGGCCGTGATCGGGGCCAGCCGTTCCCGCCATAAGGTCGGGTACGCGCTCGTCCGCAACCTGGTCCGTGGCGGCTTCACCGGTCCGGTGTACGCGGTCAACCCGGACGCCACGGCGGTCTCGGGCGTTCCGGCGTACCCGAGCATCCGCGACGTGCCCGGCGAAGTCGACCTCGCCCTGGTCGCGGTGCCGGCCGATGCCGTGACCGACGTGCTGATCGACTGTGCGGCACGAGGGGTCAAGGGGCTGGTGGTCGTGTCCGGGGGCTTCGCCGATACCGGTCCGGAAGGGCGGGAACGGCAGGGCGAACTGGTCCGCATCGCACGGTCGTACGGGATGCGGGTGGTCGGGCCCAACTGCCTGGGGATCGTCAACACCGATCCGGCGTACTCGCTCAACGCGTCGATGGCTCCGGTCGTCCCCCTTCCGGGCCGAGTGGGCTTCTTCTCCCAGTCCGGTGCACTGGGTATCGCGATTCTCGAAGCAGTGGCGACCCGCGGGTTCGGCCTGTCGACCTTCGTCTCGGCAGGCAACCGGGCCGACGTGTCGGGCAACGACCTGCTGCAGTACTGGCAGGACGACCCGGCAACCGAGGTCGTGCTGCTCTACCTCGAGTCGCTGGGCAACCCGCGTAAGTTCTCGCGCCTGGCTCGCCGGGTCGCGGCCGAGAAGCCGGTGGTGGCGGTGAAGAGCGGGCGGTCCACGCAGGGCGTACCGCTCGGGCACACCGTGCGCGCCAGCGACACGCCGGTGGCGGCGCTCGATGCCATGTTCCGACAGTCCGGCGTGATCCGCGTGGACACGCTGGCCGAGATGTTCGACGTCGCCCAGGCCCTCGCGCTCCAGCCGCTGCCCGCGGGCCCCAGGGTGGCGGTGGTCGGCAACTCGGACTCACTGGGACTGCTGGCGGCCGATGCCGCCGCGGCAGCGGGCCTCGATGTCGTCGGAACGCCGCGCGACCTCGGTCCCAGGGCAACGGCGGGGGACTTCGAGCAGGCGCTGAAACAACTCGTCGAGGACGCCGGTGTCGACTCGGTGGTCGTGGTCTACGTGCCGACGCTGGAGTCCGGCCGGGCCGAGGAGGTAGCGCGCGTGCTCGCGGCCGTGGCCGCCCCTGGCACGAAGCCGGTGGTGACTACCTTTCTCGGTAGCGTCGGCGTGCCCGAAGCGCTGCGCCTGCTCGACGAGCGCGGCGTCCCGGGCCGCGGCTCGGTACCGTCCTACCCGTCACCGGAGGAGGCCGCGCGGGCGCTCGCGCACGTGACGTCCTACGCGCAGTGGCGGGTCCGGCCGCGGGGTCGGGTGCCCGACGTCGACGGATGCGACGCCGAGACGGCCCGCGCGCTGGTCGCCCACGAGCTCGCCGAGAGGCCCGGCGGCGGTCCGCTGGAGGGGCCGACCCTGTCGACGCTGTTGGCGAGCTACGGCATCACCCTGCTGGAGATGGTGCCCGTTGCCAGCGTCGACGAGGCGGTACGGGCGGGCGAACGGCTGGGATGGACCGTCGTGCTCAAGGCGACGGCGGCGCATCTTCGTCACCGCCCGGACCTTGCTGACGTCTGGCGCAACATCGACACGCCGGACGAGATGCGCGACGCGTGGGCGACCATGTGCCGCACGCTGGTCGATCCGGCCAAGGCGGGGTGCGTCGTGCAGCCGATGGCACCTCCCGGCGTGCCCGTCACCGTCCGGGCGCAGGAGGACGCACTGTTCGGCCCGGTGGTCTCGTTCGGGGTGTCGGGAGTGACGACCGAGTTGCTCGGTGACCGCTCTTATCGGATCCCGCCGTTGACCGACGTCGACGCGGCCGCGATGGTGCGGGAGATCAAGGCGGCGCCGCTGCTGCTGGGCTACCGCGGCGCAGCGATGGCCGACCTGCGGGCGGTCGAGGACCTTCTGCACCGGGTCTCCCGCCTCACCGACGACCTGCCCGAGGTCGCCGACGTCGAGCTCGGGCCGGTGTTGGTGGGAACGCAGGGTCTCGCGGTCGTCAACGCGTCCGCAGATGTGGCGACACCGGATCCCCGCTCGGCCTGGTACACGAGGCGGTTGACCTGACCAGCGTGCAAGGATGGAGGACATGGTGGACACCAGCACCCGTGATGGGCTTCGCCTGGCCATCCAGCAGGCGGGCTATTATCCCAACCTGGTTGCGGACACCCTCGAGACCGCACTGGCGGGCGAGCCGGTCCATTCCTATGTCGTGCACCACGAACCTCACTTCGACCGTGACGAGCTACGGCGCCACGTCAGCGTCCTCGTGCTCACGCCGACCCGCCTGGTGGTCGGGCACACCGACGAGTACCCGTCGGACGAGAGTCACCCGCTGCCCTACGCGACGACCTCCACGGAGGCGGTGCCGCTGGACCGGGTCTCGTCGGTCGTGGTCAGCCGCACGGTGACCTCGCCGGCCTCGTACCGGACCGGCGACCCGCCACGCGAGGTCGTACTCACCGTGGGTTGGGGAGCGATGAGCCGGGTCGATCTCGAACCGGCCGGGTGCGGCGACCCCGACTGCGAGGCCGACCACGGCTACACCGGCGCGCTCACCTCCGACGACTTCTCCCTGCGGGTCAGCGAGGCCGCCGACGGGGGAAACCGGGTCGAGGACATGCTCACCTTCGCCCGCACGCTCTCGGCGGCCACCGTGCAGGTGCGGTGAGCCTGCCGGGCACGCCGCCCGACACGTTGGTCCTGCCGCGCTACGGGGAAGCATCGCTCACCGACCTCTTGCCGTCCGTTCTCGGCGCGCTCGGCGTATCAGGCGAGCACGACCTGCTCGGACTGCCGCCGGCGCAGCGGTACTGCATATTGCTGGTCGACGGTCTCGGATGGAACCTGCTGCGGTCCCACCAGGCGCAAGCGCCGTTCCTGACTTCCCTGCCCGGGCGGGCGATCACCGTGGGCAGTCCCACGACGACGGCGACCAGCCTGGTCAGCTTCGGCACCGGCCTACCGCCGGGACGGCACGGCGTGCTCGGCTACACGACGCGGTTGCCGGGGACGACGGAACTGCTCAATGCACTCAAATGGAACCCGTCGGTCGACCCGGTGGCCTACCAACCGCACCCGACCGCCTTCGAGCGGGCCGACCGCGCCGGCGTGGCGGTCTCGGTCGTCGGTCAGCGCCGATTCCGCACGTCGGGTCTGACGACGGTCGGGCTGCGCGGGCCGGGTTTCCGAGGTGCCGACAGCATGGGCGAGCGGGTGGCGGCGGCGGCAACCGGCGCCGGACCGGCACCGGCTCTCGTCTACGTCTACGACGGTGACCTCGACTTCACCGGTCACAAGGCGGGCTGCGCGTCCGCGGCCTGGCGGCACCAGCTGGCCATCGTCGACCGGTTCGCCGAGGAGCTGGACGAGTCGCTGCCGTCCGGCGCCGTCCTGGTCGTCACCGGCGACCACGGCATGGTCGACGTCGGACCCGACAGTCGCGTTGACGTCGACCAGGTGCCGGCGCTGCGCGAGGGCGTCGCCCTGGTCGGCGGGGAGGCCCGGTTCCGCCACGTCTACGCCGAACCCGGCGCGTCGGCCGACGTGCTCGCCGCCTGGCGGAGCGTGCTGGGCGGGCGAGCCGACGTGCTCTCGCGCGAGGATGCCGTCGCCGCAGGCTGGTTCGGCGCGGTCGAGGCCCGGGTGCTCGACCGCATCGGCGATGTAGTCGCCTCCGTCGGCGGCGAGTGTGCCGTGGAGATGCGCAGCGTCTTCCCGGTCGAGGCCACGCTGGTCGGGCTGCACGGTGCGCTGACCGCCGACGAGATGCTGGTACCACTGCTGGTCTCAGCCCGCTGACGTCCGCCAGCTCGGAATGATCACGTTAAGAGGGTTTGTCCCCCCGTTGCCAGGTCTGCAGTCCTGGCAACGGGCCCAGAAACCCTCTTAACGTGATCATTCCGAGGACCGCAGCGGCGGTGGCGGTGGCGGTCATGCTGGCCGCGGCGCGAAGCTCAGACGGTGACCCAGCTGGTCACCAGCGGCCGCCGGCGGCCGGCGAAACGGACGGCGAGGCTGATCGGCCCCGGCGGCACCGGAGCGGCGCGGAAGCGCCCGTAGTCGTCGGCCTGGACCGTCAGCGAACCGTCGGCGTGGCGGACCTCGACCTCTGCGGGAGGTGCACCGACGATCTGGCCGATCAGCCGACGCGCGACCTCGCCCGCGCGGGCGGGTGGTGCGACGATCTCGATCACGAGGGAGATGGCGCCGGCGGTGAACGTCACCAACCGAGGCGCGTTCGTGGCGCGCACGGCGGCGCCGTCGAGGACGGAGTCGGCGATGAGCTCGGCCAGCTCGGCGTCGACCGTGCGCCAGGTGAAGCCGGCCTTGGCCGCCTCGATCAGTGGGCCGGGCACCGGGTCGGTCTCCTCGAGCACTCCACGCAGCAGCATGAGCAGTTCTTGGTCAGCGGGCTCGAGCTCAGCCATCGTCAGCCACGCTCCTCGAGGAAGTCCTTGAGGTGGCGAAGACACCGGCCGCGAGTGGGCCCGATGCTTCCCACCGGTATGCCGAGCGCCAAGGAGATCTCGGTGTAGGAGAGCCCGGGTTCGGCCACGACGAGTCGCAACAACGCCTGGCACCGTTCGGACAGCCGGGCGAAGGCCGCGGCCACACCGGCCCGCTCCTCGTCCACGAGCAGCGCCGCCTCGGGTCCGGGCCCGGTCGACCCCACAGGGTCGGCACCGCCGGCGACGTCCTCGTCGGGACGTTCCCGGCGGCCGATGCGAAGGACCCGCAGGCACTCGTGGCGGGCCGTGGTGGACAGCCAGCCGGCGAGATGTTCGGGATCGCGCAGTTGTCCCAGGTGCTCGACGAGCCGCAACCAGGTGGTCTGGAACACGTCGGCGGAGTCGGCATAGGCCAGCCGATGACCACGCGTGACGGCCCACACCAGCCGCGCGTAGCGCTCGACCAGCTGATCCCACGCCCGCTGGTCTCCTCCGGCGGCATCACGGAGCAGGTCGCTGGTCGACGGGTCGGCCACGCCCCGACGATACCGGTCAAACCAGGCAGGTACGGCGAAGCCGTCAGTGGCGGGTGCGCGCCCCCGGGCCCGCTTCGCAGCGACCGCCGCGCAGCGGCGCCGACGCACCCGCCACCCCCCGTGATCGCAGACCTCATGGCCGGCCCCCTACTGCGGACGGACGAGGATTCGCCGCCCTCGCCGCCGCCGCCGAACCGCGAGAATCTGGACGACGCGGTCCCGACGATGGGCCCGCTCACGGTCGGAGAAGTCCACCGCTTCGGTGGCGGCGCCGGCGAGCATGGAACGTCGCAGAGACGTCACCATGACCTCCGATGTCCGGACCGACGGCGGACGGCTGGCCGACCGCGGGATGCGTGCGCATCCACCCGTAGAGAGCGGGCAGCAGGCCCGGTGATACGTGCGACAGGGTGCGGATTCGGTCAGTCGGGCTTTCGCCGACGGCCGAACATGATCTCGTCCCAGCTGGGCACGGTGGGCCGCCGAGAGCGGGTGGACGTGGAGCTCCTGGCAGCTGCACCGGTCGCCTGGTCGGCGTCGATGCTGGCGTCGGTCGCGGGTGTGTCGCCGTCCACCTCGACTCGGCTGGCGATGTCGGTGAGCCGCAGCCGGTCGCTGTCGGCGTCGGACCAGGCGGGCTGGACCCACGGATCGGTGTGAGGCTCGCCGGAGGGGACCGAACCGCGCCGTCGCTCGCCACGGCCACCGCGTCCGGGGTCACGGCGGGGGCGACGGGCCACCGGCAGCGGACCGGTCGGCTCGTCGTCGGCCGGGTCGCGCTCGTCGGCGGAGTCGTCGTCCGCCTCCGCCTCGGCCGGCTCGACCGGTACAGGGCCGTCGTCGGGCTCCAGGTCGATCGCGGTCCTGCCCACGACCGAGAGCCGGGCGGGTCCGACCGGCAGGTCCGGCTCGGGCATCCGTTCCCCGGCGATCGCGCGCGCCTCGTCGTCGTCGGGAGCCACCGAGCGGCCGGCCGGATCGAAGGTGAACCGGGCCGAGCGCATGTCGTCACCGTCCGGCCACGACGCCGCGACCTGCCAGCGTCCGTCGTCGCGGCGCCAGGCGTCCCAGACCAGGTCGTCCGGGTCGACCTTGGACCGGCCCACCCATTGCGCCACTGCGGTGTCGAGCTCGGGCGCGGGAGGGTCGCCGCCGGTCCGGCGAATCGCGGCCTGGCGGGCGCGCCCCGCGATGTGCTCGCGCTCGGCAAGAACTGGGCCTGCGTACCGCAGCACCTTGTCCAGCGGTACGGCCGCGGCGGCGGCCACGGACTCGACGCTCTCGCCGGCCCGCACCCGGGCCTGGATGTCGCGCGGTCGGAGTTGACTGTCCATCTGGATCTCCAGCTGCCCCAGGCGGGCACGGTCGCCACGCATGGCAGCGTGGAGGCGTTCGTCGATCGGCAGGGCGAAGGGGGAGTCCTCGCCCTCGGCGCGGAGGACGAGGTGCGTGCCGTTCTCGCTCATGGCTACCAGAAGCAGCTCCCGCATCCTCGCACCTCCCGTGCACGGCTGAGCCCATCGTCACCCGGCCGACCCACCGGACCAAGCCGCCATGCCGGGCGGTGCCGGGAAACCTGCGGGTTCTTCCCGGCCGACCTCACGGGCCAAGAACCCGCTGCAGATAGCCGTTGGCCATCACCCGGCCCGGATCGACGCGGTCTCGGACGGCGCGGAACTCGTCCAGGCGCGGGAACACACCGCGGAGGTAGGCAGCGTCGCGGGTGTGGAGCTTTCCCCAGTGCGGGCGGCCCCCGAAGGAGACGAAAAGGTCCTCGGCGGCGGCGAACCAGCCCCCGTAGTCGGTGCGCGGGTAGGCGTGGCATGCGACGTACACGGTGTCGCGCCCGTAGGCGGTGGACAGCCAGACGTCGTCGGCCGGCGCCAGCCGGACCTGGACCGGGAACGCGATGCGCCACGGACCCTCGTCGGTGATCCGGCGGAACTCCCGCAGCGCCGCCACGGCCACGCCGCGGGGAAGCGCGTACTCCATCTCGTGGAATCGGACCCGCCGGACGCTCGAGAACACCATCGGGGCGGCATCGACGTAGTCGCGCCGCGAGATCAGCCCCGCTACGGTGCCATTGACCAGTGGGGTCCACCGCGGGACCGCCCGGGTGACTCGCTGCACCAGCCCGATGCCCAGGTTCTCGACGACGTCGCCCTCCCACCAGGCCCGGAATCGACCGAGCGGGCGGGCGGGTCCGGACGTGCGGCTGTTGCGCTTGAGCTGGACGGCATCGGTGAACGGCAGCCAATGGAACTCGACGTGCTCGCCCGCGGCGTAGTCCTCGAACCGGTCGAGGATCTCGGCCAGGCTTCCGCGCTCGTCGACGGCGTGGAGCAGGAACGCGGGCTCCACGCGGAACGTCAGTGCCGTGACGACGCCCAGCGCACCGAGGCCGAGTCGTGCCGCCTGGAACAGGTCGGCCTCGTGGCCGGCCGAACACCGGACCAGCGAGCCGTCGGGCAGGGCGATCTCGAGGCCGGCGATCTGTTCGGCGAGTGCGGCCACCTCCCGCCCGGTTCCGTGGGTGCCGGTAGCGACGGCCCCGGAGACGGTCTGGACGGCGACGTCTCCCATGTTGGCCAGGCCGAGCCCATGCCGGGCCAGGTCGGTGTTGAAGGCGTGCAGGGGGGTACCCGCAGCGACGGTGGCGACCCCACGACCGGAGGCAGGGTCGACGTCGATGTCGAGCAGGCCCGTGAGCCGGTCCAGTCGCACCTGCACGCCGTCGGTGACGGCGACCGGCGTGAAGCTGTGCCCCGATCCGACCGGCTTGACCCGTAGGCCGTCCCTGCCCGCGGCGACCATGGTCGCTGCGACCTCCGCGGCGTCGGAGGGTACCGCGATCCGCGTCGGACGTCCCTCCACCGTGCGGGCCCAGTTGCGCCACGGACGGGGTCGCGCCCGGGGGACGGGTGCGGTGGCGGTCATGGCGTCACACGTTCTCACGGACCCGGGCACGGGCCAGGGCTCCCGTGACGCACACCACGGCGGCGAGCACGCCGCAGGACACCGCCACGACGAACCCAGGCGACGCCCCGGCGCTGTCGATGACCGGACCCGCTACCGCGGCACCGATGGAGACCCCGATGTTGAGTGCGGTCGAGATCCAGGCCAGCCCTTCGGTGAGGCGGCTCGCCGGTACCTCGGCCTCCACCAGCGAGAAGCCGGCGATCAGCGTCGGTGAGATCGCCAGGCCGGCGAAGAACATGACGACGGCCAGCAGTGGGACCGAGCCCACGAACGGAAGCGGAAGTAGCGCCGCTGCCATGACGAGTTGTCCGAGAGCGAACCGCCGCCGCGGCCCGGACCGCCAGTGGACGGCGCCGACGACGATCCCGGAGAGCAGGCTGCCGAGTGCGTAGAGGGCGAGCACCACGCCCGCGGCCTGTGTCGCACCGGCGTGGTCGGCGAAGGCGACCGTGACGACCTCGACACTGCCGAAGATGCCGCCCATGAACACGAACGTGATCACGATCCAGCCGAGCGACCGCACCGACAGCCTCTCGACCTCCGACGTTCTGGTCCGCGGCCGCGGCGGAGGCTCGGTTGCGCGCTGCGCGGCGAACCACATGCCGCCGCCCACCGTCAGGACCAGGTTCGTGACCAGCCCGGAGAGCGGGTGGACAGCGGTCGCGAGGATCGTCGCGAGTACCGGCCCGACGACGAAGACCACCTCGTCGAGCACGGACTCGAGCGCGTAGGCGGTGTGCAGCAGGGGCGTGCCGGTGTGCAGGCGAGCCCATCGGGCGCGGACCAGCGAGCCGAAGCTGGGCAGGCTCGCCCCGGCCAGGGCCGACGTGGCGAGCAGCACGACCACCGGAGCGCGGCCGACCAGGAGGATGAACGAACCCAGGCCCAGCGCGTGCAGCGCCAGGATCGGCCGCAGCATCCGCCGCTGGCCGATCCGGTCGGCGAGACGTGCCTGCAGCGGTGCGGCCGCCGCCTGCGCCAGCAGCGCCACGCCGGCGACCAGCCCGGCCTGACCGTAGGTGCCTTCGGTCACGGAGATCGCGAGCACGATGCCGATCCCGAACATCGACATCGGCAGCCGCGCGACCAGCCCGGACGCGGAGAACGCCAAGGCGCCGGGACTGCGTAGCACCCGCAGGTACGGACCGAGCATCACCCCACCCTGCCCCATGATCGTGAACGTCGCCGCTGGGTATCGGGTGCCGAGCGGTCGGTGTCGGGACGGTGTTTGGCAGGATCGGTGCGGTGAGCGCCCGTCCCACTTCTGTCGAGCCCTACGACGCGCTGCTCGTGGTCTCCTTCGGCGGCCCGGAGGCGCCCCCCGACGTCCTGCCGTTCCTCGAGAACGTCACCCGGGGTCGGGACGTGCCGGCCGATCGGTTGGCAGAAGTCGCACGCCACTATCAGGCCGTCGGCGGGCGGAGTCCCATCAACGACCAGAGCCGAGCGCTGGTTTCCGCGCTCCAGCGCGACCTGGACCGCGCCGGCCTGTCGGTGCCCGTCTACTGGGGCAACCGCAACTGGCATCCCTTCCTGGTCGACGAGATCGCCCGGATGCGTGACGACGGGGTCCGTCGCGCGGCCGCGTTCGTCACCAGCGTCTATTCGTCCTACTCGGGCTGCCGGCAGTACCGCGAGGACCTGGCCGATGCGGTCGCCGTGGTGGGTCCGCGCGCGCCCCGGATCGATCGTCTGCGGTACGGCTTCGACCATCCCGGGTTCGTGCAGGCCAACGCCGACGCCGTGGTGGGGGCGCTGGGCGACCTGCCCGGCGCGGTGGCGGCCGGTGCCCGGCTCGTGTACGTCACGCACTCGATCCCGGTGACGATGGCCGCGACCTCGGGCCCCGGCGGGGGTGCGTACGAGGCTCAGCATCGCGCGGTCGCGGCGGCGGTGACGCGGGACGTCGACGCGCGCACCGGCATCCGCCACGAGCACGACCTCGTGTACTGCTCGCGCAGCGGTCCTCCGCAGGTGCCATGGCTCGGGCCCGACGTCAACGACCACATCGCGGCAATCGCCGCCGGCGGGGTGCCCGGAGCCGTGCTCGCGCCCATCGGGTTCGTGTCCGACCACATGGAGGTCGTGTTCGACCTCGACACCGAGGCCCGCGACACGGCCGCCCGTTCGGGTCTGCCGATCTCGCGGGCAGCCACCGCCGGCACGCACCCGGCGTTCGTGGCGGCGATCCGCGACCTGCTGGTCGAACGGGCGGCCGTCGAGCAAGGGCTCGCGGTCGTCCGGGCGAGCATCGGGCCGCCCGGGCCCTCGCACGACGTGTGTCCGGCAGGGTGTTGCCCGAACGCCCGGGGCCCGCGTCCGGCCCTGGGTGGAATTGATCCGACGCCGGCGATGGGAGGCGTGCGGTGACCCCGGACCCCGTCTCCCTGCTCGATCTCGCGGTCGGGGTGGCCCACGAGGCCGGCCGACTGGTGCGCGACCGGCGGGATGCGGTCGACCGCATCACCGTGTCGGCGACGAAGAGCACCCCCACCGACGTCGTGACCGAGTCCGACACCGCTGCAGAGGCCCTGATCCACCGACGGCTGCTCGCCGCCCGGCCGGACGACGGGCTGCTGGGGGAGGAGGGCGCGACCGAGACCGGCAGATCCGGCGTCGACTGGGTCGTCGACCCGATCGACGGAACCGTCAACTACCTCTACGACATCCCGCAGTACGCGGTGTCGATCGCGGCGCAGGTCGACGGGCGGACCGTCGCAGGGGTGGTGCACAACCCGGCCAGTGGGCGGACCTGGACGGCTACCCGTGGCGGCGGCGCCCGGTTGGACGGGCGGCCGGTGCGCGAGTCCGGGTGCGACCGGCTCGACCGCGCGCTCGTGGCCACCGGGTTCGGCTACGACGCTGCGCGCCGCGCGGCGCAGGCGAAGATCCTGCGCGAGGTGCTGCCGCGGGTCCGCGACGTCCGCCGGCTCGGAGCCGCCTCGCTCGACCTGTGCGGCGTCGCGACCGGGTGGTACGACGCCTTCTACGAGCGTGGCCTCGCCCCGTGGGACCTCGCGGCCGGTGCGCTGGTCGCCGAGGAGGCAGGCGTGGTCGTCGAGGGCATCGGCGGCACCGCCCCCGGCCCTGAGCTCGTGATCGCGGCCGGCCCGGCACTGTTCCCCGCTCTTCACGACCTGCTCGCCTCGCTCGGCGCGGACCGCGACGACTGAAGGGTGGCTCATCGTGGCCAGGCTGATCTATTCGGTGATCGCCTCGCTGGACGGTTACATCGCAGACGAGCACGGCAGGTTCGACTGGGCCGTGCCCGACGAGGAGGTGCACACGTTCGTCAACGACCTCGAGCGGCCGGTTGGCACCTACCTCTACGGGCGCCGAATGTACGAGGTGATGCTCGGCTGGGAGACCATGGCCCTCGCCGGCCAGCCCACGTTCAAGCGGGACTTCGCGCAGATCTGGCGGGCGGCGGACAAGAT
>DASUYL010000117.1:0-2882 GCA_036377395.1 Jiangellaceae bacterium
TGTCCTCGGCGCCGGGCGCCACCGCGACCGTGTCGAGGTGCGCTCCGATGACGACGTGCGGCGCGGCGTCGTCGAAGTTCGGCCCACTCGCGATGACGTTCGTGGAGGTGCCCGCTTCGACCGGGACGCCCCAGGAGTCGCCCGCGGGAACGGGCACGGGGACCGTCGTCACCACGTAGCCCAGGGCCTCGAAACGTGACTGGACGTATGCCGCCGCTTCGTGGAACGCCGGTGAGGCCGCCTCGCGCGGGCCGATGCGCGTCGCCAGGTGCTCCACCGTCGCGAAGGCCGCGGCGGCGTCGAACGCCACCGGTGTCGGGATCGGTGTCGGCTCCGGCGAGGCCGTTTGCGTCGGCGACGGCGACGCGCTGGACGGTGACGGCGACGACGCCGGAGCCGCGCCCGGTTCGGCACCGGAGCAGGCGGCCAGCACAACGACGGCGGCCGTAACAGCCACCGTCAGGATGCGTCGTCTCACGATCACGAGACCTCCATGGGAACCCACGCCCGGTCACTCCGCAAGGTTCACGTCGCCACGACGTCTCGACGCCCCCTTCCGTTGATCATGGCGAAGTGGGGCTCTGTGGCCCCCTGAGGCCCCCATTTCGCCATGATCAACGGGGTCGGGGGGCGTGAATTTCCCACCGGACCGGTGAGGGACAGGCCCGGGCCTGGCCTAGGCCGCGATCTGCTCGGCCGGCTCCGCCTCTCCTGAGCCGCCCGCGTCGAGCGCAACCGCGCGCCGCTTCGAGAACCACACTGCCCCGACGATGACCAGCACCGCCCCGACCGCAATGCTGTAGCGCAGCGCGTCGTTCGCGTCATCGCCCACCGACATGGCGACGATGGCTGGCGCGACCAGCACCGAGACCAGGTTCATGACCTTGATCAGCGGGTTGATGGCCGGCCCGGCCGTGTCCTTGAACGGGTCGCCGACGGTGTCGCCGATGATCGTCGCCTCGTGCGCCGGCGAGCCCTTGCCGCCGTGGTAACCGTCCTCGACCAGCTTCTTCGCGTTGTCCCAGGCGCCACCGGAGTTGGCCAGGAAGACCGCCATCAACGTTCCGGTCGCGATCGCGCCACCGAGGTAGCCGGCGAGCGGTCCCACCCCGAGGCCGAACCCGACTGCGATCGGGGCCAGCGCGGCGAGCAGTCCGGGTGTCGCCAGCTCACGCAGGGAGTCACGGGTGACGATGTCGACGACCTTGCCGTACTCGGGCCGGGTGGTGCCCTCCATGATCCCGGGAATCTCACGGAACTGCCGTCGCACCTCGAACACGACCGCGCCGGCGGCCCGTCCGACCGCGTTGATCGCCAGCCCCGCGAACAGAAAGACGACGGAGGCACCGATGAGCACCCCGACCAGGATGTTCGGTGCGTCGACCGTGCGGAGGAACGAGCTGCCTGCGTCGGCGAGTGTCGTTCCCGCCTCGGCCAGCGCCGTGTTGACGGCGTCGTTGTACGACCCGAACAGCGCGGTCGCAGCCAGGACGGCGGTGGCGATCGCAATCCCCTTGGTGATCGCCTTGGTGGTGTTCCCGACGGCGTCGAGCTCGGTCAGGATCTGTGCGCCCTCGCCGCCGACCTCGCCGGACATCTCGGCGATGCCCTGCGCGTTGTCGCTGATTGGGCCGAACGTGTCCATGGCGACGATGACGCCCACCGTGGTGAGCAGCCCGGTGCCGGCCAGCGCGATGAGGAACAGCGAGAGGACGATCGAACCACCGCCGAGGAGGAACGCCCCGTAGACCGCCGCGCCGATGATCAGCGCCGCGTAGACCGCGGACTCCAGCCCGACGGCCACGCCGGCCAAGATGACCGTCGCCGGACCGGTGAGCGACGTCGAGCCGACATCGCGCACGGGCCGCCTGTCGGTGCCGGTGAAGTACCCGGTCAACCACAAGATGATGCCCGCCAGCACGATGCCGACGATCACGGCAAGCGCGGCCAGCGCGCGTGGGTCACCGTCGTGGTCGATGCCGCCGTCGAGTTCGAGGAAGGAGGACGGAAGGTAGGCGTAGGCAGCCAGCGAGCAGAGGATCGCGGAGACGAGTGCGGAGACGTAGAAGCTTCGGTTGATCGTCCGCAGGCCGTTCTCACCGGGGCGGGGCCTGGTCATGTAGATGCCCAGGACCGCGGTCAGTGCGCCGATGGCGGGTACGACCAGCGGGAACACCAGGCCCTCGGCGCCGAATGCCGCCTTCCCCAGGATCAGCGCAGCGACCAGCATCACGGCGTAGGACTCGAAGAGATCGGCCGCCATGCCGGCACAGTCGCCGACGTTGTCGCCCACGTTGTCGGCGATGGTGGCGGCGTTGCGCGGGTCGTCCTCGGGGATCCCGGCCTCGACCTTGCCGACGAGGTCGGCGCCGACGTCGGCGGCCTTGGTGAAGATGCCTCCGCCGACCCTCATGAACATCGCCAGCAATGCGGCACCGAAGCCGAAGCCCTCCAGCACCGTCGGCGCATCGTCGCGATAGATGAGCACGACGGCGGCGGCGCCGAGCAGGCCGAGTCCCACCGTGGCCATTCCGACCACACCGCCGGTGCGGAACGCCACGCGCATGGCCGGGTCACGACCCTCGTCCCGGGCGGCTGCCGCGACGCGGACGTTCGCCCGCACCGCCAGGGACATGCCGAAGTAACCGATCGACGCGGAGAACACTGCCCCGAGGACGAAGAACAGCGATCGGCCGATGCGCACACCGGGGTCACCAGGAAGAAGGAACAGAACCCCGAAGACCAGCACCACGAACACGGCAAGCGTCCGGAACTGCCGGTTCAGGTACGCCGCCGCGCCCTCCTGGACGGCCAAGGCGATGGCCCTCATCTTCTCGGTGCCGTCGCTCGCGGCAAGCACCTCTCGCCGGAACAGACCCGCC
>DASUYL010000118.1:0-3601 GCA_036377395.1 Jiangellaceae bacterium
CCGGTGCCCACCACGACGGTGCGGACGTCGGGGCACTCCTGCAGGATCTCGAGCCCGACGGTGCCTTGGCCCGCGACGATGTCCGGATGATCGAACGGGTGGATCAGTACCGCGCCCGTCTCGGCCGCGAACTCCCCCGCCGCCACCAACGACTCGTCGACCGACGCTCCGGCGAAGCGGACATCGGCCCCGTACGCCCGGGTGGCCTTCTCCTTGACGATCGGTGCCCCCTCCGGCATGAACACGGTCGCCTTCGCACCGAGCATGCGCGCCGCCAGGGCGACTCCCTGTGCATGGTTGCCCGCGCTGGCGGCCACGACACCCCTGGCGCGCTCCTCGTCGCCGAGTCGGGCGATCCGGACGTACGCACCGCGGATCTTGAACGAACCGGCTCGCTGCAGGTTCTCGCACTTGAGATGGACGGGCCCGCCGACCAGTCCGGCCAGCCAGCGGGACATCTCCAGTGGCGTCGGGCGCACCACCTTCCGCAGCAGGTCACGGGCGGCCTGGACGTCGGCGGGGGTCACCGACGGCGTGCTGATGGGCACCGTGCGAGTCTTCCACGTCGACGACCGGCCGCATCGTGCGACCGTGTGCCGGCCGGCCGGCCGGTGGGCCAGCCGGGGCCAGACCTGCGCCCGGGAGCCGGTACGTTGATATAGTTGCGGGGTGCAAGCAAGTATTTCACCGGCCGGCCCCGGCACCGCTGGTATGCCGGCTGCCGCGCCTGAGGACGAACTCCATCGTGCGTTCGTCCGCCTCTTCCGGCGGCTGAAGCGGATGTCCACCATGGGCGGGCTCGACCCCGCCTTGGCGGCCGTCCTGCACGAACTCGGATGCACGGGCCCGGTTCGCGTCTCGGTGCTCGCAGACGCCATGCGCCTCGACCAGTCGACGGTCAGCCGGCACGTCAGCGCGCTCGAGCAGGTCGGCCTGGTACAAAGGTCCGACGATCCGGACGACCGCCGGGCCGCTCTGCTCTCGCTGACCCCCACCGGTCGCGGGCGCCTTGCGACCCTTCTCGACGAGCGCCGCGCCCTCTTCCGGACGGCCACGGCCGAGTGGTCGGACGACGACCGGGCGCAGCTCGCCGGGTTGCTCGACCGGATGGTTCGCGCCCTCGACTCCGTGGACCGCCCCACCATCCCTCACCACGAGATGCTGGAGAGTTCGTGACCTCCTCCGATGCTCCGCCGGCGCCGACCGACGACGAGCACAGCTATCTGTCCCACCGCCAGATCCTGGTCGTCCTCGGCGGGGTGATGGCGGGCATGTTCCTCGCCGCGCTCGACCAGAGCATCGTGGGTACTGCGCTGCCGCGCATCGTCAGCGACCTCGGTGGGCTCGAGCACCTGTCGTGGGTCGTCACCGCCTACCTGCTCACGTCCACCGCCTCGACCCCTCTCTGGGGCAAGATCTCCGACCTGTACGGACGGCGGCCGATCTTCCAGACCGCGATCGTCGTCTTCCTCGCCGGCTCGCTCGTCGCCGGCGCCGCGGGCAGCATGGGAGTGCTGATCGGTGGCCGCGCGATCCAGGGCCTGGGCGCCGGTGGGCTCATCGCCCTTGCCCTGTCGATCATCGGCGACGTCATACCCCCGCGTGAGCGTGGCCGCTACCAGGGGTACTTCGGGGTCGTGTTCGGTGTGTCCAGTGTGGCCGGCCCGCTGATCGGCGGCTGGTTCACCGACGGTCCGGGTTGGCAGTGGATCTTCTGGATCAACATCCCCATCGGCATCGCCGCTTTGGTGGTGACCTCGCTCGCGCTGACGATGCCCAAAGTCCGCCGCGACCACCGGATCGACTACCTCGGGGCGGCCACCATCGTCGCGGCCGTGACCTCGATCCTGCTGTTCACGGCGTGGGCAGGCCCCGCGTACGGCTGGACCGACCCGTTCTCGCTCGCGCTGCTGGTTGGAGGTGTCCTGCTCGCCGGTCTGTTCCTGGCCGTCGAGTCCCACGCCGAGGAGCCCATCATCCCGATGCGCCTGTTCCGCAACCGCGTGTTCACGCCCACGGTGATCTTCGCCGCGATCATGGGTATGGCCATGTTCGGCGGCATCATCTTCCTGCCGGTCTACCTCCAGGTGGTCCAGGGGATGTCGCCGACGGAGTCGGGACTGGCGCTGCTCCCGATGGTGGCCGGGCTGTTCGCCACCTCCATCTCGTCCGGACGGCTGGTCACTCGCACCGGCCGCTACCGCATCTACCCCATCCTCGGCGCCGGCGTGACCGGCGTCGGCATCGCCCTGCTCTCGACCCTGGGTGTCGCCACCCCGTACTGGCAGACCGCGACCTACTTCTTCGTCTTCGGTGCCGGGCTCGGGTTCACCATGCAGATCGCGGTGACGGCCGTGCAGAATGCCGTCGAGCGCCGTGACATGGGCTCGGCGACGTCGAGTGTGACCTTCTTCAGGTCGATGGGCGCCGCCTTCGGCACCGCCATCTTCGGAGCGGTGCTCACCACCCGGCTCGGCCATCACCTCGCCGCGTCGGGAGCGGGCGGACTAATGCCCACGGCCGATGAATCGCAGATCGCCAACAACGTGCAGACCATCCAGGCACTGCCGGCGGACGTGAAAGCCGTGGTCGTCGACGCCTGGGTCCGGTCCCTGCACGACGTCTTCGTCGTGGCGCTGCCGATCGTCACGGTCGCGTTCGTCGTCGCCTTCTTCATCCCCGAGCTCACGCTGCGCGGCGCGGCACCGACCCGCACCGCCGACGACGACGCCGAAACGGTCATGGCGCTGGAGTGACCGGTCCCGGACCGGCGGGCGACCCGGTTCATCGCTCCGCCGTCGCCCGGCGACTGCTCGGGGACCTGCCGTCCGCGGTCGGGGTGCTCGCGGCCGTGGCCTTCGCCGTCGCACTGGGCTTCGGGATCGTCGCCCCGGTCATCCCGCTGTTCGCCCGCGAGTTCGGCGTGGGCAACGCGGCGGCCGGCGCCGTCGTGTCGGCCTTCGCGCTGATGCGTTTGACCTCGGCACTGGCCGGAGGCCGGCTCGTCGACCGGTTCGGCGAGCGCGTCGTTCTGGCAGCCGGGCTGGCGATCGTCGGCGTGTCCAGCGTGCTGGCCGGCCTCGCCCAGTCCTACCCGCAACTGCTGGTGCTCCGCGGCGTGGGAGGCGTGGGATCGGCGATGTTCACGGTGTCCGCGGTGAGCCTGCTGCTGCGCATCGTCCGGTCCGACCAGCGCGGCAGGGCCTCGGCGTGGTTCCAGGGCGGGTTCCTGGTCGGCGGGGTGACCGGGCCGGCCTTCGGTGGAGCTCTCGCGACCATCTCGTTGCGCGCGCCCTTCTTCGTCTACGCAGGCACGCTCGCCGCCGCGCTCACCATCACGGTGACGGCGCTGCGGGGCGCGGCGGGGCCGCCGGTCGCCACCGACGGAGCCTCGCCGTCGCGCAGCAGCCTGCGGGCGGCGTTCGCCGACCCGGCATACCGGGCCGCACTTGTGACCAACCTTGGCAACGGGTGGGTGCTGTTCGGCATCCGGTCCTCACTCATCCCGCTGTTCGTGGCCGACGTCCTCGGTCGGACCGCCTTCTGGGTCGGCATCGGGTTCCTGGTCGGATCGCTGACGCAGGCCGCGGCGCTGTGGCCC
>DASUYL010000119.1:0-3484 GCA_036377395.1 Jiangellaceae bacterium
GACCCCGACCGACCGGTCCAGATCGTCGTCGCCGGCAAGGCTCACCCCGCCGACGACAGCGGCAAGCGGCTCATCCAGGAGATGGTGCGCTTCGCCGACCAGCCCGACGTCCGGCACCGGATCGTCTTCCTGCCCGACTACGACATCGCCATGGCGCAGCCGCTGTACCCCGGCTGCGACGTCTGGCTGAACAACCCGCTGCGGCCGTACGAGGCCTCCGGCACCTCGGGCATGAAGGCGGCGCTCAACGGTGCCCTCAACCTGTCCATCCGCGACGGGTGGTGGGACGAGTGGTTCGAGCCGGAGTTCGGCTGGGCGATCCCCTCGGCCGAGGGCGTCGAGGATCCGGAGCACCGCGACGACCTCGAGGCGGCCGCCCTCTACGACATCGTCGAGCAGCATGTCGTGCCGCGCTTCTACGACGCCGATGCCGACGGCGTACCCCGGCGCTGGTTGGAGATGCTCCGCCAGACGCTGACCTCGCTCGGACCCCGGGTCCAGGCGACCCGGATGGTGCGCGACTACGTCGAGGTGCTCTACCGGCCGGCCGCCGAGTCCAGCCGCGCGCTCAATGACGACTACGACGGGGCCAACGCACTGGCCACGTGGAAGGCCCGCATCCGCGAGGCGTGGCCCGAGGTCGCGATCGAGCACGTCGAGAGCGGCTCCGACGCCGACGCGTTCGAGATGGGTCAGTCGCTCAACCTCCGCGTGTTCGTGTCGCTGGGGTCGCTCACACCCGACGACGTCGACGTCCAGGTCGTCCACGGCCGGGTCGACGAGGCCGACCAACTGCGCGATCCGGCCGTCACGTCGCTCGTCGTCGGCGAGACCTACGAGCACGGGCGCTACCGTTTCGACGGCGGCGTGGACCTTCAGCGCACCGGTGCCTTCGGAGTGACCGTCCGCGTCGTCCCTCGCCACGACCGGCTGGCCGGCCCCGCCGAGCTCGGGCTGGCGGTGTTGCCGAAGTAGCGGGCGCTGTCGCGCGCTCTTCGGATCACTCCGGATCAGGGCATGGCACGGAGCAGGAGGCAGCTTCGACCGGGCACGGTGACCGAGTCACCCGATGCGTATGCCGTCCCTTCGGCGTACTTTCCCGACGTGTCGATCACGACGTCGTAGTGCTCGGCCCAGTCGCCACCGGGGAGTCGCACGTCGACCGGGTCGGGGTCGGCGTGCAGCCAGAGCAGGAACGAGTCGCCGACGATCCGCTCGCCGTGCGGGCCGGGGGAGCGGATGCCGTCGCCGGCGAGGAACATGCCCAGCGTCCGTAACGACTCGTCGTGCCAGGCATCCTCGGTCATCTCAGTACCCCGCGGTGCGAACCAGGCGAGGTCCTTGCGCCCGTCCGGAACCACGGGGCGTCCCTCGAAGAAGCGCCGCTGCCGGAAGACCGGGTGGGCATGCCGCAGGGCCAGCAACCGACGCGTGAACGCGAGCAGGTCGCCGTACTCCTCCCGCAGCGACCAGTCCAGCCAGGTCGTGTCGTCGTCGAGGCAGTACGCGTTGTTGTTGCCGCGCTGGGTGCGGCCCATCTCGTCCCCGGCGAGGAGCATCGGCACTCCGGTGGACAGCAGCAGCGTCGTGAGCAGGTTCCGCAGTTGCCGGCGCCGCAGTTCGAGGATCGCGGGGTCTGAGGTCTCCCCTTCGACGCCGTGGTTCCACGAGCGGTTGTCGTCGGTGCCGTCGCGGTTGTCCTCCCCGTTCGCCTCGTTGTGCTTGCGGTCGTAGGAGACCAGGTCGCGCAGCGTGAACCCGTCGTGTGCCGTGATGAAGTTGACCGAGGCGAACGGTCGCCGCCCGTCGTCCGCGTAGAGGTCCGACGATCCGGACAGCCGGTAGGCGAGGTCGCGCACGCCGGGTGCGTGGCGTCGCCAGTGGTCGCGCACCGTGCCGCGGAACTTGTCGTTCCACTCCGTCCACAGATGGGGGAACTCACCGACCTGGTACCCGCCCGGACCCACGTCCCAGGGCTCGGCGATGAGCTTCACCTCACGCAGGACCGGGTCCTGTTCGATGACGGTCATGAACGACCCCAGCATGTCGACGTCGTGCATCGACCGCGCCAAGGCCGCCGCGAGGTCGAATCGGAAGCCGTCGACGTGCATCTCGTCGACCCAGTAGCGCAGCGAGTCCATCACCAGGCGCAGCACATGCGGATGGCTGACGTCGACGGTGTTCCCGCACCCGGTGTAGTCGTGGTAGACGGACGGGTCGCTGTCGGAGAGCCGGTAGTAGGAGGGGTTGTCGATGCCGCGGAACGAGAACGTCGGCCCGGTCGGGCCCTGCTCCGCGGTGTGGTTGTAGACGACGTCGAGGACGACCTCGAGCCCGGCCTCGTGCAGGGCGCGGACCATCGCCCTGAACTCGCTCACCTGTTCCCCGCATGAACCGGTGGCCGAGTAGGGCGCATGCGGAGCGAAGAACGCGAGCGTGTTGTAACCCCAGTAGTTCGTCTGACCGCGGTCGACCTGTTGGGGCTCACTGACGAAGTGGTGGACCGGCATCAGCTCGACCGTGGTCACGCCGAGACCGACGAGGTGCTCGATCGCCGCCGGATGGGCCAGCCCGGCGAACGTTCCCCGTAGCTGCTCGGGGACGTCCGGATGGCGCATGGTGAAGCCACGGACATGGAGCTCGTACACGACTGTGTCGCCCCACGGAACCCGTGGCCGTGCATCCGCACCCCAGTCGAAGCCATCGCCGCCGACGACGACCGCCTTGGGGACGTACGCCGCCGAGTCCAGACCAGGCTCGAAGACGGCCGGGCCGTAAGTGACGTCGCCGGTCACCGCGCGGGCGTAGGGGTCGAGGAGCAGCTTGGCGGCGTCGAAACGGCGGCCGCGTGCCGGCGCCCACGGTCCGTGGACGCGGAATCCGTAACGCTGACCTGGTCCGACATCGGGGAGGCGGCCGTGCCAGATGTCGAAGGTCCGGTCCTCGAGCAGCACCCGTGTCTCGCCGCCGGACTCGTCGAACAGGCACACCTCGACCCGGTCCGCCTCGGGTGCCCAGAGTGCGATATTGGTGGCATCACCGTCGTAGGTGGCGCCCAGCGGTGCCCAGTGACCCGGCCAGGCGATCTGCGGGTCGCTCACCGCCGGCCAGGACTTGCCGGTTCCCACAACTGGATCGGCGTGCCCTCGGGATCGGTCAGCTCGGCAAACCGTCCATTCGGATAGGACGCCTCGTGCTCGTCGACCTCGATGCCGGCCTGACGCAGTTGGCCGATCATCGCGTCCAGGTCCCGCACGCGGAAATTGACCGCCCACTGCCGGTCGGGCCGCCGGAAGTATTCAGAGTCGGTGGGGAACGGCGCGAACACAGTCGGTCCGGCCTCCTGCTCCCAGGGCAGCTCGTCGTACGTCGCCGGCGGGGGCGCCACACCCAGATGATCGGCGTACCAGCGGGTCAACGCCTGTGGATCACGCGCGCGGAAGAACACGCCGCCGATTCCCGTCACTCGCTCCATGGGTGCGAT
>DASUYL010000120.1:0-14235 GCA_036377395.1 Jiangellaceae bacterium
CGACGAGCTCGCCGCCGAGAAGGCCGATGCCGGCGTCGAGCAGCTCCGGCGGCAGATCGACGAGCTGGAGGCAGCCGCGGGATACACGGCCGTCGAGGGCCCGGGGCTGACGGTCCGGCTCGACGATGCCCCGCTTCCGGACGCGGACGAGGAACTGGCGCCCGGTACCCAGCTCGAGGACTATCTCGTCCACCAGCAGGATCTGGAGGGGGTGATCAACGCTCTGTGGACGGGTGGTGCCGAGGCGATGATGGTCATGGATCAGCGGATCGTGGCAACCAGCACCATCCGCTGCGTGGGTCCGGTGCTGCTTCTGCAGGGCCGCCGGTACGCGCCGCCGTACACGATCACCGCGATCGGTGACGCCGATGCCATGCTCGAGGCTCTCGACGACTCCGACGACGTCACCAACTACCGCCAGTACGCGGAGTTCCTCGACCTCGGCTATCAGGTCGACCACGAGGACTCCGTGACGCTGCCCGCCTATGACGGGGCCATCGACGTCTCCGGAGACATCGCCCCGTGACCACCCGCCGGATCCTCGTCGTCGACAACTACGACAGCTTCGTCTTCAACCTCGTGCAGTACCTCGCCCAACTCGGCGCGGAGTGCGACGTTCGCCGCAACGACGAGGTCGACCCGGACGGCGCGCTCGGGTTCGACGGGGTTCTGCTCTCGCCGGGTCCGGGCACCCCCGAGCGGGCCGGCGTCTGCGTCGACCTGGTCCGCCGCTGCGCCGGTAGGGTCCCCGTCTTCGGGGTGTGCCTCGGTCTGCAGGCGATCGGCGTCGCATACGGCGCCACGGTCGGCCGGGCGCCGGAGCTGCTGCACGGCAAGACCAGCGAGGTCCACCACGACGGTGTGGGCGTGCTGGCCGGTCTGCCCGATCCGTTCACGGCCACCCGGTACCACTCGCTCGCCATCGAGCCGGCGACCGTGCCGGACCTGCTCGAGGTGACCGGGCGGACGGCGGGTGGCGTGCTCATGGCGGTACGGCACCGCGAGGTCGAGGTCGAAGGCGTTCAGTTCCACCCGGAGTCGGTGCTCACCGAGGGTGGACACCGGTTGCTGGCGAACTGGCTGGCCGTGTGCGGTGACCCTGGCGCCGT
Source organism: Jiangellaceae bacterium (assembly GCA_036377395.1). Taxonomy (GTDB): domain Bacteria; phylum Actinomycetota; class Actinomycetes; order Jiangellales; family Jiangellaceae; genus DASRTE01. The sequence continues at coordinate 1,110 of DASUYL010000120.1, forward strand.
CGCCCGCTCGGCCGGCCTCGCGCCCGTGGTGTCGGGAACCTTCCCCGCAGAGCCCGCGCAGGGCCCCCACGAACCTGCCCCGCACTTGTGGCGGGTTTGACACGCCTGACCGCGCTCGGGGGTTCAAGGGGTGATCGCAACACCTGATCGTTGGAGGTGTTGGGGTGGGACGGGGGGGTCAGTCGGGGCAGCCGCCCTGTGGCTCCTGCGCCACACGGATCACGACGTTCGCGCCCGGACTCACCTCGGTGCCGCCTTCCGGGTCCTGCGCGAAGACGACGTTCTGATCCTCGTCGCAGGTCTCCTCGGGCTGCACGATGACGTTGAACCCCTGCTGCCGCAGCGTCGCCTCGGCGGCGCCCTGTTGACTGCCGGTCACGTCCGGCACCTGGACCGTGGCCTGGCCGGCGGAGATGGCGACGTTCACCGTCGACCCCTGGTCCACCATGGCGCCGCCGGCCGGGTCGGTCTCGAGGACCTCGTTCTGGGGCCGGTCGCTCTCGCGGCTCTCCACATTGCCGAGGACCAGGCCGGCGTCCTCGATCGCCGCCCGGGCGTCCTCGAGGGAGCGGCCGATGACCGACGGCACCGCGACCTGCTCCGGCGCCCTGGCGACCGCGAGGTTGACGGCCGTGCCCGGCGGGACCTGCTCGCCGGACGCTGGGTCCGTGGCCGTGACGGTCCCGGGTTCCTCGTCGCTGCCCTCGTCCGCGGTCACCTCACCCACGGTCAGGCCGGCTGCGACGATCGCCGCTTCCGCCTCCTCCTGCGTCATCCCGACCAGGTTGGCCGGGACGGTGACCGGCTCCGGCTCGACGCCCACGGTCGGCGTCACCGTCGATCCCGGCTCCACGGTCGTGTTGAAGGCGGGATCCTGCGACAACACGATGCCGATCTCGTCCTCGTTGGTGGTCGGCTGCTCGACCGGTGTGCCCATGACCAGCCCGCGGCCTTCGATGAGGGCCTGGGCCTCCTCCAGAGTGGAGCCGACGATGTCGGGCACCCGGGCTTGCTCGGCGCCGCCCTCGTCACCGCGGAAGGCGAGGTAGCCGATCAGGGCCGCCACCGCGAGGATGGCCAGCGCGGCGAGCAGGAGCTTTCGCCAGGTCATGCCGCGCGGCTCGGGTTCGAGATCTTCTTCGTCCGCTACCTGGTCCAAGGCCGTTGCGGTGGCGTACTGGTCGTATCCCACGGCCGCGGGGGCGATGAGTTGCGTGGCCGCCGACGTGTCGTGCATCGCCGCCACCGGGAGTCCGGCGGCCGCACGCTCGAGATCGGTACGCATCTCGTGCGCGCTCTGGTAACGGTCGAGCCGGTCCTTGGCGAGCGACTTCATCACGATCGCGTCCACGTCCCGAGTGATCGACGGATCGAGCGCCGACGGCGGGGTCGGCATCTCCCGCACGTGCGACACGGCGACGGAGACCAGTGACTCGCCGACGAACGGCGGCCGTCCGGTCAGTAGCTCGTAGAGCACGCACCCGGTGGAGTAGAGGTCGCTACGGGCGTCTGCCTGCTCACCGCGGGCCTGCTCGGGAGAGATGTACTGCGCGGTGCCGACGACGGCTGCCGTCTGGGTCAGGGTCACGCCGGTGTCGGCCAGGGACCGGGCGATCCCGAAGTCCATGACCTTGACCTCCCCCGCTCCCGTGATCATCACGTTGCCCGGCTTGATGTCCCGGTGGACGATGCCGGCGCGGTGGCTGTACTCGAGCGCGTCGAGCACACCGACGATGACCTCGATCGAACGCTCGGGGGTGAAGCGCGCCCGCTCCCGGAGCAGCTCGCGCAGGGTACGGCCCTCGACGTACTCCATGACGATGTAGGGGATCCGGTGGCCGTCGACGACGTCTTCCCCCGTGTCGTAGACGGCGGCGATGTTGCGGTGGTTCAGCGAGGCAGCGGACTGGGCCTCTCGGCGGAACCGGGCCTGGAAGGTGGCGTCGGCCGCGTGGTCGATGCGCAGCATCTTGATCGCGACGATGCGGCCCAGGCGCCGGTCTCGCCCGCGGCGGACCTCCGCCATACCGCCGCGGCCGAGTACTTCACTCAGCTCGTAGCGGTCTCCGAGGAGTCGCGGCTCGCTCATCCCTGGCCCTTTCCTGGATCGTCGACGACGCGCACGGTACCCGCCCCGGGCTCCGCCGTGCCGGGCGAGGGGGCGCCGGCTGCACCGGGGCCGCCCCCCACCACGGCGAGCACGACGAGCAGGAGCACCGCGATCCCGGCCACGCTCACCCGCGACACGGGATACCGCTCGCGGGCCAGCCGCAGCTGCTCGATGACGACCGGTGACGACGTCCGCCAGAACGTCCGCGCCCTGTCGGCGGCAGCCGCCAGAGTGGTGGAGGCGGTGGCGGCGAGGGCTGCGGTCGGCGACACCGTGGCCCGGTGAACTCGAGGGAGTGGCCGGGTGTGGCGCTCCTCGGTCTTCGGCTCCCGCCGGGCGTCGGTGCCGGGCGCGGAGACCGACGGGCGGCCCGCGACGAGCTCGGCACCGGCGGCGCCCAACATGCCGGCCAACTCGGCCGCTGTTCGAGGACGGTCGGCCGGGTCCCTGGCCATCGCGGCTGCGGTCACCGCACGGAAGATCTCGGGGACGAAGGCCGGCAGCGGCGCCGGCGCGTGGTCGAGGTGGGCTCTGGCCACCTCGACCGCGTTGGGCCCGCTGAACGGACGTGCACCGGCGAGGCACTCGTACAGGACCACGCCGAGTGTATAGACGTCGCTGGCCGCGGTCGCCGGGCGGCCCTGCACCTGCTCGGGCGACAAGTATGCCGCTGCACCGAGCACCTGACCGGTCGCGGTCAAGGGAACCAGGCCGGCAGCGCGGGCGATGCCGAAGTCAGTGATCTTGACGACGTCATCGTCGGTGACGAGTAGGTTGCCGGGCGTCAGGTCGCGGTGCACCACGCCGACCTGGTGGGCGGCATGCACGGCCACTGCGGCCTGGCCGATCAGGTCGGCCGCCCGCGCCGGGTCCAGTCGGCCGGCTTGCGCGAGCAGCTGGGACAGTGGCCGGCCGGGAACGTACTCCTGCGCGATCCACGGCGGATCGGCAGTAGACCGGCCGTCGTCGACGTCGTGGATGCGGGCGATACCCGGATGAACGAGCCGGGCGGCCAACCGCGCCTCAGTGCGGAAGCGCTCGACCGCGACGGGATCGCGGGCGAACTCGGGTCGCAGCACCTTGACGGCGACCACGCGCTGCATGCGTGTGTCGCTGGCCTCCCAGACCTCGCCCATCGAACCGCCGGCCACGAACCGCATCAGCGCGTATCGTCTGGCGAGCACCTGGCCGGTCGCCGTCAACGTCGTCACGACCCGAGCACCGCCTCCATGACTGCTCGGGCTATCGGTGCGGCCAGACGCCCGCCGCCGATGTCGTCTCGGGCAGTGTCGGGTGCCTCCTCTATGACCACGGCAACCGCGACCTGAGCGTCATCGGCCGGTGCGAATGAGGTGAACCATGCAAACGGGGGGCGGTCCTCGGTGGTCTGCGCCGTGCCGGTCTTTCCGGCGACCCGGACGCCGTCCATCTGCGCGTTCTCGCCGGTACCGTTCTCGACGACCTCGACCATCATGTCGGTGAGTTCACGGGCCGAGTCGGTGGACAGCGCGCGGGACAGCTCCTCGGGGTCGGTCTGCTCGAGCACGGTGACGGCGTCGGGTCCACGGACCTCGGCGATGAGGTAGGGCTCCATGAGCGCGCCGCCGTTCGCGACCGCGGCCGAGACCATCGCGATCTGCAACGGTGTGGCCCGTACGTCGAACTGGCCGATCGCGGACAATGCCGTCTGCGGTGGGTCGAGCTCGGCGGGGAACACGCTGGTCGCGGCGTTGAGGTCCTCGTCGGTCAGCGGCTCGCTGTTGAAACCGAACCGCTCTGCCTGGTCGCGCAACGCATCGTCCCCGAGGTCGTTGCCGAGGTAGGCGAACGCGGTGTTGCACGACACCCGCAGCGCGTTGGTGATCGTCGTGAGCTGTTCGGGCCCCGATCCGCACGGCTGGCCGCTCTGGTTGGGGAGCTCGCGCGTCGATTGCGGAAGGTCGTAGGACGCCGGCCCGGGTATCTCCGAGTCGGGCTCGTACCGGCCCGACTCGAGCGCCGCGGCCGCCGTCACGACCTTGAACACCGAGCCTGGCGGCAACGTCTGGGCGATGGCGCGGTTGCGGTCGGGTTTGTTCGGGTCGGCGAGCAGCGCGTCCCATGCCGCCTGTTGTTCGGCGACGGAGTGACTGGCCAGCGGGTTCGGGTCGTACGAGGGCTTGCTGACCATCGCCAGGATCGCGCCGGTCGATGGATCGAGCGCTACGACGGCGCCCTTGTTGTCGCCGAGCGCGTCGAAGGCGGCCTCTTGCGCCGCCGGGTCGAGCGTGAGCCGGACGGTTCCACCCTGAGGCTCGCGGTTGGTCACCAGGTCGACCAACCGGCGCACGAAGAGCCGGTCGTCATTTCCCGAGAGGATGTCGTTCTGGGAGCGCTCGACCGCACTGCGTCCGAACACGAACGAGTAGTACCCCGTGGCATGGGCGTAGAGGAGCGCCTGCGGATACTGGCGCAGGTACCCGAACTCGCCGTCGGTCGGCACCGACTGTGCGACCGGTACGTCGCCGATCAGGATCGGTCCGCGCTCGCGGGCATACTCGTCGAGCAGCACCCTGCGGTTGTCGGAGCGGGCGTTGAGCTCGTCGGCCTGGAAGGCCTGGACGTAGGTGATGTTGGCCAGCAGTGCCAGCACGAGCAGCATGCAGCCGGCGGCGACCCTGCGGATCGGGGAGTTCACGGCAGTCTCACCACCTGCGTCACTGCATCGTCCACCGTCATCCGCTGGATTGGCGGGGCCGGCCGCCGGGCGGCGTCGGACAACCGCATCAGCAGGGCCACCAGGACCCAGTTCATGACTAGCGACGAGCCGCCGAGGGAGAGGAACGGTGTGGTGAGGCCGGTCAGCGGTATCAGCTTCGTGACGCCGCCCACGACGATGAAGACCTGGAGGAGCAGACCGGCCGCCAGCCCGGTGGCGAGCAGTTTGCCGAATGGGTCGCGCAGCACCAGCGCGGCGCGCAATCCGCGCGATGCGAGCAGCGCGTAGATGAGGATGATCGCCATCAGGCCGGCCAGGCCCAACTCCTCGCCGAACGCCGCGGCGATGAAGTCGCTTTCCGCGAACGGGACGAGGTCGGGCCGACCCCTGCCCAGGCCGGTGCCGATCTGTCCCCCGTAGGCCAGGCCGTACAGGGACTGGACGATCTGACCGAACCGGTCGGTGTCGGAGAACGGGTCGAGCCAACCCTCGATGCGGGTCCGGACGTGTCCGAACGCGGCGTTGGCGGCCAAGCCACCGAGCAGGCCCAGCGCCACGCCGACGACGATCCAGGAGATCCGTTCGGTCGCCACGTAGATCATCAGCACGAAGATGCCGAACAGGAGCAGCGACGGTCCCAGGTCGCGCTGGAAGGCGAGGATGCCCAGCGCAGTGACCCAGACCACGAGGATCGGGCCCAGGTCGCGTGCTCGGGGGAGGTCGACGCCGAGCACACGTCGGCCGGCGAGTGCCAGCGCGTCTTTCGTCCGGACCAGATAGCCGGCGAACGCGACGATCAGAACGATCTTCGCGGCCTCACCGGGCTGGAAGGTCATCGGCCCGATCTGGATCCAGATCTGCGCCCCTCGCACGGCGTAGCCGAGGCCGGGCACGATCGGTAGGAGCAGCAGGACGATCCCGAGCAGGGCGGCCGTGTAGGTGAACCGGGACAGGATCCGGTAGTCACGGACGAGTGCGAGCACCAGGACGAACAGCGCGACGCCGACGACCATCCAGGTGAGCTGTACCGGAGCGTCGACCGTCGAGCCGGACTCGCCCGCCTGCGCCGCCGCCTCCGCCTCGGCCAGGTCGAGGCGGTGGATCATCGCCAGTCCCAGCCCGTTGAGCGTGACCACCAGCGGCAGGATGACCGGGTCGGCGTACGGCGCCCAACTCCGCACCACGATGTGGGCGATGCCGGTGATCACGCTGAGCCCGGCCAGGTAGGCCATGGTGTTCGGGGGGACGCGGCCGAGGGCACCCAGGTCGACCGCGACGTACGCCATCGTCGCGATCCCGACCGCGAAGATCAGCAGCGCGAGTTCGGTGCCGCGGCCTCTGCGAGGAGTCGGAGTGGTGGCGTCGGTCACGGCTGGTCCAGGCAGTCCAGCCCCGGGTAACCCGGTGGTGCTGTGGGCAGTGGGCGCGGCGTGATGGTCGGCACGGGTGTCGTCGGCAGCGCGGCTGCGGTGCGGCCCGGAGTGGGTGTCGGCGTCGTGGGTGCCGGAACGAGTGTCGAGCCGGGTCGTGGTGTCATCGCGACGGTCCCGGGCGCCGAAGTGGGGCTCGGGGTCGGGGTGGACGTCGGATCGACCTCGGGAGCGTGCGCGCGGCACGCCTCCCGGCGCAGGCTGGCGACGATCTGCTCGGCTTCGGGCAGATCTGCGGCGGGAATGGTGTCGGTCACCCTGTTGCGGTAGAGGGTGGGCAACGAACCGATGGGCAGGTCGGCGGCGATCTCGTGCACCGACGACAGCCGCAGCGGGCCCACCTCCTGGGATACGCCGCGGAAGATTGCCACCTCTCCGGCCTGGTCCCCGACGTAGTACTGGTCGTTCACGTAGTCGTCGGCCAACCGGACACCGGCCCACACCACGGCGGCCGCTATGGCGAGCACCGCCAGCCGACGCAGCCAGCGGAACCGGCGCGGCGGGCGTGGGGCGTAACGCAGTTCCTCGTCGTCGCGCCCCTCGTCCGCGGATCGCCGGGTGCTCTCCGCGCTCCCGAGCAGTCCGCGCATCGCAGCAGCCGGGCCACGGCGGGAAAGCTGCTCCGGATGGGCCTGCGGGGGCTCGCCCGATGCCGCACCGACGAGGAACACCTCGGCGGTGTCGTCGGCGGCGGGCGGCGCGTCGATCTCGATCACCTCGGCCACCACGCAGGTGATGTTGTCGGGTGCGCCGGCCTTGAGCGCCAGCCCGACGAGGGCCTCGGCCGTCTCGGCGAGATCCTCGTGTTCGACGAGCGTGTCGCGGAGGGTCGTGTCGCGGACGACACCGGACAATCCGTCGCTGCATACCAGGAGACGGTCGCCGGCCTGCACCTCGATCATCTCGAGATCGACATCCGGATCACCGTCGCCCTGCAGGGCCCGCAGGATCATCGCCCGAGCCGGGTGGACGCTGGCCTCGTCCTCGGTGATTCGCCCCTCGTCGACGAGGGACTGGACGAACGTGTGGTCGTGGGTGATCCGACGCAGTATCCCGTCGCGCAGCAGATAGGCGCGGGAGTCGCCGATGTGGGCCAGCGCCAGCGCCTCACCGGTCCACAGCAGCGCGGTGAGCGTCGTCCCCATGCCGTGCCGCTCGGGGTCGGCGGCGACGATCGTCCGGATGCGGTCGTTGGCGGCCTTCACCGCCGACCGCAGTGCGCGCAGCGGGTCGCGGTCGCCGCCCGCGCTCTCGATCTGGACGAGCTCCTCGATCGTCGCGGAGCTGGCGACCTCACCGGCGGCATGCCCGCCCATGCCATCGGCGATCGCGAGCAGTCGGGGGCCTGCATAGCCCGAGTCCTCGTTGCCCTCACGCACGAGGCCGACGTCGGATCGGGCGACGTACCGGAGCTTCAGTGGCATCCCCGGGCCTACTTCCGAAGCTCGAGGACGGTCTTGCCCAGCCGGACCCGGCTCCTGGCGCCCACGGGACTGGGGCGAGTGAGCCGCTCGTTGCCCACGTAGGTGCCGTTGGTGGAGCCGAGGTCCTCGACGTACCACTGCCCGTCGTGCAGCACGAGCCTCGCGTGCTGCGTGGAGACGTACTCGTCGCCGAGCGGCATCGTGCAGTCGGCACCGCGGCCGAAGGTGACCGGTGCACCTTTCAGCTCGACGCTGCGGCCCTTCTCCGGCCCGTCGACGACGACGACTCGTGTCGGCGCGCTGCGCGACGGCTTGACCTGCTTGGCGGGCCTGGCGGCCGCCCGCTCCTTGGTCGGCTTCGCCGGTCGGACTCCGAACAGGTCGGCGCGCATCGCCGAGGTCACCGAGAGGATGAGCAGCCAGAGGACGGCGAGAAAGCCCAGCTTGATGACCGTGAGCGTCAGCTCCGACACCAACTCACCTCCGTGATACCCGGCGGTGCACGTCGACGATCGTCGAGCCGAGCACGATACGGGACCCGTCGGAGAGCGGCGCCTGTGCGGCGCGGACACCGTCGACGACCGTGCCGTTGGTGGAGCCGAGATCGACCACGACGAGTTGGGCATCCGGCCCGTTGCCGTGGACGCGGATCTCGGCGTGGCGGCGCGAGACGCCGGGATCGTCGATCCGCAGGTCGCACTCGCTGCCACGTCCGAGCACGAGGCCGGGTGCCACCACCGGGTGTTGGGTGCCGTTGATGACCAGGTAGGCCGCGGCGCTGCGTTCGGTGGTCTCCGTGGGCGTGTACGTGGCCCCCCGGTCGACACCGGCCCGCACGGTGCTGCGGACCCGGAACTGCCCGGTACCCAGCTCGTCGTGCTCTTCGAACGCGACCGTGACCGGTCCGGTGAAGGCGTAATGCTGGAGCTCGGCGTGCTCACGGACCAACTCGACCAGCTCCGTCGCGAGCGTGCCCGAGTACGGCGAGAGCCGGCCGTGGTCGTGCGAGCCGAGCTCGATGACGAAGTCGTTGGGAACCAGTGAGCGCTCCCGCGACACGATCTGTGCGTTGTTGTCCAGCTCTCGCTGCAGGGCGGCGGCGATCTCGACCGGCTGGACCTCGGCGCGGAACGCCTTGGAGAACGCGCCCGTGACCATGCCTTCGAGGCGACGCTCGAAGCGCTGGAGTACGCCCACGGCCACCTCCTTCCCCCAAGCGACGCCGTCGATCGGCGACCGACCCGATCGTATCCAGGCAGCCAGCCGCGCAACGCATTCCCGTTGTCCGGGTGGCCGGCTCTACCGTGTTAGCCTTGTGCGGCCCCGGAACGGCGCACTGCCGTCGATCTTTCAGGGGCCAGCGCGCGAGTGGCGGAACAGGCAGACGCGCACGGTTCAGGTCCGTGTGTCCGAAAGGACGTGGGGGTTCAACTCCCCCCTCGCGCACCCGATCGTCCTGGTAACCGGCAGACCGATGTCGATGTGGAGTCCTCCCTCCATCATGGGCACGTTGAACCGTTGGTGGGCTTCCGGCCCGGCTACGGTTCAACGATCATGCTGAGACCGGAGAGGGCGCCATGACGGACGAGTTGATGTTCCTCCGGCCGGCGCCACTGATGAGGAAGGCATGGCATGGCGGACGCGAGGCAGATCTACCGGGCTCGGCCGACCTCCGACGAGATCGGGGACGTGCTGGGCCTGCGGGAGACCGCCACGGTCGGCACCGTCAACGAGGACGGCTCGGTGCACCTCGCCTTCGTCATCTTCCTCCACCAGGACGGGCGGCTGTACTTCGAGACGTCGTCGGTCACGCGTAAGGCCCGCAACATCGAACGGGAGCAGCGGGTCTCGATGATCGTCCAGGGCCGTGCCACGACGGGTCGCAGCCTGATGGTGAGCGCAGAAGGGAGCGGTCGGATTCTGAGCGGCACCGACGCCCGACGGATCAACCATCAGATCCGGGCGAAGTACGTGCGCCCCGACGCGCTCGACCAGATCGACTCGGCCTGGAATCGGTTCGACGACATCGCGGTCGAGGTCACACCCGTGACGTGGCGCTCGTGGACAGGGTCGACGATGCACGACGAAACCCAGAAAGCGCTGAGCGTGCCGTACGACGACGTCTGGCTGCCCGACGACTGACGGGTCACCGACTGACGGGTCACCGACTGACGGGTCACCGTGCGTCGTAATCTGCCGCGACCCGCTTCGGTATGACCATGCGCCACGCGTCGACGACGAGTTCACGCATCTCGTCCTGGTCGATCGCGCCCAGCCACACCTGCACCCAGTGGTAGCGCTCATCGGACCTGACCGGTGGATGGAACTTCTCCGGCTCGGCCGCGATGAGCGCCGCCCGCTCCTCTTTGGGGAAGGCGAAGCCCATCGACGCCTCGTCGGGAGAGATCGTGGCGTAGACGAGCCGGCCGACCCGGAACTTGATCTGGTCGCGAACCAGCCGCTCCTCGGTCCGCGGCAGGGACAGCGCTACCCGTCGGATGTCGTCTGCCGTGACCATTCTCGCCAGCCTGCTTCTCTGGTCGCCACCGACCACCTGGTGCCGGCTGAACCCGCGGGCCCAGCCGACGTCCGCCACCGTCCGTTGATCACGTTCACCACCCTGATGGACCGTTCACCAGGGTTCGGAGCCTAGTGAAGGGTCCACCAGCATGGTGAACGTGATCAACTGCCGCTGGGAGCAGACCTCCGACGGGGACGTCTTGGACGGACAAGGCGAGGCGTCTTGACAAGAATAGTTGTCGGCGGCAGAGTTGGTGACATGTTCGAGGTGGCGGTGATCGAGGACCCGGCTGCGGCCGCGGCCTCGCTGGATCCCATCCGCGCCCGGTTGCTCGCCGAACTGGCCGAGCCTGCGTCGGCGACGATGCTGGCAGCCCGGGTCGGCCTGGCCCGGCAGAAGGTGAACTACCACCTGCGGGCGCTGGAGCGCCACGGGCTGGTGGAGCTGGTGGAAGAGCGTCGAAAGGGCAACGTCACCGAGCGAATGCTCCGTGCCACGGCACAGTCGTATGTCATCTCCCCCGCTGCCCTGGCGGCGGTTGCACCGGACCCGTCGCGCTCGCCGGATCGGCTCTCGGCGCGATGGCTGCTCGCGGTCGCCGCACGACTGGTCCGTGACGTCGGTGCGCTGATCTCCGGGGCATCCAAGGCCCGGAAGCCGGTGGCGACGTTCGCGATCGACGGTGAAGTCCGCTTCGCCTCGGCTGCGGACCGGGCTGCGTTCGCGGAGGAGTTGGCGGGCGCGGTCACCGCGCTGGTGGGCAAGTACCACGACGAGAAGGCGAAGGGCGGACGCGACCACCGCGTCGTGGTGGCCGTCCATCCGAGCGTGACGACGAAGCCGATCGAGACCGCGAAGGAGTCCTGAAATGGGTCACGAGTTCGAGACCGACAACGAGATCACGGTGGACGCCACCCCCGAGCAGGTGTGGGAAGCGATCGCCACCGGGCCGGGAATCGACTCCTGGTTCATGGGACGCAACGAGGTCGAAGCTGGCCAGGGCGGTCGGATGCGGATGGTGGTCAGCGACTACTTCACTGCGGAGTCCACCATCACCGCCTGGGATCCACCGAACCGGCTGGCCTACCGCAGCGCCGAGGCAGACGACGGGTCGTTCATGGCGTTCGAGTTCCTCGTCGAGGGGCGCGACCAGGGCAGCACCGTGGTGCGGCTGGTACACAACGGCTTCCTCGGCGGCGACGACTGGGAGGCGGAGTACGACGCGCTGCGCAAGGGCGACCCGATGTACCTGCGCTCGCTGGGCACCTACCTGACGTATTTCCCCGGCCGGACGGCCACACCGGTTTCCGCGTGGGGGCCGCAGCAGCCGACCCAGGACGAAGTGTGGGCGGGATTCAAACGCGGCCTCGGACTGTCCGGCACGGTTGCCGAGGGCGACGCAGCGCAGTTCACGCTGGACGGATCCCGGGTCAAAGCAGTCGTGGACTCGGTCCTCGTCCCCAGCTTCCTGGGCGTGCGCGCGGACGACGGGCTGTACCGGTTCGTCGGCGGAGGCGGCTCGGCCGGCGTGGGACACCACATCTTCGCGCCGGTGAACCAGGCGGAGGCCGAGCGTGCATGGAGGTCTTGGCTCACCGACCTGTTCGCGTGAGGACGGGCCTCGATCTCGTGCCGCAACCGGCGCGGGCGTCGGTCTGAGGGTCGGCGCCCGCGCCGGTCGGTGCCGGGATCAGGGCGCAGGCGGGCGGTCGTCGTAGGTGCGACGCTCCTCGACGACGGATCCGCCGTCGACGACCCGGCGCCGCGGCCCCCACACGGTCAGGAACAGGATGATGGCCAGCGCGCCGGCGATCATCAGGATCCAGCCGACGACGGACAGCTCGATTCCGGCGACGTCGTACTCGACGGCGAAGGCGAGGATGGCGCCGACCGCCAGTAGGAAGACACCGCTACCGATACCCATGTTCTAACCTCTCTCGCATCGTCGTCCTCGACCCAGACGGCCAAGACGATCGGTGGATGTCTACCCCGCACCAGACCGCCTCAACCGCCGACGGCCGGCCCCCGACGGTCGCATAAAGGGCTGGCAGTGGAAGGCGGCGTCGGATAGACACGAACGGTGACCCGTAACCTGCCGATGCGCGCCGCGACGGACGCCGACATGCCCGCCCTCGTCGAGTTCATCACCGGCGTGTTCCTCCGCGATGTCGAGGACGACGAGCTCGACGTCCAGCGGCTGATCACCGAGCCCGACCGAACGCACGTGATCACCGACGGCGGCACGATCGTCGGCACCGGCATGATGCTCACCCGTGACCTGACGGTGCCGGGCGCCGTCATCCCAGCGGCGCACGTCACCGGCGTCGCCGTCGCATCGACGCACCGCCGGCAAGGCCTGCTGACCCGGATCATGACCGCGCAGCTCGAGGCTGTCCGGGACCACGGCACCGAACCGGTCGCGGTCCTGTGGGCGAGCGAGGGCGCCATCTACGGCCGGTTCGGGTACGGCGTGGCCTCCTGGCAGCTGGAGTACACCATCGCCACCAGGGACATTGCGCTGACGGTGCCGGCACCGCCCGGCCGGCTGCGGCAGGCCGTGCCGAAGGACGTGATCGGCGAGCTCAGCGCCGTCTTCGACCGCGTCCAGGCCGATCGTCCGGGCCGGTCCAGCCGTGACGAGCGGTGGTGGAAGCACCTGACCGCGGACCCCCGATCCTGGCGGCGCGGCCGGTCAACGCAGCGAGCGGTGCTCTACGACTCCGGCACCGAGGTCGAGGGCTACGCGCTGTGGCGGGTGAAGAGCGACTGGTCGAACACCGGACCCGACGGTCAGGTGGCCGCCATCGAGGTGGTCGCGTCGACCGCCGACGCCTACCAGGCGTTATGGAGCTTCCTGCTCTCGATCGACCTCACCCGCACGGTCACGTACCACTTCGCCGCGCCGGACGAGCCGCTGGCACAGCTGGTCACGAACCCGAGCGG
>DASUYL010000121.1:0-3199 GCA_036377395.1 Jiangellaceae bacterium
CGATGACCTGTTCGTTCACCACCGACACCGACGGGTACGTGTACGACCTGTCGGGGATCCCCGACGGCGTGCCGCCGCCCGAGGACCTCCCTGAACCCGACCGCACCTGGAACGAGGTCGGCCCGTGGGACGAGCGCTGGATCGGGCCCAGTGTCATGCGACCCGACGGCACCCGTGAGGCGACGCACCGCCACTGGTTCCGTCTGCCCCGACCGCTCGACGACGACCCGCATCTGCACACCGCGCTGCTCGGCTACGCCACCGACTGGACCGGAGTGGGTGGTCGGCCCCTCCACCTCGAAGGCGACACCACCGGCATGATCAGCCTCGATCACACCGCCTGGTTCCACCGGCCCGCCCGCGCCGACGAGTGGCTCCTCCAGGACGTGCAGAGCCTCGTCAACGCCGGCGGCCGCGGCACCCTGCGCGGTGTGATTCGGAACCCGCAGGGCCTCATCGTGGCGTCGATGGCTCAGGAGATGCTGCTCCAGCCGGTCACGCCTTGACCACCGGGGCGAAATGCCGTCGCTCGCTGACACGCGCGACGTGGTGCTCCGCGAAGCGGTGGACGGCCGAGTTGGCGAGGATCCGCCGGCGGGGTGGCAGCCGGTCTCGCCGTCACGCGAACGGCGCTGACGGAAAGCGCCATGTTTAATGGTCGTCGTGGGACTGATCGATCAGCTCGGCTACCGCATCCCCCAGGCCAACCGCCTCCAGAGGCTCGTCTGGAAGGTGTCCTCGTCGCGGCCGGGCGCGTGGCTCTTCGCCAAGACCCTCCACCACATCGACCGGCTCGTGCTCCGGCTCAGCCGGGGGCGCGTGACCGTGCCGGGGGTGCTCGCCGGCCTTCCGGTGATCACCCTGGCAACGACCGGAGCGCGCACCGGGCAGCGGCGGGAGGTGCCACTGGTCGGCGTGCCGTCCGGCGACCAGATCGCGGTCATCGGCACTCGGTTCGGCCAGCCCCGCACACCCGGCTGGTACTTCAACCTGCGAGCCGACCCCCGGGCCGAGCTCGGCTATCGGGATCGGACCGTGCCCGTCGTCGCCCGTGAAGCCGAGGGCGACGAGCGCGAGGCCGTGTGGGCGCGCGGCTGCCAGATCTACGCCGGCTACCAGGCATATGCCCGCCGGCTCGATCACCGGCCGATCCATGTGATGGTCCTGGAACCACCGCCCGGAAGCTGACGGATCCGCCCTCACTGCGCCGGCGTGGCGGGCCGGATGTTCTTGTTGTTCCGGAACACGTTCTCGGGGTCGTACTCGGCCTTCACCTCGGCGAGCCGCCGGTAGTTGGCGTCGCCGTATGCCTCGCGGACGCGACTCGTGTCGTCATCTGCATCCAGGAAGTTGACGTAGACGCCGGCACGGTGGGGTTCGAGGGCGTCGAGGAATGCTCGTGCCCACGCGGCCTCGGCCGCCCCGACGGTGTCGTCGTGCTCGGGGAGCCATACGGCGTCGATGCTCATGTTGTGATCCACAGCGCGTTCCGGGTAGGCCGTGGCGCCCCGAGGCGCTCGAGCAACTGCGCCACCCATGTGGAAGATCGCCGCGTACGACCTCGGTGAGGTGGTGCCGTAGGCGTGCTCGGCGACGATGTCGATGACCGCGTCGGACAGGGCGGTGAGGTTGGTGGCCTTCCAGTAGTAGTGCCAGCCGTGCGGGACGGTGTCGTCGATGCTGCTTTGATGGTCGACGTACGACGTGGGTCCGACCAGGTCCACGAGCGGGGCTCCGAACCGGCGGAGGGCGCGGACGGCACGCTCACCTGCCTCCACGGGTCCGGCGTAGCAGCTGGTCACCGCGACGGCTGGCCGGAAGTGCAGCTCGTCGCCGACGACCGGCAGGGGCGGGACCGTGCCGAGCCGGACGATGGTCCCGAGCTCGTCGGGCGCGTCGGCGACGAAGTCCCGGTAGAAGCGCAGGACATCGGTCGTGTCCTCTGCCGCCCAGAACACCGGTCCGGCCATGACGGTGGGGCCGAGTGGGTGCAACGCGAACCGGAACGAGCTGACGACGCCGAAGTTCCCGCCGCCGCCTCGCAGCGCCCAGAACAGGTCGGGGTGGTCGTTGGCCGACGCCCGCACGATGTCGCCCGTCGCGGTGACCATCTCGGCCTCCACGAGGTTGTCGACGGTGAGCCCGTGCTTGCGCATGAGCCAGCCGATGCCGCCGCCCAGGCTGACGCCTCCGACGCCGGTGTGGCTCACGATGCCCCCGGTCGTGGCCAGGCCGTGGGCCTGTGTCTCCTGGTCGACGTCGCCCCACAGGGCACCACCTTGGACGAGGGCCGTGCGCTCGACGAGATCGACGGAGACGGCGCGCATCGCCGAGAGGTCGATGACGATCCCGTCGCACACCGCGGTGCCGGCGACGTTGTGGCCTCCGCCTCGCACGGCGATCTCGAGGTCGCAGTCACGGGCGAAGCGCACCGCTGCGGCCACGTCGGCGCTGCCGCTGCAGCGGGCGATGAGCCGGGGGCGTCGGTCGACCGTGCCGTTCCACACCGCTCGGGCGTCGTCGTAGTCATGGTGGTCCGGGGTGACGAGGTCGCCTCGGAACCCGGGGATCTGCATGGTGGTTGGTGCGGTCATCGCTCCTCCTCCGGTCGATGGGGCTCATCGCACCAGCGGGGGGCACCGGGGAGAAGTCAGCTATCTGGACTTCGATGTAAGGAATCTGGACTTCACGGAGGTCGGGAGGCGCGGGACACTGCCCTTGTGAGGACCTACGGCCAGTACTGCCCGATCGCCCGTGGTGCGGAGATCTTCGCCGAGCGTTGGACGCCGTTGATCGTCCGCAACCTGCATCTCGGTTGCGAGACCTTCGGCGAGATCCTCGAGGGTGCGCCCGGGCTCTCCCGCACCATGCTCACGCAGCGGCTCAAGCAGTTCGAACGCCTCGGCATCGTCGAGTCGGCACCGAAGGCTCAGGGACGCGGTCACCGTTACCACCTCACGAGCTCGGGCCACGATCTGTTCACGGTCTGCGAGGCGCTCGGCGAGTGGGGAGCCCGTTGGCTCGAGATCGCCCCCGAGAACCTCGATCCGTTCGTGGCGTTGTGGTCGATGTGCAACGCGCTCCGCCGGGACCGACTGCCGGGCCAGCGCGTGGTCGTCCGGTTGGACTTCACGGGCTTCCGGCCCCACGAGCGGTACTGGTTGCTGCTCGAGCTCGGTGAGGCCGAGATCTGCAAGAC
>DASUYL010000122.1:0-7646 GCA_036377395.1 Jiangellaceae bacterium
CTTGCGGAGCTTGGTGTTGGTGTAGGTGTTGCGTTCGTAGGCGACGACCACGCCGGGCTCGACGGCGAGGACGTTGTTGCCGTCGTCCCACTGCTCCCGCTCGGCCTCGAACTCGTCGCCGCCGGTCGTGATGACCCGGACGTCCCCGATGTCGAGGTACCGGCCGATGGACTCGACGAGCCCGGCGTCTTCGGCTTCGAGCACGACCTCGTCGGGGCTGTCCCCCGGCCGGACCGCCCAGACGCGGGCGCCCTCGACGATGCTGGGATAGGCGCACACGGCGTCGTGGTCGGCCATGGTGATCACGGTGTCGAGGTGCATGTAGTGGCGGGATCGGGGCAGCACCACGGCCAGCACGAGGTGCGCGGCGCCGGCCTGGAACAGCCGCCGGGCCACCAGCGAGACGGCCTGGGGTGTCGTGCGCTCACCCATGCCGATCAGAACCACGCCCTTGCCGATGGGCATCACGTCGCCGCCCTCGATCGTGGCCCGCCCCCAGTCCTCGTCGGAACCCCCGAACCACACCTCGACCCCGCCATCGGCCGCGAAGAGCGGGTGGAACCGGTAGATCGCCTCGACGATCATCGTTTCGGGCCGGCGGGCGGGCTTGGCCATCGGATTGAGCGTCACCCCGCCGTAGATCCAACACGACGAGTCGCGCTGGAAGATGAAGTTCGGCAGAGGGGGCACGAGCATGTGCGTGGGGTCGGTCGACTCGTACAGCAGGCCCTTGCCGCTTGCGAGGTCCTTGCGGGTGACGCCGCCGATCAGGAAGTCGGCGACCGTGGCGGGATCGGTGCTCGCCACCCAGTCGGGGGCGGCCTTCGCCAGTGACGGCCCGACCATGCGCTCGTTGAGGATGTGGTCGCACACCCACTTCTGCACGGCCGGGTCCGCCAGGGTCTGGGCGAACAGCTCCTCGGCGTAGAACACCTGGACACCGCGGTCGCGCAGCGTCTCGGCGAAGACGTCGTGCTCCTCCTTGGCGCGCTTGACCCAGATGACGTCGTCGAACAGCAGCTCCTCGGCGTTGGACGGCGTCAGCCGGGTGTGCTCCAGCCCGGGCCGGTGCAGCATGACCTTGCGCAGCGTCCCGATCTCGGAATGAACCCCAAGTGCCATGGCGCTCTCCTTGTCTACGGGGTGGACTCACGGCCGCCCGCGTTCACGACGCCGCCTGCGTTGGAACGGCTTGGTCCGGGGCGATGTCCACGGGCTCCGGGACCTCTCCCAGGCGCTCCCGCCGGGCCTTGACGAAGACGTACAGGACCAGCCCGGCGAGGATGGCGACCAGCGCCTGGTAGACGGCCTGGTAACCGGATGCGAAGGTCACCCACATCGAGAACAGGATGCTTGCCCCGGCGACCGAGAGGTCGCGGGCCAGCAGCCAGCCCTGCACCCGCCGCCGGCGCGAGACCAGATAGGCGAGTTGTGCGATCGCCGAGATGAAGTAGGGGATGGCCACCGTGACCACGGTCAGGTTGACCAGGTACGTGAACACGGTCAGCCCCGCATCGGTGCTGTAACGCCACAGCATGAGCAGGGACGGCAGCGCCGCGCCCACCAAGATGCCGAACCAAGGGGTGTCGTTGGCATTGGTCCAGGCAAACGGTCGGGGGAACAGATCGTCGTCGGCCACCGCCCGCGACGTCTCGGCCACGATCAACGTCCAGCCGTTGAGCGCTCCGATGCCCGACACCACGGCCAGCGCCGCGACCAGCTTCCCGGCCCAGCCGGCCCCAGCGAAGATCGCCTCGAAGGCGTCGACGAACGGCGACCCGGTCTCCACGAGCGTGTCGTGAGCCACCAGGCCCATCACCGCCGCCGACGCCGCCATGTACACAACGGCGGCCGCCGACGTCCCCAGCAGCGCCGCCCGACCGACGTTCCGCCGAGGGTTCCTCACCCGCCTGGCCGTAATCGCCGCCGCCTCGACGCCGATGAAGGAGAACAGCGCCACCCCCGCAGCGATGCCGATGGCGTCGTAGAGGCCGCCCCCCGAGGCGTTGAAGGCGCCGAAGTTGGCGGTGTCGACGAAGAACCATCCCACCACTCCGACGAAGAGCAGCGGGAGGAACTTCAACACGACCGTGAGGTTCTGGAACCAGGCCATCTGGCGGATCCCGGCCAGGTTCACGATCGCCGGGACCCACAACCCCACCAGGGCGATGCCCCAGTTCGCCAGGTCGGCCGGGTCGCCCCAGCCGAACAGGGCGTTCACGTAGAACACCCACGACGCGACGATGGCCGCATCGCCGGCCCAGGCCTGGATCCAGTAGCACCACCCGGTGAGGTAGCCGGCGAAATCACCGAACTCGTGGCGCGCGTAGGCGTACAGCCCGCCGTCGCTCTTGGGCACGCGCCGCGTGAGCTGACCGAACAGGACAGCCAGGAGCAGTGCGCCCACGGCCACGACGCCCAGCACGATGAGCGACACCGTGCCGGCGGCAGCCAGCACCGCCGGCAACGTGAACACACCGGTTCCCACGATGCTCCCGATCACCAGACCGGTCGCCGAGGTCAGCCCAAGGGTCCGAGGCTCTCCCTCGTCTCGGGTCGTCTCGCCGTCTGCCGAGATCGGTTGGTCGGGCGGACGCACCGTCGCTGGGTCGACACTGGAACGTGACATGGGACCCTCCTACGACGTCGTCGCCCCGGGTGGCCGGCGGGCTGGCCGGCGCAGGCGGGGGCCGCACGATCGAGTTCTGTCCTCACGATCCAGTCCGTGGGGACCCGCTGCACCCCGCGATCGCGTAGTCGACGCCGCCGACTCAGGTGGGCCGTACGCAGGCGCCAGGTAGCGTCAGACCTCGGCCTGGCGGGCGCCTTCGGGGTCGTCGACGAGGAGGCCGCCCTCGGCCTCCTCGCCCGGAGGGATGCCGGTCGGACCGGGGTTGCCGACGATGTTGGGGTCCTCGACGCCGACGCCGGAGCGGCGCATCCGATCGAGGCGGTCGGACCCCGGCAGGGGGTCGAAGAACCCGGTGAGGCGGACGATGCGGCCGTCGTCGGCCACCTCGCCGAAGTCGACGCCCTCCATGACGATGTTGCCGTCGGCGTCGTTCAGCGCCCAGCCGAACCGAAAGCAGCCGTCGTGCTCGTCGACGCCGCTCGTCATGACGATGCGGTGGCCGGGGAACTGCTCTTGAAACCCGGCGATGTGGGCGACGAGTGCCTCTCGCCCCGCGGCCCGACCCACTGGGTCGGAGTACACGCCGGCGTCGTGCCACGCCACCTCGAGCAGCCGCCGTCGCTCCGCCTCGTCGGCCGCCCACGCGTCGCTGTACATCGCGACGAGCTCTGCTACGTCCATCGCTGCCCCCTCCGCGCGGTCTGGCTTACGACCCCACAGTGGCACGCCAAAGCCCGGTCGGCCATGGCGTAGGGTAGCGTCGCGACGGTCACGCCAGCTCCAGGGAACGTGTGTCGACGCCACGGCCGTGGGTCAGGTTCTCGCCTGACTCGGGGTCGAACAGGTGCATGCGGGTGGGGTCGAGCCAGAGCTCGGCGTCGGACCCTTCGGAGATGCGGGTGTCGGCGTCGAGGGTGATCACGAGCTGGGTGCGCAACTGCTCGAGGTCGAGCTCGGTGGCGAGCTCGGCCAGGGCGCGGCGGACCTGCTCGGGCGCTTCGAAGGGCACGTAGGCGTACTGCTCGCTCCCGAGCCATTCGATGACGTCGATCTCGGCGTGGAACAGGAGGCCGTGCTGTTTGCGTTCGTCGTCGAGCGTGGCTGCGTCTTCGAAGTGCTCGGGGCGGACACCGGCGATGAGAACGTCGTGGCCGGCGGTGGTGGCTGCCAGGTCGGGCGAGAGCGCGATGTCGCCGATGGGCAAGCTGAGCTTGGACGCTTCGACGGTTGCGGGCAGGAAGTTCATGGGTGGCGAGCCGATGAAACCGGCGACGAACAGGTTGACCGGCTGCTCGTAGAGCACGCGGGGGACGTCGACCTGCTGGAGCACGCCGCCTTTGCGCAACACGGCGACACGGTCGCCGAGCGTCATGGCTTCGATCTGGTCGTGGGTGACGTAGACGGTGGTGACGCCGAGCTGGTTCTGGAGGCGGGAGATCTCGGTGCGCATCTGGCCGCGGAGCTTGGCGTCGAGGTTCGACAGGGGCTCGTCGAACAGGAAGGCCTCGGCGTCGCGCACGATGGCCCGGCCCATGGCGACCCGTTGGCGTTGTCCACCGGAGAGGTGGGCGGGCTTGCGCTCGAGGAGCTCGTCCAGCTCGAGCAGGTCAGCCGCCCGATGGACCCGCGTGCGCACCTCGTCGTCGGGGGCGTGGTGGAGGCGGAGCGGGAAGGCGATGTTCTCGTACACGTTCAGGTGCGGATACAGGGCGTAGTTCTGGAACACCATGGCGAGGTTGCGGTCTCGGGGTGCCTTGTCGTTGACCTGCGTGTCACCGATGTACACGTCGCCTGCGGTGACGTCCTCGAGGCCGACGATCATGCGCAGGATCGTGGACTTCCCGCATCCCGATGGCCCGACGAGGATCACGAACTCGCCGTCGGCGATGTCGAGGCTCACATCGTCGACGGCCGGTGTGGTGGCGCCGGAGAAGGTCTTGGTGAGGTGGTCGAGCCGGATGCTGGTCATGGGTCACCTTTCGCTCTGGTCATCCCTTCACCGCCCCGGAGGTGAGGCCAGAGACGATCTGGCGCTGGAAGACGAGCACCAGGACCATCACCGGGATGGTCACGATCACCGCCGCCGCCGAGATGGCGGCCGTGGGCTGCTCGAAGAACGTCTCGCCGGTGAAGAACGCCAGCGCTGCCGGGACCGGGCGGGCCCGGTCGGTGGCCGTGAGCGAGATGCCGAACACGAAGTCGTTCCAGGCGAAGAAGAACACGAGGATGGTGGCCGTCGCGACCCCCGGGGCGGCGAGGGGCACGATCACTTTGCGGAACGCCTGCCACGCGGTGGCCCCGTCCACCTGGGCCGCCTGTTCCATCTCCCAGGGGATCTGACGGAAGAACGACGAGAGCGTCCAGATCGCCAGCGGCAGCGTGAAGGAGATGTAGGGGATGATCAGCCCGAGCCACGTGTCGTAGATCCCGAGCGACCGCCACATGTCGAACAGCGGCCCGACCAGGGCGACCGTGGGGAACATGGCGATGGCCAGCGCGGTGGACAGCACCGCCCGCTTGCCCTTGAACTCCAGCCGGGCGATGGCGTAGGCGGCGACCGTGGCCAGCGCCACCGAGATGGCCGTTGCGATGAGCGAGATGCCGAGCGAGTTGCGGAGCGCACTGGTGAACAGGTCGGTGTCGAACACGGTGCGGTAGTTGTCCAGCGACCAGCGGGTCGGCAGGAACTGCTGATTGTTGATGTCGTCTCCCTGCTTGAAGGACAAGGAGGTGATCCAGGCCACGGGTAGCAGCGAGTAGACGACGATCGCGAGAACGGCGACGGTCCAGCCGAGGGTCTTGCGGTCCCACCTCATGGCATCAACCCCCTAGTCACCGCGCACCCGCGACAGGTCGACCTTGAACCCCTTCAGGTAGATGAAGGCGATGAGCGCGACGGACAGGAACAGCAGCACCGACAGCGCCCCGCCGAGCCCGAGGGCCGTTCGGGTGATGTTCTGCCGGTAGGTGAGGAACGAGACGCTCTCTGTCTTCTCGGCCCCGCCGGTCATGATGAAGATGGTGTCGAAGATGCGGAAGGCGTCGAGGGTCCGGAACAGCAGCGCCACCATGATCGCCGGGAGCATGTTGGGGATCGTCACCCGCCGTAGTCGCTGCCAGGCGGTGGCGCCGTCGACCCTGGCCGCCTCCTGCAGCTCCTCGGGCACCTGGGACAGGCCGGCGAGCAGCAGCAGCGAGATGAACGGGGTGGTCTTCCACACCTCGGCCATGATGATCACGGCCAGCGCGGACCACCGGTCCGCGAACCAGGCCTTGTCACCGAGCCCGAACCAGTTGTTCACGAACCCCGACTCGAGGGCGAACGCGTACTGCCAGGCGTACGCGGCGACGACGGTGACGATCCCGTAGGGGATGAGGATGGCTGTGCGCACGAGGCGGCGGCCCACGATGGCACGGTGCATCACCATGGCGAACGCGAAGCCGATCACCAGCTCGACGACCACCGTCACAACGGTGATGAACGTCGTCGTGAACACGGTCTGCCACCACAGGCTGTCGGTCAAAACGACGCCGTAGTTGCGCAGGCCGACGAACTCCTTGCCGGCCGGGTCGGTCAACCGGTAGCTGTACAGCGACAGGTACACGGCCCGGCCCAACGGGTAGGCGGTCACCGCCAGCATCACCACCACCGCCGGAGCGACCAGGCGCCAGCCGAGCCGCTGCTCGCTCCGGGCTCGTTCCGACATGTGGGTCGGAGGCCGGCCCCGCCTCCGGGTGCCTGTCGTCTCGTCGCTGGGTACGGTCACGGTCGCCATGGCTGCTTGCCTCGTCAGGTCACAGGAGCTGGCGGTCTTGGAGCACGTTGTGGATGAGGTCGTCGGCGTTGCCGGGGGTCGAGTCCGGATTGACCGATCTGGGTGGGTGGTACTCCCGCACGGTGGCGGCGCTCACGTCGCTGTAGTAGGCGCTACGGGGCCGCGGGCCGGCGGTGTTGATCGAATCGCGGATGAGGTCCGCCATCGGGAACGCCTCCCGCACGTCGGGGTCGTCGAACACCGCCGCCCGAGCTGCGGGGTTGCCTTCGGCCAGCATGTACTCGGTCTGGCTCTCCACCGTCGTGATGCAGCTGACGGCGTCCACCGCCTCGGCGGGATGATCGCTGAACGCGCCGATCGCCAGGTCGATGCCTCCCAGCGGCGGGGCGCTCTCCGCGCCCGGCTCCACCCGCGGGAAGCGAGCCCAGGCGATGTCGTCGAACACCGCGGGGTCCAGCGAGCCCTCGTCGACGGCGGCGCCGGCGGCGCTGTAGATGTAGGGCCAGTTGACCATGAACCCGCCGTCGTCCGCCTGGAAGGTGGCGCGGGCGTTCTCTTCGAGCGCCGTGGACAACGCCGGGTCGGCGACCGTCGTGGCCAGCCGGTGGATGATGTCCGTGGCGCTCTTCCCCGCATCGGACTCGAGCTCCGGGTTTGCGTCCTTGCCGGCGTCGGGATCCTCCAGTACCTCACCACCTGCAGACATGACCAGGGCGTTGATCCAAACCATGTAGCCCTCGTAGCGCCCGCCGGTCACCGCGACCGTGGTGTCCGTCGCCTCGGCGGCGTCGATGACCTGATCCCAGGTGACCGGCCCGTCGGCGGGATCGATGCCCGCCCGCTCGGCCACCGACTTGCGATACCAGAGCAGCTGGGTGTTGGCCCAGAAGGGCGCCGCCACGACCTCGTCGTCCCACCCGACCGTCTCCACCGGCCCATCGAGGACGCCCCGGGTCAGCCCGGCGGCCTCGTCGTCGGTGAAGGAACGAAGGAACCCGGCCTCGGCGAACTCCGGCACGAACACGACATCCAGGCTCATCAGATCGATCGAGCTGTCGTTGGCCGCCAGCCGCCGCACCAGCTGCTCCCGCTGGTCGCTCGCGTCCGCCGGGAGCTCCGAGATCTCGATGCGGTAGGCGCCCTCCGCAGCCTCGGTACACTTCTCCGCCAGCGCCTCCTGCCCCCCGTTGTCGGGGTTCGTGTACCAGGTCAGCGTCGGCGCAGCGTCGTCCCCGCCG
>DASUYL010000123.1:0-4609 GCA_036377395.1 Jiangellaceae bacterium
AGCCGAGCAGGCGACGCTACTCGTCGGGCTGATCAGCAGTGGAACGCTGGACGACCATCTCGCCCTGCTGACCCGCGTGATCGGACAGCGTCAGCGGCGCCGGTCCAATCACGCGCGGCTGACGGTGAGCGCGACGGAGGCCTCATCGAGGTCGACCGCCACCGTGTCCCCATCGTGGATCTCGCCGGAAAGGATCGCCCTGGCCAGCCGGTCACCGATCGCCGACTGGACGAGCCGGCGCAACGGCCGGGCGCCGTACACAGGGTCGTAACCGGTGAGGGCGAGCCACTCCCGGGCGGCGTCGGACACCTCGAGGACGAGCCGACGGTCGGCCAGCCGGGTCGCGAGTTGGGCGATCTGCAGGTCGACGATGCGGGCCAGCTCGTCGGTGCCCAACGGGTCGAACAGCACCACCTCGTCGAGCCGGTTGAGGAACTCGGGCTTGAACGAGGCCCGTACGACCTCCATCACCCGGTCTCGCTTCGTCTCCTCGTCGAGCGTCGGGTCGGCGAGGAACACCGAGCCCAGGTTCGAGGTGAGGATCAGGATCGCGTTGCGGAAGTCGACAGTGCGCCCCTGCCCGTCGGTGAGCCGGCCGTCGTCGAGCACCTGCAGGAGGAGGTCGAAAACCTCCGGGTGCGCCTTCTCGACCTCGTCGAGCAGGATGACGGAGTACGGACGGCGGCGGACGGCCTCGGTGAGCTGGCCGCCCTCCTCGTAGCCGACGTACCCGGGCGGCGCTCCGACCAGCCGGGCGACGCTGTGCTTCTCGCCGTACTCGCTCATGTCGATGCGGACCATCGCCCGGTCGTCGTCGAAGAGGAACCCCGCCAGCGCCTTGGCCAGCTCGGTCTTCCCGACCCCGGTCGGGCCGAGGAACAGGAACGAACCCGTCGGCCGGTCCGGGTCGGAGATGCCTGCGCGGGCCCGGCGGACGGCGTCGGACACGGCGGCGACCGCCGTCCGCTGGCCGACGACGCGACGGCTCAACTCGTCCTCCATCCGCAGCAGCTTCCCGGTCTCGCCCTCGAGCAGCCGGCCGGCGGGGATTCCGGTCCATGCCGAGACGACGTCGGCGACGTCGTCCGGGCCGACCTCCTCCTTGACCATGGCGTCCGGTGCCGGACCGGCCTCGGCCTCGGTGGTCGCCTCGGCCAGCTCCTTCTCCAACTGCGGGATGCGGCCGTAGAGGATTTCGCTTGCGCCGGCCAGGTCGCCGTCGCGCTGCGCGCGCTCGGCCTGGCCCCGCAGCTCGTCGATCTGCTCCTTGAGCGAACCGACGCGGTTGAGGCTGGCCTTCTCCTGTTCCCACCGGGCCTCGAGAGCGCGCAGCGACTCCTCGTGGTCGGCCAGCTCGGCCCGCAGCTTCGACAGCCGTTCGTGGGAGGCCTCGTCGGACTCCTTCTCCAGTGCGAGCTCCTCCATCTTGAGCCGGTCCACCGTGCGGCGCAGGGTATCGATCTCGACCGGGCTCGAGTCGATCTCCATGCGCAGCCGGGAAGCGGCCTCGTCGACGAGGTCGATGGCCTTGTCGGGCAGCTGGCGTCCGGTGATGTAGCGATGGGACAGCGAGGCCGCCGCTACCAGTGCGGCGTCAGAGATCTGCACCTTGTGGTGTGCCTCGTACCGCTCCCGCAGCCCGCGGAGGATGGCGACGGTGTCCTCGACGCTGGGTTCGCCGACGAAGACCTGCTGGAACCTGCGCTCCAGGGCGGCGTCCTTCTCGATCCGTTCGCGGTACTCGTCCAGCGTCGTCGCGCCGACCATGCGCAGTTCACCGCGGGCCAGCATCGGCTTCAGCATGTTGCCGGCGTCCATCGACGAGTCCCCGGTCGCGCCGGCTCCGACGACGGTGTGGAGCTCGTCGATGAACGTGACGACCTGCCCCTCGCTGGCCTTGATCTCGTCGAGGACCGCCTTGAGCCGCTCCTCGAACTCGCCGCGGTACTTCGCCCCCGCGACCATGGCACCGAGGTCGAGTGCGACCAGGCGCTTGCCGCGCAGCGACTCCGGCACGTCGCCCGCGACCATGCGCTGGGCGAGGCCCTCGACCACGGCGGTCTTGCCGACGCCGGGTTCGCCGATGAGGACCGGGTTGTTCTTGGTCCGCCGCGACAACACTTGGATGACCCGCCGTATCTCCGCGTCGCGGCCGATCACCGGGTCGATCTTCCCCTCCCGCGCCCGCTCGGTGAGGTCGACGCCGTACTTGTTCAACGCGTCGTAGGTGCCTTCGGGGTCAGGGCTGGTCACCCGGGCGCTGCCGCGCACCTCGGTGAACGCGGCCCGCAGCCGTTCGGCGGTGACCCCGTAGCGGCCCAGCAGCTCGCGGACCGGTGACTCGACGTGTGCCAGCCCGACCAGCAGGTGTTCGGTGGACACGTACTCGTCGTCGAGCTCGCGTGCGACCTCGCCGGCGTGCGAGAGAACCGAGTAGGTCGCCCGGGCGAGCCCCGGGGCGGCGACCGTCGACCCCGAGGCGGCCGGCAGCGCCGCGACCTCGGCATCGACGTCACGACGGACGACCGCCACGTCGGCCCCGGCTGCCTCCAGCAAAGGTGCGGTCAGCCCGTCGGACTGGCTGAGCAGCGCCCGCAACAGGTGTACCGGCTCGACCGCGGGGTTGCCGGCGGTCGCCGCGCCGCGAACCGCGACGGACAGCGCCTCCTGTGCCTTGGTGGTGAGCTGATCGTTCATCGTTCTCCTGGTGTAGCGCGTGGACTCAGTCTGTCCAACACCGTGAAAGTTGAGCCTGTTCCGCTCAACTCTGCCTCAATACACACTAGCCTGCCGCAACCGTGACTCGACGGCGCCGACGGTGGTGACATGGTGGCCGCATGGCCCGCCGTGATCTCCTCGCCGCCCTGACGGCGGTCGTGGGGCCGGCCCACGTGCTCACCGACGACGCCGTCACCCAGGGCTACCGGACGGACTGGACCGGCCGCTGGGAAGGTCGGACCACCGCCGTCGTCCGCCCGGCATCCACCGCCGAGGTGTCCGGGGTCGTCCGTGCCTGCTCCGAGGCCGGCGTCCCGCTCGTGCCCCAGGGCGGCAACACCGGCCTGGTCGGAGCGTCGATACCGCACGACGGCGAGATCCTGCTCAGTCTGCGACGGCTCGACACCATCGAGCGGGTCGATCCGGTTGGGCGAACGCTCGCCGCCGGCGCGGGCGTGACCCTCGCCGCCGCCCAGGCCGCCGCCGACCGCGAGCGGCTCCTGCTCGGCATCGACCTCGCGGCACGCGAGTCCGCGACGCTCGGGGGAGCCGTCGCCACGAATGCCGGCGGCCTGCGAGTGGTCAGGCACGGCACGACCCGGACGCAACTGCTGGGGATCGAGGCGGTGCTGGCCGACGGATCGGTGCTGCGCCGGTGGACCGGCCTGGCCAAGGACAACGTGGGATACGACCTCGTCGGGCTGCTGACCGGCAGCGAGGGGACCTTGGGCGTGGTGACCCGCGTACTGATGCGCCTGTTGTCGCCGCCCGCCCACGTCCACGTGGTGCTGGCCGGTGTCGCCTCCCTGGCAGCGGCGGCCGACGCACTCGCTGGTGTGCGACGCTCCGGGCTCACCGTCGAGGCCGCGGAGTACTTCCATGCCGACGGACTCGACCTCGTCCGGTCCCGCCTGGGGCTGCGGGCGCCGTTCGAGGGCGACCACCCCACCTACCTGCTCGTCGAGACCTCCGGCGGCGACGAGGCGGTTGTGATCGAAGTGATCGGCGGGCTCGGCTCACTGGTGAGCGACGCGACAATCGAGGCAGGGCCGGGCCGCAGGCTGTGGGCGTACCGCGAGGGGCACACCGAGGCGGTCAACGCGGCGGCCGCGTCGTTGGGCATCGCACCGCTGAAGTTCGACGTGGCGGTGCCGCCGGGCCGCCACGGTGCCTTCGAGGCCGCATTGCGGGACCGGCTTGGCGCCCGGTTCCCGGCGGTCCAGGTGGTGACGTTCGGTCACCTGGCCGAGGGCAACTCCCACGTCAACGTGCTCGGACTCACGAGCGAGCACGCCGACGAGGCGACCGATCTGGTTCTGCGGCTCGTCGTCGACCATGGCGGCAGCATCAGCGCCGAGCACGGTGTCGGCCGGGCCAAGCAGCCCTGGTTGCCACTGGCGCGCACGCCCGTCGACATCGCGACGATGCAGGCGATCAAGCGTGCCCTCGATCCCGCTGGCATCCTTTCCCCCGGCGTCCTCCTGCCCCCACCGCCCGCCGGCAGTTGATCACGTTCACCACCCTGGCGGACGGTTCACGAGGCGCCGGACCCTGGTGAAGGGTCTACGAGCCTGGTGAAGTGACCAGCGCGCGAATACCGTCGACCGCACCCCTTGCACGGGAGGTCCTCATGCTCGAACTCAGTACCGAGGCGGCCCGGCTCGCCGGCATCCTGATGCTGGCCGTGGTGACCATCGAGTCCGGCGGCTGGTTCCTCACCAGGGTCGCGACGGGAGCAGTGCTCACCACGGAGTTCCAGCGGTCCTTCGCCCGGGCCGGTCACGGGATGGCGGGCGCGCTGGTCACCCTCGGCCTTGTCGGGGTGATCCTGACCGATGCCACGACACTCGACGGCCTCGCCGGCTGGGTGGCGCGAAGCGGCATCCCGCTG
>DASUYL010000124.1:0-4289 GCA_036377395.1 Jiangellaceae bacterium
AGGCGGCCCGCACTCGTCCGAACGCCTCTGCCGTCCGCTCCAGCGACGCGAACCCGACGTTGAACTCGTCGGCGTACCGTGCGGCGAGTCGCGGCGTGCGCGTTCGCCCGCTACCGCCGAGGATCACCGGAGGCCGCGGCCGCTGCGCCGGCTTGGGCAGGCCGGGCGAACCCGTGACCGTGTACCGGTCGCCGGTGTATGTGAACCGCCCGCCCGGCGGCGACTCCCACAGTCCGGTGATCACCGCGATCTGCTCCTCGAGCATGTCGAAGCGCTCGCCGACAGGCGGGAAAGGGATGCCGTACGCGGTGTGCTCGGCCTGGTACCAGCCGGCGCCGATGCCGAGCTCCACCCGCCCGCCGCTCATCGCATCGACCTGCGCCACCGCGATGGCCATCGGACCGGGCAGGCGGAAGGTCACCGGCGACACCAGCGTCCCGAGCCGGATGCGTTTCGTCTCGCGGGCGAGGCCGGCGAGCGTCACCCACGCGTCCGTGGGCCCCGGCATGCCGTCGGTGTCCATCGACAGGTAGTGGTCGGAGCGGAAGAACGCGTCGAATCCCAGCTCCTCGGCGGCGCCGGCCACCCGCCGGAGCTGGTCGTAGGTCGCACCCTCCTGGGGCTCGGTGAAGATCCTCAGCTGCATGTGCCCAGCCTGGCAGTGCCTCCAGGTGCCCGCCTGCGGACGCCACCGACGCGCGCGATGCGGGCTCGGCTCACGGCGTCCCCTGACCCTGCACGCGCGGCGTCGTCAGCGTTTCTTACGTGCGACCACGACCTCGCCGCGGTTCACGGGCGGCGGAGCGCCGTCGTCCTCCCTTCGCCGCGCAGCGTCGGAGGACTCGAGCTGCCAGGGCACACTGGTCACCATCACCCCGGGGGTGAACAGCAGCCGGGTCTTGAGCCGCAACGCGCTCTGGTTGTGCAGCAACTGCTCCCACCACCGGCCGACGACATACTCGGGGATGTACACCGTGACGATGTCGCGGGGGCTCGAGCGCCGGATGCCCTTGACGTACTCGATGATCGGGCGCGTGATCTCGCGGTACGGCGAGTCCAGCACCTTCAGCGGCACCGGGATCTGCCTGCGGTCCCACTCGTCCGTCAGCGCCCGGGTCTCGGCCAGATCGACCTTCACCGTGACGGCCTCGAGCACGTCCGGACGTGCCACCCGCGCGTAGGCCAGCGCCCGCAGCGTTGGCTTGTGGATCTTGGAGACCAGCACGATGGCGTGCACCCGCGACGGCAGCAGGGCCGCACCGGCGACGTCGTCGGCGGCCAGTTCGGTGCTGACCTCGTCGTAGTGGCGACGGATGCCACGCATGAGCAGGAACAGGATCGGCATCGCCACCAGGACGATCCACGCACCGTGGGTGAACTTCGTGATCGTCACGATGACCAGCACGGTGCCGGTGAAGGTGGCGCCGATCATGTTGATCGTCCGCGAGCGCAACACCCGTCGACGCTCCTCCGGCCGCAGCATGCCGCGCAGGATCGTGTTCCAGTGCCGCACCATGCCGGTCTGGCCGAGGGTGAAGGCGGTGAAGACGCCGACGATGTACAGCTGGATCAGCCGCGTCACGGACGCGTCGAAGGAGAAGATCAGGATCCCGGCGAAGATCGACAACAGCACGATGCCGTTGCTGAAGACGAGCCGGTCCCCCCGCGTGTGCAGCTGACGGGGTGCGTAGCTGTGCTGGGCAAGGACCGAACCCAGCAGCGGGAAGCCGTTGAACGCGGTGTTCGCCGCCAGCACCAAGATCAGTGCGGCGGCCGCCTGGACGTAGAAGAACGGGATCGACCCGTCGCCGAAGGTGGCGGCGGCCACCTGCGCGACGACGGTCCGCTGGGGGTTCGCCTCGCAGTCGAAGCCCACCAGGTCGCAGGGCTCCTCCGTGTATCGCACGTCCGAGATCAGCGCCAGCGCGGTGATGCCGCTGAACATCACGATCGACAGGCCGCCCATCCATGCCAGTGTGGTCGCCGCGTTCCTGCTCTTGGGCTTCCTGAACGCGGGCACGCCATTGGCGATCGCCTCGACGCCGGTCAGCGCCGTGCACCCGGAGGCGAACGCACGCAGCACGAGCAGCACGAGGGCAATCCCACCCAGGTCGGTGATCTCGGCGACGACGTCGTACTCGGCGCTCTCGGCTACCGGGGGGTCACCGGCGAAGGTCCGGCCGAGCCCCCAGATGATCATCGAGACGATCCCGACCACGAACAGGTAGGTGGGCACGGCGAAGGCGCGCCCGCTCTCTTTGATGCCACGCAGGTTGATGGTCGCGAGCACGACGACAACACTGATCGCGATCGGCACGCGCTCCTCGCTCAGGGATGGCACGGCCGAGATGAGGTTGTCCACGCCGGCCGACACCGACACGGCCACGGTCAGCACGTAGTCGACGAGCAGGGCGCTGGCAACGGTCAGTCCAGCGTTCGAACCGAGGTTCGCCGCCGCCACCTCGAAGTCTCCCCCACCGGTCGGGTAGGCGTAGACGAGCTGCCGGTAGGACAGGACGACGACGACAAGCAGCACGACCACGGCAGCCGCAATCCACGGTGCCAGGTACAGGAACGACAGTCCTCCCAGGGTGAGGATGACCAGGATCTCCTGGGTGGCGTAGGTGACCGACGAGAGTGGGTCGCTGGCGAAGACCGGCAGCGCGACGCGCTTGGGGAGCAGCGTCTCCCCCAGTCGGCTGCTCGCGAGCTCGCGACCGATCAGCACCCGCCGGGCGAGGTCGCCAATCTTCGTCACGATGCGAATGCTAGGGCGCTCTCCCCGCCGGGAGACGGCCAGCCGCCCGTGTACCGTCGTGGTGGCGGCACGACCGTCACCGGATGCCGGCACGCCGCCTCGTGGAGGGACCACAGTGCACGTCGTCATCATGGGATGCGGCCGGGTCGGGGCGACTCTCGCGCAAAGCCTGGAGGCCCGCGACTACACCGTCGCCGTCATCGACCAAAACCCGGAAGCCTTCCGGCGGCTGCCCGCCGGCTTCGAAGGGCGGACGGTCGCGGGTATCGGCTTCGACCGCGACGTCCTGCGCGAGGCCGGGATCGAGGACGCCGTGGCCTTCGCCGCCGTCAGCAGTGGCGACAACTCGAACATCATCGCGGCCCGCGTCGCCCGCGAGACGTTCGGCCTCGAGAACGTCGTGGCCCGCATCTACGACCCCGGCCGCGCCGAGGTCTACCAGCGTCTGGGCATCCCGACCGTGGCCACCGTCCGATGGACCGCCGACCGGATGCTGCGCCGGCTGATGCCGGAGGGTGCCGCGACCGAGTGGGTCGACCCGTCCGGCACGATCCGACTCGCCGAGGTCCACGTCACCCACGACTGGGTCGGCCACACGGTGGGTGCGCTCGAGAACGCCTCCGGTGCCCGCGTCGCGTTCCTGTCCCGTTTCGGCGACGGCATCGTGCCCGACGAGGACACGGTGGTCCAGGAGCGTGACCTGGTCCACGTCATCATGCGGGTCGACGACACCGCCCGGATCACCGAGGTCTTCGAGGCTGCACCGGAGGTCGAGGTCTGATGCGCGTCGCCATCGCCGGCGCCGGGAACGTCGGTCGCTCCATCGCCGCGGAACTCCTGCACAACGGCCACGAGGTGCTGCTCATCGACCGCGAGCCCAAGGCCATCCGCGCCGCCACGGTCCCGGAGGCCGAGTGGCTGCTCGCCGACGCCTGCGAGTTGTCCCGGCTGGAGGAGGCCGCGCTCGAACGCTGCAACGTCGTGATCGCCGCCACCGGCGACGACAAGGCAAATCTCGTCGTGTCGCTGCTCGCGAAAACCGAGTTCGGGGTGCCGCGGGTGGTGGCGCGGGTCAATCATCCGCAGAACGAGTGGCTGTTCACCGAGGCGTGGGGAGTCGACGTCTCCGTCTCCACGCCCCGGATCATGAGCGCCCTGGTGGAGGAGGCGGTCAGCGTCGGCGACCTGGTCCGGCTGTTCACCTTCCGCCAGGGCGAGGCAAACCTGGTCGAGCTGACCCTGCCGGACGACTCCCCCATCGTGGGCACGGCCATCGCGGACGTCGCGTGGCCGACGGACACCACGCTGGTGTCGGTCATCCGCGGCAAACATGTCCACGTTCCACTGCCCGACCTCCCGCTAGAGGCCCACGACGAGCTCCTGTTCGTCGCCGCACCCGACCGCGAACAGCAACTCGAGGATCTGCTCTCACCACACGGCGCGCCGAGCCGCTGAGTCGTACCGACCGCTCCGCGCACCGTGGACCCTGGCCCGCGCTCCCGACTTGTGGCGGGTTGCGCACGCCTCACCG
>DASUYL010000125.1:0-9098 GCA_036377395.1 Jiangellaceae bacterium
GGCCGACTCGATGTCGGCCAGCGACGGCGCCGGTCGGGCGATCCGGGCGAGGACCGGCAGCGGCAGGGTGGAGAAGACGTGGCCCGCGACGAACTGGTCGGCGTCCTGGGTGCCGATGACCACCTCGTCCTCGACCACCCGCACACTGTCGACCTCCGCCTCCAGCCGGATCTCTGCACCTGCCGCCGAGGCCGCCTCACTCAGTGCCTCGACGATCTGGCCGAATCCGCGTCGGGGGTAGAGATAGGCCTGACCCTGCCCGTCTCCCCGGCTGCTGCGCACCATCCGCCCGGCGATCTTCCAGGCGGTGTCGGCCGAGACGCGGCGCCGGGCCTGCACGCTGCTGATGCGATCGCCGGGAAGTCCCCACAGCTTCTGTGCGAAGGGCCCGTACAGCTCGTCGTAGAGCGTCGGCCCGAGGCCGGCACGCAGCACGCCCGCGTAGGTGTCGGCGCGCGCCCTCCGTAGGGGTGACGTCGCCGAGTCTCGGGCGATCCGGGCGACCAGCGGCGCCGGCAGCTCTCGGGCGAGTTCACCCGCACGCAGCGGGAAGCCGACCCACCGGCCGGCGACCCGCAGGCGGCCGTTGCGGCGACGGGTCTGCAGGTCGTCGCCGACCAACCCGCGGAGGTCGGAGAGCACACGCGGCGGCGTCGAGGGATGCAGGCGATGGGACCCGTGGTCGACGCGCATGCCCGCGACCTCGAACGAGCCGGCCAGCCCACCGACGCGTCCGGCCCGCTCGAGGAGGGTGACCTTGAGCCCGCGCCGGGCAGCACGCCACGCGGCGGCGAGCCCAGCCGGGCCGGCGCCGAGGACGATGAGGTCGTGCGAGCCGCTCATAGGGGTGTCGCCGAGCCTAGCGCCGCCACCATACGCGCGACGGCCCTCCTGACGATCTTCGGTTCTGCGTGTCGCCAATAGAAGCTTAGGCTAGCCTTAGTTCTGATGAGTATCGACACCCTGGCCGGTGACCGGCTGCATCCCCTTGCCGACGTGCTCGAGTCTGTCGCCGAGGTCGCACCCGGCTTCGCGCCGGCGTCGCAAGGTGGCGGCGAGACCGCGGTCTGGTATTCGGCGAGCCGGCTCACGGACCCGGACGGCTCGCCGATTCGTGCCCTGCTGCACGAGGCGGCACGCCGGTGGGGAGTCGGTCCGCACGCGGCCGCCGCGCTCGCGTTCAAGGGGTACGCCTGGGCCGCGACGCTTCCCGTCCTGGTCGGCTGGACCCGACACCGCCGGGTGCCGTTGCCCGAGACCGACCGTATCCGGGTCGGCATCTCTGCGGAGATGCCCTACGTCCGCTTCGACCTCGCCGGCGCAGCCGTGGCCGTCCTTCCCGACGACCCTGCCGTTGCGCATCCGGCGGCCGTCCTCGTCCGCGACCCGGGGAACCTGCTCGACGTGGCCAGGGCGGCGTTGGTCGATGACCACCTCGCCGCCGTCGTCGCCGCACTGCACCGCACCACCCGGGTGGGTGAACGCCTGCTGTGGGGAACAGTCGCCGAGGCGATCGCACAGCCCGCGCTGCTCATGGCGGACGGGACCGTGGCCGACCGGGTCGCCCGGGCACGGATGCTGTTGGACGCGTTCGGCAACCGGGTCCGCGACCTCGTCGATGTCGTGGAGGCTCCGGCCGGACCATGGGTTCGGCGCCGGACGTGCTGCCTGTGGTTCACGGCGTCCGACGGTCGCGGCAGGTACTGCGCCTCGTGTTGCGTCGTCCGCCGCTGAACCCACACCCTCTAGCCTGACCGGATGACCGGCGCCTCGCTGACGTTCGTCGCCGCCGTCCGCAAGGCTCTCGCCGCTGCTGCCGACCCGGTCAAGGCGGCCCCGATGCAGTCCTACATGAAGTCGGCCATGCCGTTTCGCGGGGTTCCCAAGCCCGCCCGCACGGCGGCGCTGCGGCCGGTATTCCGGGCCCACGTGCTCGAGGACCGCGAGAGCTGGGAGGCCACGGTCCGCATGATCTGGGACGGTGCCGAGTTCCGCGAGGAGCGGTACGCGGCGACCGATCTGGCCCGGCACCGTACCTATGCCGCCTGGGCGACCGACGTGCGCTCCATCGCCCTCGACGACCACCTGATCGTGACCGGCGCGTGGTGGGACCATGTCGACGAGGTGGCGATCCGGCTGGTCGGCCCGCTTCTGCGCGCGCACCCGGTCCAGATCGACCGGGTCGTTCGCGGCTGGTCCCGGGACGACGACCGCTGGCGACGGCGGGCCGCCGTGATCTGCCAGATCGGCTCCCGCGACGGCACCGACACGGCTCTGCTCGCGGAGTGCATCCTGGCCAACGCCGACGACCCCGACTTCTTCCTCCGCAAGGGCATCGGCTGGGCGCTGCGAGAGCACGCCAAGACCGACCCGGACTGGGTGCGCGCCTTCGTGACGACGTACCGAGGGCTCCTGTCACCCCTGTCCACCCGCGAAGCGACCCGCACGTTGCCCCCACACCCTGATGCCCGCGTCCCGGAATGATCACGTTAAGAGGGTTTCTCCCCCCGTTGCCAGGTCTACAGACCTGGCAACGGACCCACAAACCCTCTTAACGTGATCATTCCGAGGCTCGGCGGCAAGCCCGTGCGAGGCGCTCTGCCCGCCTTGGTTACCGGCGAGTAGCATCGGGTCCAGACCCGAAGGAGGCGCTCGTGCCACGTGCCATCCGCCACGTCCGCGACGTCGTGTTCGTCGATGGCGTCCGAACCCCGTTCGGCAAGGCCGGCCCGAAGGGGATGTACTACGAGACCCGCGCGGACGACCTCGTCGTCAGGTGCATCCGCGAGCTGTTGCGTCGCAATCCGCAGCTTCCGCCCGAGCGCGTCGACGACGTGGCCGTGGCCGCCACCACCCAGATCGGTGACCAGGGGCTCACCATCGGCCGCACCGCTGCCCTGCTTGCGGGGCTGCCGCGGTCGGTGCCCGGCTACGCCATCGACCGCATGTGCGCGGGCGCGATGACCGCGGTGACGACGACGGCGGCCGGCATCGCCTTCGGCGCGTACGACGTCGTGATCGCCGCCGGCGTCGAGCACATGGGGCACCACCCGATGGGTGAGGGGGTCGACCCCAACCCGCGCATCCTCGCCGAGAAGCTCGTCGACCCGTCGGCCCTGGTCATGGGCCAGACCGCGGAGAACCTGCACGACCGGTTCCCGCACCTGACCAAGCAGCGTGCGGACGCCTTCGCGGCCGCCAGCCAGGCCAAGCTCGCCAAGGCCTACGCCGACGGCAAGGTCCAGCCCGACCTGGTGCCGGTCGCGACCCGCAGCGCCGAGCAGGGCTGGGGCCTCGCGACCGCCGACGAACCGCCCCGGCCGGGCACCACCGTCGAGGACCTCGCTGGACTGAAGACGCCGTTCCGGCCGCACGGCCGGGTGACGGCCGGCAACTCCGCCGGCCTCAACGACGGCGCGACCGCCGCACTGCTGGCATCGGCCGACGCGGCGGCAGAGCTCGGCCTGACCCCTCGCATGCGGCTGGTCTCGTACTCCTTCGCCGGCGTCGAGCCCGAGTTCATGGGCGTCGGTCCGGTCCCAGCGACGGACCGGGCGCTGGCCCAGGCCGGCCTGACGATGGACGACATCGGACTGGTCGAGATCAACGAGGCGTTCGCCGTCCAGGTGCTGACCTTCCTCGACCATTACGGCATTGCCGACGACGACCCGCGGGTCAACCCCTACGGTGGGGCGATCGCCCTCGGGCACCCGCT
Organism: Jiangellaceae bacterium; assembly: GCA_036377395.1. Classification (GTDB taxonomy): domain Bacteria; phylum Actinomycetota; class Actinomycetes; order Jiangellales; family Jiangellaceae; genus DASRTE01. The sequence goes on from DASUYL010000125.1 coordinate 3,716, forward strand.
GGCCTCGTCCGGCGTTCGCCTGATGACCCAGCTGGCCCGGGCCTTCGAGGACCGTCCCGAGGTCAGGTTCGGCATCACCACGATGTGCATCGGCATCGGCATGGGTGGAACGGTCGTATGGGAGAACCCCCACCACGCCGACTACGGCGCCGCTGACGGTGAGGAGGCGGCGTGATGGCCGGACCGGACACCGCCGCGTTCCCGGGCGAGGTCGTCACCCGAGCGCTCGTCCGCTTCGTCGACCTGCCCCTCGGCGCCGGCAAGGCGGCCCTGATCACGCTCGACAACGGCCACGACCACACCAAGCCCAACACCCTCGGACCGGCCAGCCTGCTCGAGCTCGACCGAGCGCTCGACACCGCGTACGGCGAGCCCGGGGTGGTCGCCGTGTGCCTGACCGGCAAGCCATTCATCTTGGCCGCCGGCGCCGACCTCAAGGGGGTCGCGCTGGTGACCCGACGCGAACAGGCCGTCGAGATCGGCCGCCTCGGTCACCGCGTGTTCGGCCGGCTCGGCGACGGCCCGGTGCCGACGTTCGCGTTCGTGAACGGGCTCGCCCTCGGCGGCGGCCTCGAGTTGGCGCTGAACTGCACCTACCGCACCGTCCACCCGGCCGTGGCCGGAGTGGCAGCGCCGGAGACCTTCATCGGGCTCGTCCCCGGCTGGGGCGGCTCGTGGCTGCTGCCCAACCTGGTCGGTGCGGACACGGCTGTGACGGTGATCGTCGAGAACGCGCTCAACCAGAATCGGATGCTCACGGGTCACCAGGTGGCGCGGCTCGGCATCGCCGACGCGCTCTTCGACGCCGCCGACTTCCTCGAGCAGTCACTGCTGTGGGCCGCGAAGGTCGTCCGTGGCGAGGTGACCGTCGGGCGAGCCGAGATAGACCGTGACGAGGACGGCTGGGAGTCTGCGGTCGCACGGGGACGAGCGATCGCCGACACCAAGGTCCACGGCGAAGCGCCCGCGCCCTACCGGGCGCTCGAGCTGATCTCGGCGGCCCGCACGGCGACCAAGGCCGAGATCTTCGCCGCCGAGGACGAGGTCCTCGGCGATCTGGTGATGAGCGAGGAGTTCCGCTCGAGCGTCTACGCCTTCGACCTCGTGCAGCGCCGCGCCAAGCGTCCGATCGGCGCTCCGGACAGGGACCTGGCCCGCCCAGTGACCAAGGTCGGCATCGTGGGAGCTGGACTGATGGCCAGTCAGCTCGCGCTGCTGTTCGTTCGCCGACTGCAGGTCCCCGTGGTCCTCACCGATCTGGACCAGCCGCGTGTCGACAGGGGCGTCGGGAACGTCCACGCCGAAATCGAAAAGCTGTCCGGCAAGGGCCGTGTCACCGCCGACCAGGCACGTCGGCTCACCACGCTGGTCACGGGCAGCACCGACATCGCGGCGTTCTCCGACGCGGACTTCGTCCTCGAGGCCGTCTTCGAGGAGATGAAGGTCAAGCAACAGGTGTTCGCCGAGCTGGAGGCGGTGGTCTCACCCGAATGCGTGCTGGCGACGAACACGTCCTCGTTGTCGGTCACGGAGATGGCCTCGCAGCTCGCGCACCCCGAACGCGTCGTCGGCCTCCACTTCTTCAACCCGGTGGCGGTGCTGCCGCTGCTGGAGGTCGTCCGCACCGAGCGAACCGACGACGCTGCGCTCGCCACCGCGTTCGCGGTCGGCAGGGAGCTGAAGAAGTCCTGCGTGCTGGTCAAGGACGCTCCCGCCTTCGTCGTCAACCGGATCCTCACCCGGTTCATCGGCGAGATCACGCGGGCCGCGGACGAGGGCACGCCGCTCGAGGTCGCGGACCGTGCCGCGGCTCCGCTCGGGCTGCCGCTGTCTCCGTTCGTCCTCCTGCAGCTCGTCGGTCCGGCCGTCGCTCTGCACGTCGCCGAGACGATGCACGAGGCCTTTCCCGACCGGTTCGCGGTCTCGGAGAACCTGCGCCGGCTGGTGGCGGCCGGCAAACCCGGGATCTGGTCGTGGGACGAGCAGGGCTCGTCCTATCTCGACGACGACACGCGAGCCCTGTTCGAGCAGGGCACCACGGTTCGCACCGAGGCCGAGGTACTCGACCGTGCCCTGACCGGGCTGGCGCAGGAGATCAGGCTGATGCTCGGTGACGGCGTGGTGGCCGAGCCGCAGGACATCGACCTGTGCCTGCTGCTCGGTGCCGGCTGGCCGTTCCATCTCGGCGGCATCACGCCGTACCTCGACCGCACCGGCATCTCCGAACGGGCCACCGGCAGCCGGTTCCTGCCGCCGGGAGTCGCCAGCCTACCGGCGCCCTAGCCGGCCCCACAGGGAGCCCGCGCGCACGACCCGCTCGATCGGCTGCCGAATGACGGCCGCGATGCGGTCGTCAACGTACGGTGGGGAAGAGCGTCGCGGTCTCGATATCGACCAACGCACGCCGGTAGGCGATCACGGCCGCCGTGATCGCGCCCGTCACCGGGATGGCCAGGAACAGTCCCACCAGCCCGAACGCCGCCGCCGCGGCCGTCGTGAGGATCAGCATGATCAGCGGGTGGAAGTTCAGCGCTCTCGACAACAGCAGCGGCGACAGAACATTGCCCTCGATCTGCTGGACCGCGAGGACGATCAGCAGCGTCCACAGTGCCGTCGTCAGTCCGCCGGCGAACAGCGAGACCAGAACCGCGACGGCACCAGCGATGGTCGCGCCCACCAAGGGGACGTAGGCCATCACGAACGTCAGCGCTCCGATCGGCACGTAGAGGGGGACGCCCAGCAGCCAGAGGCCGAAGCCGATGAGGAGCCCGTCGACCAGTCCTGTCAACGTCGCGGCGTAGAACCAGTTGCCGGCTGCCTGCATTGCCGCCCGGAACGCGGCGGTGGCCGGCCGGCGGCGATCCACCGGGAGCATGCCGACGAACTGGGCCCACAGCTTGTCGCCGCTGGACAGCGCGAAGACCGCGAAGAACGTGGCGATCAGCAGCACCGTGAGGAGGTTTCCCACGACGGAAAGCCCGGTGGCCACGCCCGAGCCCACACCGCCGATGAACGACCCGACCGAGTTCTGGAGCTCGTCCAGTGCGTTCTGGACGGCCTCCGAGTCGACGCCGAAGGGCCCGGCCCGCAGCCAGGCGACGATGTCCTCGAACGCGCCCACCGCGGCGTCAGCAAGCTCCGGGCTGCTACGCACCACCTCGGCGACCACGAAGACCATGAGCGTGACGAAGAAGGCCAGGAACGCCACGACGCACACGATGGCGGCGATCGGCTGTGGCACTCGCTTCGCCCGCAGCCACCGGACCATCGGCCACAGCACGGAGACCTCGGCGAAACCGAGGACCACGGCGGAGGAGATGAACTGGACCCGCAGCGCCAGCCAGACGACCGCCGCCACCGCCAGGCCGATGACGAGCAGACGACCGGCGATGGCCGCCTGCCGCTCGAGCCAGTGAGGTACGTCCGAGCGATATGTGTGCCTCGTCACCGTCACAGCTGGACTATAACGACGTGGTCGGTCGTTGCGTTGACCTGCGACGACGCCGCTCAGCACAGGTTGAAGCGACAGAATGTCGATCATTTCCCGACCAGCTTGCAGCTACGCGACGACGAACTGTGTGGTTCCCCCGAATCGTGGAGGGTTTCTCTACGCGGCTTCCCGGTCGGGGACCGCGGTGTTCTCGTACTTGATCGGGCTCATCATGCCCGCCGAGCTGTGCCGGCGGTCATGGTTGTAGAACCCGTAGCACCAGTCCAGCAAACGGGGCCGGCTCTTAATCGGCGTGCGGTGGTCTTCCTAGCGGTCGACGTCCTCGCCTTGGACGTGGTGCCGTTCGTCGTCGTTGCCTTCGCGGCCTCCGCGAGCAGCTTCGCCAGTCCGGCGTCGTAGGCCCGGCGGCCGTCCTCGCCGACGTCGACGCCACGCTCGATCTTGTCCAGCATGAACTGGCTGATGCGGGCAGCGTCGGCGGCGCTCTTGCGCGTGATCTTTGCCTCAACCCCGACGGGTCTTCAGGTCCGATGCCTTGGTGGTCACCTTCGATCTCCCTCCATCGACGTTCGCACAACAGTTCGATCGCAGCCGGGAATGGGATCGATGTCGCGTTCGCGGGGCTAATCACCGATTTATCCTCACCCTGGAAACCTGCTGGCCGTCGTCGCCAGGGTTTACTTGCGCCGGGATGCCAGCCGTGCGACTACGCCGGACGGGACGTTCGCGGGCGTACGACCGCGTACAGCACGCGTCGAGCCCGTGTCTAGGTAGCGTCCGCGACCCCCATGGTGATCGTTGGCAGGCAGCGCGCATTGCAGGCCGAGGCGACGGTGACCACCCCACCCCCGCCCGACGCGACGGTTGAATGCTGGGATGCTCGCCCAGGACGAGTAGATCGCCACACCACGCTGGCACTTCTCTCCGAACCGAGTAGGCGACATCTTCCGCCGAAGCAACGGAAATGATCACGACTAACGACGCGCTGGATTACAGTGCTTCAGGTGCGGCGTAGCATCGTCACACGAAGCTGCGAGGAGGTTACGGTCGTGGCAGAGCAGGTTGTTGTATCACTCTTTCCGTGCTCGTTCTCAGGCGGCGGCCGACGCGTTCCGGTCGGGTCCAGGGTCGTTGTCAAGCTTGGCTGGGAGGCGAGGGAGAGGGGCCTGGTGCAGAGCTTCCTTACGGCGCAAACCACGACCGTGGCCCTCAACGGCATGGCACCGACTGACATAAGCGACTCGTACGGTCCGATCGAGCCCGCGCCCAACGGGAATTTCCGCTCGCACGTCCATTTCGACACTGGTGTTACTCTCGGCGACGGCCAGGCTCTCCAAGTGGACGGTGTGATGGCACTTTCTCATCTCGTGCCTGACGGTTTGACGCTTGCCGACGAGGACACCCATCGGCCGCAGTTTTTCGGTCCGGAAACTCCGTTCACCTTCGGCTGCCGAATCACTACCCCCTAGGTCGGCAAATCCTGTTACCGTCGGCACGGTTGCGCAGGACTCCGGCACCGCGACCCGGAGGCGAACCAGCGCGGCGGTGGCGGCTCCGGGCCAGGTACGCGGGTCTTGCACTCCGCGCAAATGAAGACCGTGTTGACCATCGGCTCAGCCCGGCACGTGACGCAGCCGTGGCGGCAATTGGTTCGCACAAGATTCGCAACGTCCACCATGCGCCGTCAGGCGTAGGTCACTCGCCGGCATCGGGCGATGACACCGGTCGCACCCGGGAAGCTTCGACTTCTTACCGTCCTTAACCATCAACGTCGTTGGTCATCAGGTCCGGCGGGCTGACTTCGTCCAGGTCGTGGATCCCGGCCTTGCGCAGCTGGCGCGCGAGGTACGCGATGCGCGCCGGCGGCTCGACCTTGAGCACGTCGACCAGCGGCAGATCCGCCCGCGTATTTCAATAAATGGGATCTAACGG
>DASUYL010000126.1:0-2097 GCA_036377395.1 Jiangellaceae bacterium
GTTGCGCTGGTGCAGCAGTTCGCGTAGTCGTGTGCCGTGCCGGTAGCTCCATGCGTTGTCGGTGAGTAGCCGCTCGACGCCGGTGATGCCATTGGCGGCGAAGTAGTCGAGTGCTCGAGCGAAGAACTCGGCGCAGGTGTCAGCGCGCTCGTTGGGGTGGATCTCGCTGTACGCGAGGCGGGTGCGGGTATCCCCCAGAAGCGTGGAGGCATCGCGTATGAGGAGGAGCGATGCCAGAGACACGTCGGAAGTACGACCCCGAGTTCCGTGAGGGTGCGGTTCGGATCGTGCGTGAGACCGGCAAGTCGATCGCTCAGGTGGCCAGGGATCTCGGGGTCAACCCGGGGACCTTGGGTAACTGGGTGGACCGGGACCGGGTCGAGCGTGGCGAGAAGGAAGGCCTCACGGTGGATGAGCGAGCTCGCCTGGCGCAGCTGGAGCGGGAGAACGCCGAGCTGCGGATGGAGCGTGATGTCCTCAAGCGCTCCGTGGTCCTGTGGGTCAAGGAGGCGACGAAGTGAGCGTGGCGCGCTTCATCGCTGCCCAGAGGACCGTCCATGGTGTTTCCCACGCGAAGTGCTGCCGGTGGCTCGGGCTGTCGGAGTCGTGGTTCTACAAGTGGCGTGATCGTGAGCCGACGGCCCGTCAGCAGCGCCGTGCCGAGCTCGACGCGGCGGTGCGGGCGTCGTTCGAGGACTCCGGTGGGACGCCGGGCACGTACGGATCGCCACGGGTGTTCGCCGACTTGGTCGAGGCCGGCTGGAAGGTGTCGGTGAACACCGTGGCGGCGTCGATGGCCCGACAGGGACTACAGGCCCGGCCGCCGAAACGTCGTCGACGCTGCCTGACCCGTGCGGACAAGGCGGCGGCGCCGATCCCCGACCTGGTCAAGCGGGACTTCCGGGCCGAGCGGATCGACCTGCGCTGGTGCGGTGACTTGACCGAGATCCCCACCGACGAGGGCAAGCTGTATCTGGCCACCGTGCTCGATCTCGGCTCCCGTCGGCTGCCCGGGTTCGCGCTCAGTGAGCATCACGACTCGGCGGTGGCCAAAGCGGCGCTGTGCATGGCCGCCGCGGTGCGTGGCGGTGACGTCGCTGGCGTCGTGTTCCACAGCGACAAGGGTGGCGAGTACGTCGGGAACCTGTTCGCCCGGGCCTGCACGGCACTCGGGGTGACCCAGTCGATGGGTCGGGTCGGCTCGGCGCTGGACAACGCAGCTGCGGAGAGCTGGAACTCGACGCTCGAGCACGAGCTGCTGTCTCGCCACCACTTCGCCACCCGCGACCAGGCCCGCCGAGCCGTCGCCACGTTCATCGACGCCTACAACCACCGGCGCCGACACTCCAGCTGCGAGATGCTGTCGCCGGTCGCCTACGAAGCCGTGCTCGCCACCCGAGCCGCCGACGCAGCCGCACAGGACGAAGCGGCGTGAAAACCGGCCCCTCAGATCGCCCCAGAGCGACGAAACCGACCCGGGTGGCATCAGGGCGCCGGCGACTGAGAAGCTACGAGCCCAATCAGAAAGCCTCCACGGTTCCAGGGGAAGCCCACACCGGCGGGGAGGAACCGCATTTCGACCACGTTGGGCACGGCGGTCAACTGCGTGGTATCGGGCGCCGAACTCGGACATCGCGTCGAAGACCGAGGGCGGCGACGACGGTGCATCCGCCGGGGGCCCGGACCGCAGGACGAGTGCTATGGGCGCTCTTGGATGATCAGAATGCCGGTTACCGAACGGTCCGCTCCCGTGAGGCTCCGCGATTACCGGGCACGTCGCGACCGCGGTCGAGCGGCGATCCCGGAGGCGTAACGCGGGCGATGTCCGGTGGGCTATTCGGATCGGGCGGTCGGTGCGCTCAGTCTGCGTGATGCCCTCGGCGAGGCCAACCATCTCGCTCGGTGTCGTCGACGGCCTCTGGACCGGCAGGATCGGGTACATCCGTTGATCAATCGCGCCCGTCGGCGCACTGCGAACGCGCGGGCTTCGGCGGTCGGATGATGCCGTGTCGTTATCGCTGAGGGGTGGAGCTGGTATCAGCCGGTTATCAGCGCGGTTGACGGCTCCGCGAGGCGGGTTCACACTCCGGGCAGTGG
>DASUYL010000127.1:0-7904 GCA_036377395.1 Jiangellaceae bacterium
CGGCGGCCTGGAACGCAAGCGCCTGCTCCTCGACCTCGAGGCGAGTGTGGCCGGTACCACGCTGCTCGCGGCAGCCCCGACGTCGGTCAGTCGGTCCCGAGAAAGCTGACGACGGCGTCGCGGGCGGCGTCGGGCCCCCTCGTCTGCAGCGAGTGACCGGCGTCAGGTACCACGACGAACTCGGCGCGTTCCGCGCGGGCCTCTTCCTGCCGGGCGAGCTCGACCGGTGTGGACAGGTCGCGCTCCCCCACCAGCATCAGGACGTGGACGTCGGCCAGATCTTCGTCGTCGGGCGGCGCGGGGACCGGCTCGGGTGTCGGCGGCCAGTTGAGGCAGGTGACGGCCAGGCCGTTGTCGCGCAACGTCGCCCGGTCGAACGGCCACACATCCTCCTCGGGGATCGACGCGACGTACGCAGCAAGGGCGGTGGCGCGCCCGGCCACGGGCGAATCGGCCTCCCACGGCCACACCGCCTCCGCACACAACGTGCTGGCGTGCAGCCCCTGGCTCAGATCTGTGGCAGGCACCCGCGTTTCCGCGCGGAAGTCCTCGAGGAAGGCCTCGAGTGGGCGGGTCTCACCGCCGGCCGCCGCATTCAGCAACTCGGGCAGGCCGCTGTAACCGGGATCGACGATCCCGACGATGCCGATGGCGCTGACCAGGTCCGGCCCGAGGTCGGTGGCCCGGACGACGGAGGCGAGATCCTCCGCCGGGTCGGTCGCGCACGCGGTCGCTTCGCAGGCATCGCGCAGGACCCGTCCGTACGCGCGGAACAGCGCAGGGTCGAGCAGGTCGAGTCGGTGCGGCACCACCGAGTCCAGGACAGCCCGCTCGACCCGGTCGGGGTGCGCGAGGATGTAACGCTCCGCGACGTACGAACCGTACGAGACACCGTCCAGGGTCCAGGTGTCGGCGCCGAGCGCGACTCTCAGCATCTCCAGATCGGCCACCGTGTCGCTGGTGCTGTGGAAGCGCCGGTCGTCGCCGATCATGTCGGCGCAGTCGCGGACGGCGTCCGCCGTGGGAACGTCGAAGTCCGTCGTGCCCACTTGCTCCTGCAGAACCGGACACTCGAGGGCGTTCGCGCCGGTTCCGCGCTGGTCGAGCATGACCAGGCGGTAGTCGTCCAGCACCGGTCCGAGCGAGGTCCGGATCCTGTCGGCCGACGGCAGCCCGGGCTGCCCGGGACCACCGGTGAGGAAGAGCAGTACCCCTCTCGGTGCGTCGGTGTTGTCGGCGGTCAGCACGGCGAGCGACAACTCTCCCGCCACGCCGCCGGAGTGGTCGAGGGGCACGACCAGTGTCGAGCAGGTGAAGCCGGGTTCGGGGCACGGCTGTGGCCCGGCAAGCTGCCGGGCCGCCGCTTGGGCCGGCGTGGATGGCGACGCTGTCGGGGGTGTCGAGGCCGGCCGGTCATCGACGCCCGACGACGTGCAGGAAGCAAGAAGAAGGACGAGGACGACGCCGGCAGCCCGGGCGACTGTCACGTCGTCGGCGGTCGTGTCGTCCGGACCCGGACCCTCACCACGACCAGCCGCGCGACCTCAGCTCGGTCTCCGCCAGCAGCCGGCGCACCGGTGCCACCGCGTCCTGCAGCGGTATGGCCAGCAACCGGCACGCCTCGGCCAGCACGTCGTCGTAGGCCGCCTGGGCCGCCCTGAGGTGGTGGACGCGGGCCCAGCGGCCGTCGTTCTGCTCGAGGCGACGGATCTCGGCGGTGAGCCGGGCCAGCCGTAGCTGGATACCCAGTGTTTCGAACGGATCGGGTTGACTGGGGTGCCGGCCCCGGCGCAGGACGGTCCGGGCCAAGTCGGTCAGGTGAGCCGCCATCATGACCCCAAGGACCGGTAATAGTCGATCTTGTGTCGGATACGGTCCCGCCGCTCGAGCAGGAGCTCGAGGTGCGCGGCGAGCTGGTTGTCGTGGTCCTCCAACAATGCCACGCGATCGCGCGCCGTGTCGTCGCCGGCGCGTACCAATTCGGCGAACCGGCGCAGCGTGTCGATGGGCATGCCGGTGTCCCGCAGGCAGCGGATGAGGTCGAGCATCTCGATGTCGCTGGCCTGGTAGCGGCGGTGACCGCTGGGAGCCCGGTCGATACGGGGGAGCACGCCGATGCGTTCGTAGTAGCGGAGCGTGTCGAGGCTGAAGCCGAACTTGTCGGCGACCTCGCCCGGTGAGTAGAAGATGCTCACATCAATGAGGATGACACCTGGAGCGCACTCCAGGTCAACAGCAAATTCGGCTGAGCACGAGGTCAGCGCGAGGTGCTAGGACCGTAACCGCCACCGCCGGGTGTCTCGACGAGCAGGACGTCACCCGCGTCGACGTCCACCGAGTCGCAGCCGGCCATCTCCACGACGGAGCCGTCGGCGCGTTCGACCCGGTTGCGGCCGAGGGCGCCTGGTTGCCCGCCCGCAAGCCCGTACGGTGGTACCCGGCGATGCCCGGACAGGGTGCTGACCGTCATGGGCTCAAGGAACCGGATCCGCCGAACCGCCCCGTCGCCGCCGCGCCAGCGGCCGGACCCGCCGCTTCCCCGCCGGACCGTGAACGAGTCGACCAGGACCGGGAAGCGCCACTCGAGCACCTCCGGATCAGTGAGCCGCGAGTTGGTCATGTGCGTCTGGACGACGGCCGTGCCGTCGAAACCGTCTCCGGCGCCGGAACCCGACGCCACCGTCTCGTAGTACTGGTACCTCTCGTTGCCGAACGTCACGTTGTTCATCGTCCCCGAGCCTTCGGCCTGCACGCCGAGTGCGGCGTACAGCGCGCCGGTCACGGCCTGCGAGGTCTCGACGTTGCCGGCGACGACGGCGGCGGGATACGTGGGAGCGAGCATCGACGGTTGCGGGACCACGATCCGCAGCGGTCGCAGGCACCCGTCGTTGAGCGGGATGTCGTCGTCGACCAGGGTGCGGAAGACGTAGAGCACGGCGGCGGTCGCAACCGAGGCCGGCGCGTTGAAGTTCGTGTCGAGCTGCGGCGACGAACCGGTGAAGTCGATGGTCGCGGACCGGCCCGCCCGGTCGACGGTGACCCGGACCCGGATCATCGCGCCGCTGTCCATCTCGTAGATGTACTCGCCGTCCCGGAGGGCATCGATGACCCGTCGGACCGCCTCCTCGGCGTTGTCCTGCACGTGCCGCATGTATGCCTGCACGACGTCGAGGCCGAAGTGGTCGATCATGCGGCGTACCTCGTCGACGCCTTTCTCGTTGGCAGCGATCTGCGCCCGAAGATCGGCGAGGTTGGTCGCCGGGTTGCGCGACGGGTACGGCGCACGGGTGAGCAGGTCTGCCGTCTCGGCCTCCCGGAACCGCCCGTCGGCCACGAGCAGCCAGTTGTCGAACAGGACGCCTTCCTCGTGCACGGTGCGGCTGAACGCCGGCATCGAGCCCGGCGTGAGCCCACCGATCTCCGCATGGTGCCCGCGTGAGGCGACATAGAAGAGAATCTCCTGGCGGGCGTCGTCGTAGACGGGCGTGACGACGGTGACGTCCGGCAGGTGCGTGCCACCGTGGTACGGATCATTGACGGCGTAGACCTGACCCGGCCGCATGGTCGGGGCGTTGCGACGGATGACCTCCATCACCGTCGCGCCCATGGAGCCCAGGTGGACGGGCATGTGCGGAGCGTTGGCGATGAGGTTCCCGGCGGGGTCGAACAAGGCACAGGAGAAGTCCAGACGCTCCTTGATGTTGACCGACTGGGCGGTGGACTCGAGCCGGGCGCCCATCTGCTCGGCGATCGACATGAACAGGTTGTTGAAGATCTCCAGCAGGACCGGGTCGGCCTCGGTCCCCACTTCCGCCGCGCCCGGCCGCTGCAGCGTCCGCTCGAGCAGCAGGTGCCCGTGCTGCGTGACGGTGGCACGCCAGCCGTCGTCGACGACCGTGGTCGCGTTGGCCTCGACGACGATCGCGGGCCCGTCGACGGCATCGCCCGCACGGAGCCGTTCCCTCCGATGCAGCGGCCCGTCCCGCCATCCCCCACCCACGTAGAGGCGGACGGCCTCGGCCCGGGCTGGCACCGGAGGGTTGGTGTGGACGGAGTCGGCTGGGGTGTGGTCGGGCGTTGGGGCGCCGAAGGCGCCCCGGGCGGAGCCGACTCCGTCCGCACCAACCTCGAGGTCCACCCGGTCCGAGAGCCCGACCGCCTCGACGGACAGCGCTTCCACGATCAGCGGACGGTCCATGAGGAACGAGTACATGCGTCGGTACGCGGCCTCGAAGTCCGTGCGCATCGTGTCGGGGGCGGCCAAGGTGACCGCGAGCGCGGTGTCGGTGCCGTCATAGCGCAGGTGCGCGCGAGCGGCGGTCCGGATCCGGTCGGGCGGCACGCCCTGGTCGAGGAGGTCTGCGTTGACCGTGCCGGTGATGGCGCCTGCGAGCTCGTCGAGGGTGGCGGTCAGTTCGGTGCCGAGGGGGCGTTCGACCGACTGCTCGCGCATCGCGGTCGTGTCGGCCAGGCCGATGCCGACGGCGGAGAGCACCCCGGCCATGGGGGGAACGAGCACGGTGCGAATCCCGAGCGAGTCGGCTACGGCGCACGCGTGCTGGCCCCCGGCGCCGCCGAAGGTCGTCAGGACGTAGCCGGTCACGTCGTGGCCCTGGCCGACGGAGATCTTCTTGACCGCGTTGGCCATGTTGGCGACGGCGATCTGCACGAAACCCGCAGCGACCTGCTCGGGGCTGCGGTCGTCGCCGGTCGCGGCGGCGATGCGGGCGGCCAGGTCGGTGAAGCGTTCGGTCACCGCCGTCAGGTCCAGTAGCTCATCCCCGGTCGGACCGAAGACCTGCGGGAAGTGCTCGGGCTGGATCCGCCCGAGCATGAGGTTCGCGTCGGTGACGGTCAGCGGACCGCCGCGGCGGTAACAGGCGGGCCCGGGATCGGCGCCCGCGGAGTCCGGCCCCACCCGATAGCGGCTGCCGTCGAAGTGCAGGACCGACCCACCTCCCGCCGCCACCGTGTGGATGGCGAGCATCGGCGCCCGCAGGCGAACCCCTGCCACCTCGGTGTGGAACACGCGCTCGTACTCGCCGGCGTAGTGGGAGACGTCGGTCGACGTGCCACCCATGTCGAAGCCGATCACCTTGTCGAAGCCGGCGATCGCCGACGTCCGGACCATGCCGACGATGCCTCCGGCGGGACCGGACAGGATCGCGTCCTTGCCGCGGAAATGACCAGCCTCGGCCAGTCCGCCGTTGGACTGCATGAACATCAGCCGGACACCGTCCAGTTCACCGGCGATCCGGCCTACGTAGCGGCGAAGGATCGGCGACAGGTACGCGTCCACGACGGTCGTGTCGCCGCGGGGGACCAGCCTCATCAACGGGCTCACCTCGCTGGAACGGCTCACCTGCGGGAAGCCGAGCCGGTCCGCGACGTCGGCGATCGCGCGCTCGTGCGCGGAATGGAGGTGGCCGTGCAGGCAGAGCACGGCCACCGAGCGGATGCCGTCGTCGCGCGCCGTGCGGAGCGCGGCCTCGAGCCCGTCCAGATCGGGGGGACGGAGCACGGTGCCGTCGGCGCCGACCCGCTCGTCCACCTCGATGGTTCGCTCGTGCAGCAGTTCCGGCAGCACGATGTGGCGGTCGAAGATGCGGGGCCGGTTCTGGAAGGCGATGCGCAACGCGTCTGCGAAGCCCCGAGTCACCACCAGCGCCGTCCGCTCGCCGCGTCGTTCGAGCAGTGCGTTGGTGGCGACCGTCGTGCCCATCCGGACGGAGTCGAGGACATCGGCCGGCACCGGTGCACCGTCGGGTACACCGAGGATCGCACGGATGCCGGCCACGGCCGCGTCCGGATATCGGGCCGGGTCATCCGACAGCAGTTTGTGTGTGACCAGTCGGCCGTCCGGGCGCTGCGCGACGACGTCGGTGAAAGTGCCGCCGCGATCGATCCAGAACTGCCAGCCCGGCGTCTGCATGTGCCGGCTCAGGTCAGGCGCGCTCGATCATGACGTGCGGCGGGAACTCGCGGTCGGCGTAACGCCCGACGCTGTGCGTGGCCAAGGCGTCGACTCCGGCGCTGATGGCACCGCCGATGATGGGGACCCGCCGGGTGATGGTCAGCGTGGCGTTCTTGCCGCCCACCCGGGTGACGAGGGCCTGCGTGACCTCGGCAGTGATCTTCTCCAGTGTCGCGATATCGACATCCTCGGCTCCGACGGCGACCTCGTGCGGATGATCGTGCAGGTCCTTGCCCTTGATCGCTTCGCGGACGCCGTCCTCGCCGAGCAGGGCCATCAGGGCGGCCGCGCGGACCCGCGGCGCGGTGATCTCGTACCCGCGCAGGTGGGCGATCGCAGCCACCATGCGAACCTGCAGGATGGCCAGGCCGACGAGGTTGGTCGGGATCGAGATGGCCAACGTCACCACACCGCCGAGGTTGGTGACGAACCCCTGGGCGCCGGCCAACCGGACGTGCTGGTCGATGACCGCCTTGACGGCCGCGTCGACGTTCTGGGTCCGGGCGAGGTGCTTGCGCGCGATCTCCCGGGCCCCCGGGAAGCCGGGGAACCCGTCGATCGCCTTGGCCAGGAACTGCCGGACTCCGCGGGATGCGATGGCCGGGGCGGCCCTGCGGGCGGCGACGTTCCCGGCGACGTTGGTCATGGTGCGCCGGAAGCTCATGCCCCGACCCTACGACGACCTAGCCTGAGACGGTGCCGCCGGTCGAGCCAGTCCCGACGCGCTGGGCGCTGCCGCCGGCGTGGCAGGCCGACCGAGAAGGCCTCGTGGGTCTCGGTGCCGATCTCGAACCGGGGACGCTGCTGGCCGCCTACCGTTCGGGCCTGTTCCCGATGCCTGTGCCCGGTCCCGGGCACGGTGAGCCGGAACTCGCCTGGTGGTCACCCGACCCGCGCGGGGTGCTGCCGTTGACCGGCGTGCGTGTCTCGCACTCGCTGCGTCGGGCCTGCCGCCGTTTCGAGATCCGGGTGGACACCGCATTCGCGGCTGTCGTCGAGGCGTGCGCCGACCCGAGCCGTCCGGGAGCGTGGATCACTCCTGCCATCGTCGATGCGTACGTGGAGCTGCACCGGCTCGGCTGGGCCCATTCGGTCGAGGCCTGGACATCGGACAACCGCCTCGCCGGTGCACTGTACGGGGTGGCGATCGGTGGCCTGTTCGCCGGCGAGTCGATGTTCCATGCACGTGCGCCGTGGGGACGCGACGCCTCCAAGGTGGCTCTGGTCGCGCTCGCGAACCTGGTCTCCGCAGACGGCAGGGCGGGCCGGATCATCGACGTGCAGTGGGCGACGCCGCACCTGCGAACGCTGGGCGTCATCGACGTGCCGCGGGTCGAGTACCTGACCCGGTTGCGATCGGCCCTGTCGCTGCCCCTGCCTGTCGCGTTCAGCGGGCGGTTTGGCGGGTGACGTACCGGCGGGACAGACTGGGCGCGTGCCCGAGCTGCCCGAGGTCGAAGCGCTGGTCGGCTTTCTCCGCGAGCGGGCGGTGGGGCAGGTCGTGGCCCGTGTCGATGTGTCCACGATCAGTGTGCTGAAGACCTACGATCCGCCCGCCACCGCCCTCGGGGGGCTGACGATCACGGCCGCAGCGCGGCACGGAAAGTTCCTCGACCTCGACTGCGACGGGCTGCACTTCGTCACCCACCTGGCTCGGGGCGGGTGGCTGCGCTGGAGCGAGAAGCTTCCGACCGCGCCGCCCCGGCCGGGTCGCGGTCCGATTGCGCTACGAGTACACCTGGCGAACGGGAGCGGCTTCGACCTGACCGAGGCCGGCACGCGCAAGCGGCTGGCCGTATACGTGGTCCGAAACCCCTCCGACGTGCCGGGCGTCGCCCGACTCGGCGTGGACCCGCTGTCCGACGAGTTCACCGTCGCCCGGCTGCGGTCGATCCTCGACGCCGCCGGCCGGTCGCAGGTCAAGGGAGTA
>DASUYL010000128.1:0-19158 GCA_036377395.1 Jiangellaceae bacterium
GCCAGAGGCTTCACCCTATCCCCGGACCAGCGGAGAGCTCGATGGAGCACCTCACATGCTGGCGATGAGCTTCTCGACCCGCTCGTCCACGGCACGGAACGGGTCCTTGCACAACACCGTCCGCTGCGCCTGGTCGTTGAGCTTGAGGTGCACCCAGTCGACGGTGAAGTCGCGGCGCCTCTCCTGAGCCCGCTTGATGAACTCACCGCGCAGCCGCGCGCGGGTGGTCTGTGGGGGCACCGACTTCGCCTCGAAGATCTCGACGTCGCGGCACGCACGCGTGACGGCTCCCCGGTGTTCGAGCAGGTAGTAGAGGCCCCGGCGGCGGTGGATGTCGTGGTAGGCGAGGTCGAGTTGGGCGATGCGAGGGTGGGTCAGCGAGAGGCCGTGCCGGTCGCGGTAGCGCTCGATCAGGCGGTACTTGGTGACCCAGTCGATCTCCCGCTCGACCAGGGCGAGATCGCCGGAGTCGACCGCCTTGAGGGTGCGCTCCCACAGGTCGAGCACGCGCTGCACGGCCGGCGTGCCCAGGCCGCGGCGGTCGACGAAGTCACGCGCCTTGCCGAAGTACTCGTCCTGGATCTCCAGCGCCGAGGCCTCCCGCCCGTTGGCCAGGCGGACCTTGCGGCGGCCGGTGATGTCATGGCTGATCTCGCGGATGGCCCGGATGGGGTTCTCCAGGCCGAGGTCGCGGACGTTGGCGCCGGATTCGATCATGCGCAGGACGAGGTCGGTGGTGCCGACCTTGAGCAGTGTGGAGGACTCGTTCATGTTCGAGTCGCCGACGATCACATGCAGCCGCCGGTACCGCTCGGCATCGGCGTGGGGTTCGTCGCGGGTGTTGATGATCGGCCGGCTGCGTGTCGTCGCGCTGGAGACCCCCTCCCAGATGTGCTCGGCGCGCTGGCTGACGGCATAGACCGCACCGCGCGGTGTCTGCAGCACCTTGCCCGCACCGCAGATGAGCTGGCGGGTCACCAGGAACGGGATGAGGACGTCGGCGAGCCGGGAGAACTCGCCGTGGCGACCGACGAGGTAGTTCTCGTGGCAGCCGTAGGAGTTGCCGGCGGAGTCGGTGTTGTTCTTGAACAGGTAGACGTCGCCCGCGATGCCTTCCTCGCGCAGCCGCTTCTCGGCGTCGACGAGCAGCCCTTCCAGCACCCTCTCGCCGGCCTTGTCGTGCGTGACCAGGTCGGTGATCGAGTCGCACTCGGGTGTCGCGTACTCGGGGTGGCTGCCGACGTCGAGGTAGAGCCGGGCTCCGTTGGACAGGAACACGTTGCTGCTGCGGCCCCAGGTGACGACGCGGCGGAACAGGTAGCGCGCGACCTCGTCCGGTGAGAGCCGCCGCTGGCCGCGAAACGTGCACGTGACGCCGTACTCGTTCTCGAGGCCGAAGATGCGGCGGTCCATCCGGCCAGACTACGTGCTCGGTGCCGCGTCGCCGGGAGTGGCGAGCAGGTCGTCGAGTTCCGGCGGGATGACACGCCGGAACCGGCGCCGGGGTCGGGTGCGGTCGAGGATGGCGACCTCGAGGGACTCGGCCGTCAGGTGCCGCGGCTCGCTGCCGCCGTTGTCGCGGCCGAGAGCGTCGACGGCGAGGCGCAGGGCCGCCGGCAGGCTCATGTCGGGGGTGTAATGGTCGGCGACGTGCCGGTGGATCTGCTCGGCCGATCCCCCCATCACCGCGAACCCGTTCTCCTGGGCGACCGAGCCGTCGTAGGTGAGGCGGTAGATCTCGTCGTCGTCGGGGGTGCGGCCGACCTCGGCGACGACGATCTCGACCTCGTAGGGCTTCGGCTCCTGGGTGAAGATCGTGCCGAGGGTCTGGGCGTACACGTTGGCCAGGCCGCGGCCGGTGACGTCGGCGCGGTCGAAGGAGTACCCGCGCAGGTCGGCGAGACGCACGCCGGCCACCCTCAGGTTCTCGAACTCGTTGTACTTGCCCACTGCGGCGAAGGCGATCCGGTCGTAGATCTCGCTGATCTTGTGCAGTGAGCGCGACGGCGTCTCGGCCACGAACAGGATGCCGCCGGGATACTGGATGACGACCACCGAGCGTCCGCGGGCGATGCCCTTGCGGGCGTAGTCGGCGCGGTCCTTCATCAGCTGTTCGGGCGAGACGTACCCGTACGGCATCGACACCGGTGGCGTCCTCTCGAAAGGTCAGTTCAGCGGGGCCTGGGGACCGTCGGGACGCACCTGCCGCGCCTCGACCACTGACTCGACGATCCCGGCCACGTTGTCCTCGGCCAGGCGGCGGTAGCCGTGCATGTCGACGAGCGCGACCACGGGGAAGATCTTGCGGGACAGGTCCGGGCCTCCGGTGGCGGAGTCGTCGTCGGCGGCGTCGTAGAGGGACTCGATGCAGACCGTGGCGGCGTCGGCCTGGCTGAGGTCGTCGCGGTAGAGCTTCTTCAGCGCGCCGCGGGCGAACAGGGACCCCGACCCGACCGAGTAGTAGGTGTGCTCTTCCGAGCGCCCGCCGGTGACGTCGTAGGAGAAGATCCGGCCGCGCCCCTGCTCGAGGTCGAAGCCCGCGAACAGCGGCAGCACGCCCAGGCCCTGCATGGCCATCGCCAGATTGCCGCGAATCATGTGGGACAGCCGGTTGGCCTTGCCGTCGAGCGACAGGACCATGCCCTCGATCTTCTCGTAGTGCTCGAGCTCGAGCTGGAACAGCCGCACCAGTTCGATGGCGACTCCCGCAGCCCCGGCGATGCCGATGCAGGAGTACTCGTCGGCCGGGAAGACCTTCTCGACGTCGCGCTGGGCGATGATGTTGCCCATCGTCGAGCGGCGGTCGCCGGCCATGACGACGCCGTCCGGATAGGTGGTCGCGACGACCGTGGTGCCGTGCGGCGTCCGCTCGGCCAGTTCGGAGCCGCCCACGGACCCACGTCCCGGGAGCAGATCGGGGGCCTGCTGGCCCAAGAAGTCGGAGAACGACGACGTCCCGGGCGTCAGGAACGCCCGGGGCAGGCCACCGAGGGCGTCACCAGGAAGGGACATGGAGGCTACTCTCCCCCCTTCTGGACGAATCCGCGGACGAAGTCCTCGGCGTTCTCCTCGAGCACCTCGTCGATCTCGTCGAGAATCGCATCGACGTCGTCGGCGAGCTTGTCCTGGCGCTCCTTGAGCTCTTCGGAGGCCTCGCCCGACTCGTTCGTCTCGACATCGTCGGCTCGCCGGGGTTGCTTGTGCTGCTGCCCGCCACCGTCGCGTGCCATGGCCACCTCCGGAAAGAGTGCGGTCGTCTGGTCTGACCCTACCTAGCCGGAGTGACGCTCGACCGCCACCGGCGGTGCCCGGACCGTACGCCGAGAGCGCAATGTCTCCGACCTGTTACCCGGCCGAGAGCGCCTGCACGAGCTCCTCGGCGGTACGACAGCGGTCGAGCAGGTCGCCCACGTGGGCCTTGGTGCCGCGCAGGGGCTCCAGCGTCGGCACCCGCTGCAGGGCGTCGCGGCCGGGGAGGTCGAAGATGACCGAGTCCCAGGATGCTGCGGCCACATGTGGTGCGTACTTGGCCAGACAGCGGCCGCGGAAGTAGGCGCGGGTGTCCTCCGGCGGGTCGTGGACGGCGCTGGCGACATCGCCGTCGTCCAGCAGGCGCTGCATCCGCCCCATGGACACCAGCCGGTGGTAGAGACCTCGTGCGGGCCGGACGTCGGAGTACTGGAGGTCGACCAGATGGAGTTTGGGATGCGACCAGTCCAGCCCGTCGCGGTCGCGGTAGGACTCCAGCAGCCCGAGCTTGGCCACCCAGTCGAGCTCGCCGGACAAGGACATCGGATCTGCCTCGAGGCGGGTGAGCACCGACTCCCACCGGTCGAGGACATCGGCGGTGTCGGGGTCGACGTCGGCCCCGTACCGGTTCTCGATGAACTTGCGTGACTGCTCGGCGTACTCCATCTGCAGCTGGACCGCGGTGAGCCGGCGGCCGTCCTTGAGCGTGAGGAGGTGCTGCAGCGACACGTCGTGGGACACCTCGTGCAGAGAGGTGACGGGCCGCTCGACCGACAGATCGACGCCGAGGAAGCCCTCTTCGATCATGGACAGGACCAGCGATGTGGTGCCGAGCTTGAGATAGGTGGACACCTCGGACAGGTTGGCGTCGCCGATGATCACGTGCAGCCGGCGGTAGCGCTCAGGGTCGGCATGCGGTTCGTCCCGAGTGTTGATGATCGGCCGCTTGAGAGTGGTCTCGAGGCCCACCTCCACCTCGAAGTAGTCGGCCCGCTGGGAGAGCTGGAAACCGTGCCGGTTGCCGTCCTGACCGAGCCCCACCCGGCCGGCACCGCACACCACCTGGCGCGACACGAAGAAGGGGGTCAGGTGGCGGACGATGTCGGCGAACGGCGTCTGCCGGCTCATCAGGTAGTTCTCGTGGCAGCCGTAGGACGCGCCCTTGTTGTCGACGTTGTTCTTGTAGAGCTGGATCGGTGACGACCCCGGCGCGAGCGTGGCCAACCGGGACGCCTCGGCCATCACCAGCTCGCCGGCCTTGTCCCAGCGGACGGCGTCGCGGGGCGAGGTGGCCTCCGGCGAGCTGTACTCCGGGTGCGCGTGGTCGACGTAGAGCCGTGCGCCGTTGGTGAGGATGACGTTGGCCAGCCCGACCTCCTCGTCGGTCAGCTGGCTCGGGTCGGCGCTGTCGCGGGACAGTTCGAAGCCGCGCGCGTCGCGCAGCGGGCTCTCCTCCTCGAAGTCCCAACGCGCGCGGCGGGCCCGGGCGGTCGCCGCGGCGTAGGCGTTGACCACCTGCGACGAGGTCAGCATCGAGTTCGCGGCCGGATTGCCCGGCACGGCGATGCCGTACTCGGTCTCGATCCCGACGATGCGGCGGGCGCTCATACACCGAGCCTACGGCGTGTGCCCGACCGGCCGGCGACAGCACAGTGGAATGCTTGGCGCATGGCGCAGGCTCGTACGGCCCCGCAGCTGGAGGACCAGGTCGCCGCGGCGCTGCGTGTTCGAGGAGCGAGCTTCGCGTTCGTTTTCGGCAGCAGGGCCCGCGAAGACCATCGGCCTGGCTCCGATCTCGACGTGGCCGCGTGGTGGGTGAACGATGCGCCGGCCGCCTTCGAGATCCTGCTGCCGGCGGGGAGTCCTGGACGCACCGCTGTCGGAGCAGATGCGCCGGGCGGTGGGATTCCGCAACGTGCTGGTCCACGACTAGGCGAGGTCGACGACTCGGTCGTCGCGGCACAGCTCAGCGACACCGGCGATCTGGCCGACTTCGTGGCCACCCTCGCCCGCTTCGTCGAAACCCGGACCGAGCCCGACGATCAGAGCCGTTAGAGAACGGCCGGAGCGGGCGCGGGGTAACTGACACCCAGCGCCTGCAGGGCGTCGTCGAGAATCGCCATCACCGAGATGCTGTCGGAGAGCGGCATCTGCTCGGTCTCCGTGCGACTGTCGCGGAGGCACTGCTGGACGGCGCGCAGCATCGGCACGTAGCCCCGGCCGACCGGCTCGTCCTCGTAGACCTGCACGCTTCCGTCCGACCGGGTGTGGATGAGCCGCCGCGGCTGGTGGAATCGGGCCGGAACATCGATCCGGCCGGCACTGCCGACCACCCGGGCGGTGTTGGCCGTCTGGGCGAGGAAGGACGCTTCGAGCTGGGCATATGCACCGCCGGCCCAGCCCAGAAGCAATGCGGCCTCTGCGTCCACGCCATCAGCCGTGAGCGTGCCGTGCGCAGCCAGTGTCTGCGGTGAGCCGAGCAGCATCTGCGCGAAGGCAACCGGGTAGATGCCGACGTCGAGCAACGCCCCGCCGCCCAGCGCCGGCTCCCACAACCGGGGCTTGGCGTCGGGTCGGGCCCGGAAGCCGAGGTCGGCAGAGATGCTGCGGACCTCGCCGATCCCGCCGTCGGCGACGATGCGGCGCAGTTCGACGATGAGCGGGGCGAACCGCGTCCACATCGCCTCCATGCAGAACACGCGGAGGTCGAGGGCCTTCTGCGCCAGGCGCTGCGTGTCGGCCAGCGAGGTGGTGAACGCCTTCTCGCACAAGACCGCCTTCCGGGCGTCCAGGGCGGCGTCCACGATCTCGGCGTGCTGCGCATGCGGTGTCGCGACATAGACGACGTCGACGTCGTCGTCGGCCAGCAGTTCCGGATACGACCCGTAGGCCCGCGGGATGCCGAACTCGTCGGCGAACGCCTGCGCCCGCTGTCGGACCCGAGAGCTCACCGCGACGATCCGGGCGTCCTCGACCAGGAGCATCTCGGCGGCGAGCGTGTGCGCGATCCCGCCGGTGGCCACGATGCCCCACCGAACCGGCGGCGGTGACGAGGCCGAGGTCGGCGCGTTCATCACGGTCGACGGCCGGAGCGTCAGAGGTACTGGCCGGTGTTGGCGACCGTGTCGATCGACCGGCCCGCCTCGATGCCCTCCTTGCCGGAGATGAGCGTGCGGATGAAGACGATCCGCTCGCCCTTCTTGCCGGAGATGCGCGCCCAGTCGTCCGGGTTGGTGGTGTTGGGGAGGTCTTCGTTCTCCTTGAACTCGTCCAGGCATGCCGTCAGCAGGTGCTGGACCCGGATGCCCTTGGTGCCGGTCTCGAGGAACTCCTTGATCGCCATCTTCTTGGCCCGGTCGACGATGTTCTGGATCATCGCGCCGGAGTTGAAGTCGCGGAAGTAGAGGACCTCTTTGTCGCCGTTGGCATAGGTGACCTCGAGGAACCGGTTGTCCTGGCTCTCGGTGTACATCCGCTCGACCGAGCGCTGGATCATCGCGTCGACGGCGGCCGCGGCCGATCCACCGTGTTCGGCCAGGTCGTCGGCATGCAACGGCAGGCCTTCGGTGAGGTACTTGCTGAAGATGTCACGAGCCGCCTCTGCGTCGGGCCGCTCGATCTTGATCTTCACGTCGAGCCGGCCCGGCCGCAGGATAGCGGGATCGATCATGTCCTCGCGGTTGGACGCGCCGATCACGATGACGTTCTCGAGGCTCTCGACACCGTCGATCTCGGACAGCAGCTGAGGGACGATGGTGTTCTCGACGTCGGAGGAGACCCCCGAACCCCGGGTCCGGAACAGGGAGTCCATCTCGTCGAAGAAGACGATGACGGGTGTGCCCTCGCCGGCCTTCTCGCGGGCCCGCTGGAACACCAGCCGGATGTGGCGCTCGGTCTCGCCCACGTACTTGTTCAGCAGTTCGGGGCCTTTGATGTTGAGGAAGTAGGACTTCTCCTCGGCCTTCCCGGTACGCGCGGCGACCTTCTTGGCCAGCGAGTTGGCCACCGCCTTCGCGATCAGCGTCTTGCCACATCCGGGTGGACCGTAGAGCAGCACGCCCTTCGGCGGTCGGAGGTCGTGCTCGCGGAACAGGTCGGCGTGCAGGTACGGCAGCTCGATCGCGTCGCGGATCTGGTCGATCTGGCGCGACAGGCCGCCGATGTCCGCGTAGTCGATGTCGGGAACCTCTTCGAGAATGAGCTCCTCCACCTCGGTCTTCGGGATGCGCTCGTAGACGAAACCGGAACGCGGTTCGAGCAGCAGCGAGTCGCCGGCCCGCATGACGGAATCCTTCAGCGGCGATGCGATCCGTACGACCCGCTCGTCGTCGGTGTGGCCGATGACCAGCGCGCGGTCGCCGTCGGTCAGTAGCTCCTTGAGCATCACGACCTCGCCCACACGTTCGAACTCCATGGCGCGGACGACGTTGAGCGCCTCGTTCAGCATGACCTCCTGGCCCGCGCGCAACGCGTCGGTCTCGACGTCGGGGCTCACCGCGACCCGCAGCTTGCGGCCTCCAGTGAACACGTCGACCGTGCCGTCCTCGTAGCGGGACAGGAAGATTCCGAAGCCGGCCGGAGGCTGGGCCAGCCGGTCGATCTCCTCCTTGAGCGCGACGATCTGGTCGCGGGCCTCCCGCAACGTGGCGGCGAGGCGGTCGTTCTGGCTGGTCATCGCGACCAGCTGGGACTCGGTGTCGGCGAGACGGTCCTCGAGGAGGCGGGCCTGTCGTGGGGAGTCGGCCAACCGCCGGCGCAGCGCGGCAACCTCCTGCTCGAGGAAGGAGATCTGAGCCGACACGTCCGACGGGACGCGCTCGGCGTCGCGGCCCGGGCGATCGGGGCTACCGTCATGCGTCGACACTGTCCTCACCTCCCACGGACGGTCCTCTTGTCACGACCCTACCCGGGGCGGCGCACTTGACCAGACCCCTGTCCGCGGCGCGGAAGGGGTGTCGTGCCTCACTTCGCCGAGCGGTCAGGCCTCGGCGCTCGGCGCTGGTCGGCGCCGCCGCGGCGGTGCCACGACACCCGGTGCGAGCCGCCGCGACGTCACCAGGAACCCGGTGTGTCCGATCATGCGATGGTCGGGCCGGACGGCGAGGCCCTCGACGTGCCAGGTGCGGATCATCGACTCCCACGACACCGGTTCGGTGAACCCGCCGTGGTCACGGATCGTCTCGACGGTCCGGGCGAGTTGAGTCGTCGTGGCCACGTAACAGCACAGAACCCCACCGGAAGCGAGGACACCGCCGACCGCGCCGATGCACTCCCACGGCGCGAGCATGTCGAGTACCGCGCGGTCCACCGGGTCCGGCTCGTCCAGCGCATCGACGAGGTCGCCGACGGTGAGCCGCCAGGCCGGGTGCGGGCCGTCGAAGAAGCGCTCCACGTTGGCGGCGGCGATGGCCGCGAAGTCGGCGCGGCGCTCGTACGAATGCACGCTCCCCGTCGGGCCGGCGGCCCGCAGCAGCGACATCGTCAGTGCTCCCGAGCCCACCCCGGCCTCCACCACGCGGGCGCCGGGGAAGACGTCGGCCATCGCGACGATCTGCGCGGCGTCCTTCGGGTACACCACTGCGGCACCGCGTGGCATCGACAGCACGAAGTCGGCCAGCAGCGGACGCAGCGCCAGGTAGGCGGTGCCGCCGGTGGAGACGACGACGGTGCCCTCGGGCTGTCCGATGAGCGCGTCGTGCTCGAACGATCCCTTGTGGGTGTGGAACTCCCGGCCGGCTTCCAGGGTGATCGTGTGGTGGCGGCCCTTCGGGTCGGTGAGCTGCACCTGGTCCCCCGCGCGCAGCGGTCCCGTCCGTCGCCCCGGCGTGCCGCTCGGCTGGGTCACGGCATGCAGCGTAGGCCCCTACGCGGAGGCCAGGGCTGCGTCGACGTCGGCGGTCGAGAGCACGCCGTAGACGGTGCCGTCGTGCTCGACGACGAGGTACTCCGACGCCGGATGGGCGCGCATCCGGGTGATCAGGTCCTCACCCCCGACGTCCACGGGAACGACCAGGCCGGCCTCGAGGGACCGGGCGACCTGCCCGACGGGGACCCATGGTCGCCGGACCTCCGGCGTCGCGTTGGCCGACGCCTCGCTGACCAGGCCGGTCGGCCGGCCGGCTGCGTCGACGACGACCAGCGCACGGACCCCGGCGGCCTCCGCCCGGCGCAGCGCCTCGGCGAGCGGTACGTCGGGGGCGACGGGTGCGGCCCGTCGGCTCAGCGTCCGCAGGTCCAGCCGCGGCAGGCGGCTACGCACGCGCCCGACGGCCAGTGCCTGGGTCGCGCCGTTCCACAGCAGCAGGGCGACCAGCGCCGACCAGACCAGGGACACGATCGTCGGCGAGCCGCCGGCGAGGACGAACGGCAGGACCAGCACCAGGCCGGCAAGCACCTGACCGGCCCGGGCGGCGACCACCGTTCCGCGGTGCTCGTCGCCCGTGACCCGCCACACGATCGATCGCAGCATGTGGCCGCCGTCGAGGGGCAGCGCGGGCAGCAGGTTGAAGACTCCGACGATCAGGTTCGCGACGGACAGCTCGAGGAGAAGGAACTCGCCCACTGGCGCCGACACGGGCGCAGCTGCGAGCAGAGCCAGGCCACCGATGGCCAGGGAGACCAACGGACCCGCGGCGGAGATGACCACGTCGCGGCCGGGTGTCGGGGATGCGCGCTCGATTTCGGTGTAGCCGCCCAGGAAGTGCAGGGTGATGCCGCGCACGGGCAGCCCGAACCCGCGCGCCACCAGCGCGTGGCTGACCTCGTGGACGAGCACGGACGCGTAGAGCAGCACCGCGAAGGCGAACGTGACGGCGTAAGTGCCCCCGCCCAGATCGGGCAGCTGCCGCCGCACCAGCGGCGCGAAGCCGATCGTGATGACGGCGGCCACCAGGAACCAGGTAGGGCTGATGTGAACGGGCACCCCGGCGACCCTGCCCAGGGTCAGCCGCCGCCGGTCGCCGTCGCTCACACGTCCAGGCTAGGCCCCGGTTGCGCTTCGCACGTCCGCGCGATCCCACTGATGGCGGGTTTGCCACGTTTCCCGGGCCGATGAGAGGTGTCCAGCCCCGCCACAAGTTGCGCCCGGATGGTGCCATGGACGGGACATCTGTGCTGTCGGTGGTCGTGTCCGCGTGGTCGTGTCCCAGGCCTGGCCTACAGTCGCTGACATGAACGTCGAGGCGCCTCCGCAGGTCGCCGCGCCGGGCGTCGAGCCGGTCGGCGACGAGGTGGAGGTCGCCGCCGGTCCCAGCCTCTCGCCCTCGCGGGCGGCCGACTTCATGACCTGCCCATTGCTCTACCGGTTCCGCACCATCGACCGGCTGCCCGAGCCGCCCAGCGCTGCGGCGACCCGCGGCACCGTTGTCCACGCCGTTCTGGAGCGGCTGTTCGACCTGCCTCCCGACGAGCGCACCGTCGCGCGGGCCGCCGCGTTGGTCGGCCCGCAGTGGGAGCGACTGCTCGAGGCCGAGCCCGATCTGGCTGGGCTCTTCGGCGACGACCAGGACGGTTCGGCGCTGGCGGAGTGGATCGGCGGAGCAGAGGAACTCGTCCGGTCCTACTTCACCCTGGAGGACCCGTCCCGGCTGGAGCCGGCGGAGCGTGAGCTCTATGTCGAGACCGTTCTCGACTCCGGGCTGCGCCTGCGCGGCTACGTCGACCGGGTCGATCGGGCGTCGGCGACGGGCGACCTGCGGGTTGTCGACTACAAGACCGGCAAGGCGCCGCCGGAGGGCTTCGAGCAGCGGGCCATGTTCCAGATGCGGTTCTACGCCCTGGCGCTGTGGCGGTTGTACCAGCGGGTGCCCCGGCTGCTCCAGCTCGTCTACCTGGGCAGTGGCGAGGTGCTGCGCTACCAGCCCGACGAAGCCGACCTGCTGGCCACCGAGCGCAAGGTGGAGGCCTTGTGGCGGGCCATCGAGCGCGCCGCCCGTACCGGAGACTGGCGCCCCAGCCCGAGCAAGCTGTGCGAGTGGTGCGCCCATCAGGCACTGTGCCCGTCCTGGGGCGGCACGCCCCCACCGTTACCCGAACCCGACGCCACCGGCTCGGTCGTATCGTCCGACGAGGCCCCGTCTCCGCGGATGTCCCCGATCGACGTCTGAGCCGACGCGACGGCCGGCGCTCAGAGCCGATTCTCGAAGGCCATGGCCGCACCGCGCCACCAGTCGGGCTCCGACCACGGCGACACCGGGCGCTCGCCCAGTTCGCCGTCGAGGTCCAGGTCCACCTGCTCGTTGAAGAAGCAGACCATGTCGCGGACCGGCTCGGCATCGCGGCGAGGCTGTGCGTAGGTCCAGGCGAGGTTTGCTCTCGACCCGTCGCCGACCCGGACCGACCAGTACGAGGCGTGCCCCTTGTACGCACAGGTGGTGCGCAGATCGGACGGCTCGAGCACGGCCCGCACATCCTCGCGCGGGAAGTACCAGCGCGGCGGGAGAGCCGTTTCGAAGATCACGACAGTTCGGTCGCTCTCGGCCAGGACCACTCCGTCCAGGCTGACGCGTACGCGCCGCGAACTCGGCACGGCGTCGACGCGATGGTACGGGTCGCGGGCATGTCCCAGCGCCTCCATGTCCTCCTCGAACCAGCGGTCCATGCTCCGCCAGTAGAAGGCGACGAACGGCGTCAGATCCGGCACCAGGCCGGCGTCGGACTCGTAGGTCCACCCCGCGTTCTCGGCCACGCGGTCACCGACGGCAAGGTCGACGTAGCGCAGAGTGCCCTTTCCCTCCGCGGTCTCGGTCCGGCCGTTCGCTCTCAGCAGATCCGTCCGCACGCTGTCACGCGGGAAGTGGTAGCGCGGCAGCTGACCGTGCTCGAAGAACAGCATCGGCGATCGGCAGTCGACGACCACCTGGTCCCCGACGATGCCGCGGATCCGGCGCGGCGACGGCTCGAGGTAGAGCCACCCCTTCCCCGGCAGTGGAGCGTTCGAGACTCCCCAGGGCTGGTGGCCGAACGGCGCGGTTCCCGTCGTCAGCGACATGGTGGCCTCTCCGGTTCGACGAGGTTGGCCGAAGTGCCTCCCCAGACGATGGTCCCAGGCCACGCCGTAGACCTCCGCACGGCTGGTTGCGCACCAGGACGAGAAGAGCTTCGTGGCGTACGGAACGAGCGCTTCTCCGGGTGTGCCGACCTACCCTGGACGGATGAGTCGGAGCGGGCGGCCGCCGCGCGCCCCTGCCCCTGTCAGCGGGCGGCGCGGCCACAGCCTGCTCGGCAGGTCCGAACGGGACGCCGGTGGGTGCGCTCTGGTCCAGCCGGGTGCGTCGTAGCGGGCGGTGTCGTGCTGCGCGTCACCCTCAAGACCCTGGTCGCACGGAAGGTCCGGCTGGCGATGAGCGCGCTGGCCATTGTGCTGGGCGTTGCCTTCGTCGCGGGCTCCTACGTGTTCACCGACACCCTCGACAGCACCTTCGAGGAGATCTTCAGCGACCTTCACGGCGACGTCATCGTCCGGCCCGAAGGCTCCCGGGGCCTGAGCGCACTCGTCGGCAGCGACGCCGTCGACAACGACACCCGCACGGTCCCGGCATCGGTCGTCGAGCAGCTGGTGGAGTTGGACGGGGCCCGGCGGGTCGACGGTGTCGTGGAGAACCGGTCGGTCTTCGTCGTCGGCAGCGACGGCCGGGTGGTCAGCGGCGGCGGGGCTCCCGGCATCGGCGCCAACTGGTCGGACGCTCCCAACACCACCGGCGAGGCGCCGCTGAAGATCACTACCGGCCGCCCGCCGGCGGGCGATGGCGAGGTCGTGCTCGACGCCCGCACCGCGGAGCTGGGTGGGTACGGCCTGGGCGACACGGTGCACCTGGTCACGAGCGCCGAGCAGGCCGAGATCGAGGCGACGCTGGTCGGCACCGCCACGTTCGGCGAGAGCGCCAGCCTGGCCGGTGCGACGCTCGCTCTGTTCGAGACCTCCACCGCCCAGCGTCTCCTGCTCGCCGGTGCGGACGCCTACTCAACGATCACGATCGCGGCACGTGACGGCGTCAGCCAGGAACAGCTTCG
Organism: Jiangellaceae bacterium; assembly: GCA_036377395.1. Classification (GTDB taxonomy): domain Bacteria; phylum Actinomycetota; class Actinomycetes; order Jiangellales; family Jiangellaceae; genus DASRTE01. The sequence goes on from DASUYL010000128.1 coordinate 13,261, forward strand.
GTCGGAGGTCGAGGCCGTGATCCCCGACGGCCTGGAGGTCAAGACCGGCGCGGAGACCTCGAACGAGACCTCTGATGGGCTGCGCGAGGCCCTCAGCTTCTTCACCACGTTCCTGTTGATCTTCGCTGCGGTTGCGCTGTTCGTCGGCACCTTCCTCATCCTCAACACGTTCTCGATCCTGGTCGCCCAGCGCAGCCAGGAAATGGCCCTGTTTCGGGCGCTGGGGGCCGGACGCCGGCAGGTCACCCGATCGGTGCTCGTCGAGGCCTTCGTGGTGGGCCTGCTCGGCGCCACCGTCGGTCTCGTGCTCGGCCTCGTCGTCGCCCACCTGCTGAAGCTCGCGTTCAGTGCCTTCGGCCTCGACCTCGGGCCCGGCGGGCTGGTGGTCGAGCCGCGCACGGTCGCCGTCGCCTACGGCGTCGGCGTGACGGTGACGATCGCGGCCGCCTACATTCCGGCGCGTCGGGCGGCGCACGTGTCACCCATGGCGGCCATGCGGGACGACATCGCGCTCCCGCAGGCTCCCCGAAGTCTGCACGCAGGTCTGGGCGGCGTGCTCGCGATCGTCGGCGCCGGCCTGCTGGGTGCCGGGCTGTTCCTCGACACCCCATTGCCGACGCCGCTGGTCGGCGCCGGCATCACCGGCGTGTTCCTCGGCATCGCTCTGCTTGCGCCGGTGCTGGCCGCACCGATCGTCCGGGTCGTGGCCATGGGCTATCCCCGAATCTTCGGAACCGTCGGTCGGCTGGCGCGTGAGAACGCCCTGCGCAATCCCCGGCGCACTGCCGCCACCGCCTCGGCCCTGATGGTCGGCCTGGCGCTGGTATCGGCCATGGCCGTCATCGGCGAGTCGACGAACGAGAGCATCGATGTCGCGTTCGAGGACGACCTGACCGCCGACTTCGTCGTGTCCAACGCGCTCGGGCAGCCGTTCTCGACCAGTGTGGCCGCCGGCGTCGACGGTCTGGACGGAGTGGCGCAGGTCGCTCAGGTTCGCTGGCAGGTGGGCCAGGTCGCCGGGCAGGACGCCAACCTCGCCGCGCTCGACCCGACGGCGTTCTCGGCTGCGGCGAACCTCGACATCACCGAGGGCGGCACCGCACTCGGTCCCGAGGACGTGTTGGTGTCGAGTGCGCTCGCCGGCAGGGAAGGCGTCCACGTCGGCGACCGGCTGACCGTGGGGCTGCCGGCCGGCGAACGACGGCTCCGCGTGGTCGGTGTCTTCGCCGACAACCCGGCCGTCGGTAGTGAGGTCGCCATCAGCTTCGACACGCTGGCCGCCGGTGGCATCAGCCCCGCCGACAGCTTCGTCTACGTGGTGACCGAACCGGACGCCGACGTCGCGGCCGTGCGGGCCGGGCTCGAGAAGCTCACGTCCGCCCTGCCCACGGTCACGGTGAAGGACCAGGCGGCCTTCACCGAGGAGCAGCGGGCGCCGGTGAACAGACTGCTCAGCCTGGTCTACGCCCTGCTGGGGCTGGCCGTGCTGATCGCCGTTCTCGGCATCGTCAACACGCTCGCGCTCTCGGTGATGGAGCGCACCCGCGAAGTGGGACTGCTGCGAGCGGTGGGGATGACCCGGCGACAGCTGCGGGCCATGGTGCGCTGGGAGTCCGTCGCGATCGCCCTGCTGGGCGCCGTGCTGGGCATCGCGCTGGGCGTCGTCTTCGGAGTCGCCCTGCAGAGCGCGCTGTCCGACGAGGGCCTCGAGGTCCTCGCCGTGCCGTGGGCCCGTCTCGCGGCGTTCCTGGTGCTGGCGGCCCTGGTGGGCGTTCTCGCCGCCGTGTGGCCGGCGCGGCGCGCCGCGAAGCTCGACGTCCTGCGCGCCATCACGACCGAGTAGGACGTGCGCCGGTCGAACCCTCTACGGTCGTCACAACGCCATCGCAGCTCGAGGAGTCTCCGTGACAGACGCGTCCGGTCCATCCGCGGGCCCCGACCCGACGGCGGCCCGTGCCGAGGGTCTCTGGAAGGTCTACGGAGCGGGCGACACCCAGGTCGTGGCGCTCAACGACGTGTCCGTCGAGTTCGGCCGCTCCCGCTACACGGCCATCATGGGTCCGTCCGGCTCGGGCAAGTCGACGCTCATGCACTGCATGGCGGCGCTCGACTCGGCCACCTCGGGGAGGGTCTACGTCGGCGACACCGAGCTGACGTCGCTGGGCGACAACGAGCTCACTCGGCTGCGCCGGGACAAGATCGGCTTCATATTCCAGGCCTACAACCTGGTTCCCACACTGACCGCAAGGGAGAACATCACCCTCCCCATCGACATCGCCGGGCGGAAGGCGGACGCCGAGTGGTTCGACACGGTCGTGTCGACCGTCGGGCTCGGCGACCGGCTCGACCACAAGCCGAGCGAGCTGTCCGGCGGCCAGCAGCAGCGCGTGGCCTGCGCTCGTGCACTGGTCAGCCGGCCGGACATCGTGTTCGCCGACGAACCGACCGGCAACCTCGATTCACACTCCGGCGCCGAGGTTCTCGGCTTTCTGCGCCGGTCGGTGCGCGAGTTCGGTCAGACGATCGTCATGGTGACCCACGATCCCAACGCGGCGTCGTACTCGGACCGGGTGCTCTTCCTCGTCGACGGCCGGATCGTCGATGAGATGGCCGAGCCCACGGCTGAGCGCGTGCTCGAGCGGATGAAGGGCTTCGACCCCGTGAGCCGGGTGTCCTGAGCGATGCTCCGTGCCACGCTCAAGAGCCTCGCCGCGCGCAAGCTGCGGCTGGGGCTGAGCGCGTTCGCCATCGTGCTGGGGGTCGCGTTCGTGGTGGGCTCGTTCGTGTTCACCGACACCCTCGACGAGACCTTCGAGCGGATCTTCGCCGACTCCAACTCCGATGTCATCGTCCGGCCGGTCGTCGGCGAGGGCGACCAGTTCCAGTTCACCGGCGGTGACGCGCGGACATTGCCAGCGGCCATGGTCGACGATCTCGCCGGTGTCGAGGGCGTCGACCGGGCCGACGGCGTCGTGTCGAACCAGTCGGTCTTCGTCATCGGCTCCGAGGGCAGGCTCGTCGGCGGCACCGGAGCACCAGGGGTCGCGACGAACTGGACCGACGCACCGGCGGAGGACGGTTCCGTGCCTCTGCAGGTGGTCGACGGGCGGGAGCCACGCTCCGCCGGTGAGGTCGTCCTGGAGGCCAAGACGGCCGACCGGGCCGAGTACGAGGTCGGCGACCAGGTGACGCTGGTCATGCCGGGCGACCCGCCGCAGCTCCGCGCACGACTCGTGGGCATCACCGACTTCGGCAACGGGAACAGTCTGGCCGGCGCAACGCTGACGTTGTTCGATACCCAGACCGCTCAGGTCCTCCTGCTCGACGGTGAGGACGTCTTCAACAGCATCGGCGTCACTGCCGCCGACGACACCGATGTCGCGGAGCTGCGCGACCGCATCGTGTCGACGTTGCCGGACGGGGTCGAGGCCCTTACCGGCGCGGAGCTCGCGGAGGAGAACGAGGACGCGATCCAGCAGGCGCTCGGCTTCTTCAACACGTTCCTGCTGATCTTCGCGGCCATCGCACTGTTCGTCGGCATCTTCCTCATCCTCAACACGTTTTCGATCCTGGTGGCGCAGCGGACCCAGGAGATGGCCCTGTTCCGAGCCCTCGGCGCCGGCCGCGGGCAGGTGACGCGTTCGGTGCTCGTCGAGGCGGTGGCGGTCGGCCTGGTCGGGTCGACACTCGGACTCCTGCTCGGTATGGGCGTCGCCCAGTTGCTCAAACTGGCGTTCGCGCTGTTCGGCCTCGACCTCGGCGGTGCCGGCCTCGTGCTGCAGCCGCGGACGGTGCTCATCGCGTACGCGGTCGGCATCGTGGTGACGCTGGTCGCGGCCTACGTACCGGCTCGCCGCGCCGCCCGCGTGCCGCCGGTGGCCGCGATGCGCGACGACGTCGTGTTCCCGCACACCTCACTGCGCGTGCGTCGCGTGCTAGGAACCGTGCTCACCGTCGCCGGAGCCGTGTCACTGGGAGTCGGACTGTTCACCGAGGTCGGCCGGGCGGGCACCTTCGTCGGTGCCGGAGTCGCCACCGTGTTCGTCGGCGTCGCCCTGCTCGCGCCGGTGGTGGGGCCACCGATCGTCCGGGTCATCGCCGGCTGGTTCCCGCGGGCGTTCGGCACCGTGGGCCTGTTGGCGCGCGAGAATGCCCAGCGCAATCCGCGCCGGACGGCGGCCACTGCATCCGCACTCATGATCGGACTCGCCCTGGTCGCCGCGATGTCGGTCATCGGCCAGTCGACGAACCGCAGCATCGACAGGGCGCTGGACGACGGCCTGAAGGCCCAGTTCGTGGTGTCCAACGCGGTGGGCCAGCCGTTCTCCCCCGCCCTGGCCGACCGGATCGCCGGGCTCGACGGCGTGGCGGAGGTCGCCAGGATCCGGTACAACGCGGCACAGGCGGACGGAGAGAACGTCTTCCTCGCCGCTTTCGATCCGGCGGCCTACGCGCAGGCGGCCGAGTTCGAAATCAGTTCTGGCAGCGACGGTCTTCCGTCCGACGGTGTGCTGGTGTCCGAGGACTATGCACGGGATCAGGCAGTGGGGGTCGGTGACACGGTTGAAATCGCGCTGCCCGCGGCGACGCGTGAGATGGAGGTGGGCGGCATCTTCGCCTCGACGCAGCTGCTGTTCGCCGATCTCGTCGTCGGCCTCGACACACTCGAAAGCGGCGGAATCCGTCCGGCCGACTCCACCGTCTACGTGGTGACCGAGCGGGGCGCCGATCCGGCCGAAGTTCGGAGCGACATCGAGGAGGCGGCGGACGAGCTGCCGATGGTCGCGGTCAAGGACCAGGAGGCGTTCAAGGCGGAACAGCGCTCGCAGGTCAACCAGCTGCTCTACCTCGTCTACGCGCTGCTGGGGTTGGCGATCATCATCGCGATCCTCGGCATCGTCAACACGCTGGCGCTGTCGGTGCTGGAGCGGACCCGCGAGATCGGGCTGCTGCGGGCGGTCGGGCTGTCCCGCCCGCAACTGCGGCGCATGGTGCAGCTCGAGTCGGTTGCGATCGCCGTCCTGGGTGCGGTGCTCGGCATCGGGCTCGGTCTGCTGTTCGGGATTGCCCTGCAGCGCTCCCAGGCGGACTCCGGCCTGGAGGTGCTGGCGGTGCCGTGGGTCCAGCTGATCATCTTTGTCATCCTCGCCGCCGTGGTCGGCATCCTGGCGGCCCTGTGGCCGGCGGCCCGAGCGGCCCGCCTGGACGTCCTGCGAGCGATCACCACGGAATGACGGACCGGATCACCGCCGCGTCTACTACGGAGGTCGCGGCGGTTCGGGCGACGGATTCGACCGCGACGCCGGCAGTTCAGCGTGCGCAGGTGCGGATGGTTGCCGCCCGCATCGGTGTGCTCGGCTGGTGCCGCCGCGGCCGGCCGCTGGGTCTTCTCGTCGTTGGTGTCGTGGGTGTCCGGGGTCGTCGGGTGGCACCATGGGTCGTTTGCCGGTGCCGGCGACCAGGGCCCAGCCGTGCCGGGTCTTCAGGTCGTGGTGGAACTCGCACAACGGGTCGAGCTCGTCCAGCCGAGTGTGCCGGGTGTCCTCCCACGGTTGCCGGTGGTCGGGCTCGATCCGAGTGCGCCAGCAGCCCTCCACGGTGCAACCCGGACTGGCCCAGGCCAGCGCGATCTTCTGCGCGGCGGTAGGGCCACGGCCCAGGTGGGTCACGTTCAGCACATCGACCCCGCGGGTGATCACCAGCTTCAGCACCGCCTGGCCGAGCAGACCGGCGGCTACCGGTACCGGCACCGGCCCCACACCCCTGATCTCGCACAGCTCCTGCCCGGCGACGGCGCCGCGGCGCAGGGCCTCGATGTCGATGCGCAGCAACGCCAGAAACCGCGGATTGGGCCGCGACCCTCGACCCGGCGCTACCGCCGACGCCGGCGCCGCCGGC
>DASUYL010000129.1:0-4411 GCA_036377395.1 Jiangellaceae bacterium
TATCCGATGGCCGACACGGCCTGCTGGCAACCGTCCCCCTCGTCGGTGTACTCGGCCAGGGCGTCGTCGTCGACGTCCGGGCGAGCCTGGCCGGGGTCGTCGCTGCATGCCGCGACGGCAAGACCGCAGAGGACGACCGTCACCACCAGACACGATCGGCGGCTCCGGCTCGGACGGCGGCTCTCGTCGCGTGACCGCGTCATCGCTCCAGGATCACATTCCCCGCCGGGAGGCCGGCCGCAGGCCTCACCCGAGGTCACGAACGGTGATGATCTCGTCCCGGCCGGGGCCGACACCGACCGCCGATATCGGCGCTCCGCAGAGATCCTCCACCGTCCCGACGTACCGGCGCGCCGCGCTGGGCAGGTCGGCCAGGGAACGAGCGCCGGAGATGTCCTCGCTCCAGCCGTCGAGATGCTCGTACACGGGAACCGCGTGGTGGAACTCGGTCTGGGTCATCGGCATCTCGGTATGGCGGGTGCCGTCGACGTCATAGGCGACGCAGACCGGTATCCGTTCCCTGCCGGTGAGCACGTCCAGCTTGGTGAGCACGAAGTCGGTGACCCCGTTGATCCGGGTGGCGTAGCGGCCGAGCACCGCGTCGAACCAGCCGCACCGGCGTGGCCGCCTCGTCGTCGTCCCATATTCGTCACCCGCGTTCCGCAGGTCCCGCCCGTCGTCGTCCAGCAGTTCGGTGGGGAACGGGCCCTCGCCCACGCGAGTCGTGTAGGCCTTGATCACTGCGATGACCCGGTCGATCCGCGTGGGCGGTATCCCCGAGCCCGTGCACGCCCCGCCGGCTGTCGGGTTGGACGACGTGACGAACGGATAGGTGCCGTGGTCGACGTCGAGCAGCGTCGCCTGACCGGCTTCCAGCAGCACGGTCCGGCCCGCATCGAGCGCCTCGCCGAGCAGCCGTCCGGTGTCGGCCACCATCGGGCGCAGCCGGTCGGCATGGGCCAGCAACTCGTCGGCCACGTCGTCGACGGTCGCCGCGCGACGGTTGTAGACCTTCACCAGCACCTGGTTCTTCTGCTCGAGGGCGCCCTCGACTTTCTGGCGGAGGATCTTCTCGTCGAAAAGGTCCTGCACCCGGATGCCGACGCGTGCCATCTTGTCCGCGTAGGTCGGTCCGATCCCGCGCCCGGTGGTGCCGATGCGCCGGCGGCCCAGGAACCGCTCGGTCACATTGTCGAGGGTGCGGTTGTACGGCGCGATCAGGTGCGCGTTCGCGCTGACGACCAGGCGCGACGTGTCGACACCCCGGGCCTGTAGCGCGTCGATCTCGCCGAAGAGCACGGCGAGGTCGACGACGACGCCGTTGCCGATCACCGGTACGACGCCCGGCGTGAGGATGCCGGACGGGAGCAGATGGAGCGCGTACTTCTCGCCGCCGATGACAATGGTGTGGCCGGCGTTGTTGCCGCCATTGAACTTGACCACGTAGTCGACCGCACGACCGAGCAGATCGGTGGCCTTGCCCTTTCCCTCGTCGCCCCACTGGGCGCCGGTCAGCACGATCGCAGGCACCGGTACGCCCCCTTCACGATGGACCGCCGGCAGCTGTCCGACCGGCCGAGGGTAGCGACGTCACACCAGCTTCCGCCGAGCCGCCTCGACGCCCGCCTGGAACCGGGTGGTGGCATCCAGCTCGTCCAGCAGATCGGCCACCCGGCGTCGCACAGTGCGTAGGGAGACGCCCAGTTGCCGAGCTATGGTCTCGTCCTTCGCTCCGGCGGCGAGCAGGCGAAGAACCTGGTCGTGGCCGCCCACGCTGCCCGTCTGGTCCGATCCGGGCAGCGGCACGGCCTGGCGCCAGAGGATGTCGAACAGATGGCGCATCGCCTCGACGACCCCGGGCGTGCGGACCACGACCCGCCGGGTGGGCACGCGCCCCCACTCGACCGGGATCAGGGCGGCCTGGCTGCCGAACACGATCAATCTGGTCGGTGGCGACGGCAGCAACCGCACCTCCTCGCCGATCTCGGCCCACTGGCGGACGATCTCGAGCGCCGCGGGACGGTGCAGCGCGGCCGTCGGGTAGATGCTGCGGACCGGTCGGCCACCCGCCGTCTCGCGGGCCAGCAGCGTGTCCCCCTTCGACCAGCCGGCGTTGTCCAGCCACTCGGTCGTGTGAATCAGCAGCAGTTCGCCGGTCGTGCTCCTGATCATCGCGTCGACGACGGCACCGACGTCGGGGCCGGTGTGGACCTCGACCGGCTGCAGCCGTGCCTGGGTGAGGTCGCCTCCGCGTTCCTCGGCCGCGTAGTCCGGAATGGCGCCGCGCAGCGCGTCGAGCGCCCGCTCGCGTTCGAGCAGGGTGCGTGCCTCGAGGTCGGCCAGTCGACCCAGGGCGAGATGGGGCGAGACAGCCACCGCGACGCCGTCGCGGACCACCAGCAGACCGAGCGCCACCACCGGCGCCAGCTCCTCCTCCACCTCTGCTCGCGGCCACCTGAACCTCTCGGCAAGGACGGCGACCGGCACGTGTCGGTCGCGCAGCACGGCTCGGTAGAGGCGGTCACCGCGCGGCCCGATGCCGAAGCTGCCCAGCGGTGGCACGGGCGTGGTCGAAATCACGAGTGGCAGGTTAGCGCCAGTGTCCGCAAAATGCCGCGTCATAGCCCGATCAGGAGGCATCATTATCAGTGGAGGCCGCCGGGAACGCTGCAGGGGACGATTCCGGCGGCCTCGTCATGTCCGGTTGTCCGGTGATCCGGCTCGCGGTGCCAGCGCGATTACGGTGCGCACCTTTCGGATGTCACGTCAGCTTCTGGCCCGCCGAGCGCAACGCCTCACAGGCCTCGACGACCCGCGCGGCCATGCCGGCCTCGGCGCTCTTCCCCCATGACCGCGGGTCATAGGCCTTCTTGTCGCCCACCTCGCCGTCGACCTTGAGAACGCCGTCGTACCGGGTGAACATGTGCGCGGCAACCGGACGGGTGAACGCGTACTGGGTGTCGGTGTCGACGTTCATCTTCACCACGCCGTAGTCGAGCGCGGCCCGGATCTCCTCCAACGACGAGCCGGAGCCGCCGTGGAAGACCAGGTCGAACGGCTTGTCGACGCCCGTCTTCTCGCCAACGACCCGTTGGATCTCGGCCAGGATCTCCGGCCGCAGCTTGACGTTGCCCGGCTTGTAGACCCCGTGGACGTTGCCGAAGGTGAGGGCGGTCAGGTAGCGGCCCTTCTCACCGGTCCCCAGCGCCGCGGCCGTTGCCAGTCCGTCGTCGGGGGTTGTGTAGAGCTTCTCGTTGATCTCGTTGGCGACGCCGTCCTCTTCGCCGCCGACGACGCCGACCTCGATCTCGAGCACGACCTTCGCCGCAGACGTCGCGGCCAGCAGGTCCTCGGCGATCTTCAGGTTCTCGTCGAGCGGAACGGCGGAACCGTCCCACATGTGCGACTGGAAAAGCGGGCCATGACCGTTCGCGACCCGCTCGGCGGAGATGGCAAGTAGCGGGCGGACGAAGCCGTCGAGCTTTTCCTTCGGACAGTGGTCGGTGTGCAGCGCGATCTGGACGTCGTAGTTGCGCGCGACCTCGTGTGCGAAAACCGCGAGCGCCGTCGCGCCGGCCACCATGTCCTTGACGGTGGGACCGGACAGGTACTCCGCGCCGCCGGTGGACACCTGCACGATCCCGTCGCTCTCGGCCTCGGCGAACCCGCGGATTGCCGCGTTGAGCGTCTGCGAGGAGGTGACGTTGATCGCGGGGTACGCGAAGGCCCCGGCTTTCGCCCGGTCGAGCATCTGCGCGTACGTGTCGGGGGTGGCGATCGGCATCGGATCTCCCTGCAATCGAGGGCGGACGCGTTGAACGGTCAGTATCGCGCGTCGATGATCCGAGGGGTACGGCGCGTCCGCCCACCGACGCTATAACCTCGGGGCCACCGACCGGTCGAACGACTCCGCCGAGGAGGGGCCGTGCCCGAGCGCACCGCGATCGTCGCCAGTACGGTCGGGCTGCATGCGCGCCCGGCCGCGGTCTTCGTCAAGGCTGCGGGAGAGCAGCCGGTGAGGGTGCGCATCCGCAAGGGTGACGGCGAGCCGGTCGACGCCGCCAGCATCCTCAGCATCATGACGCTGGGGGTCGAACACGGCGACGAAGTCGTTCTCTCCGCCGAGGGTGACGGCGCCGACGCGTCCCTCGACGCACTGGTGGCTCTGCTGGAACGCGATCTCGACGCCGAAGGCGGCTGATCGCTTCGCGGGTCGGGCTGTCGGTACGGCCCGCTAGCGTCGCCCGTCGTGGAAACAGCGGTCCAGGGCCCCTTCCGCCGATGGTGGGCCGACACCTCGCGCGGCCTGCCGCAGCCGTTCTGGTACCTGCTGGCCGGCACGTTCGTGAACCGGCTGGGCCAGATGGTCACGCCGTTCCTTGCCCTGTACCTGGCCGGCCCGCGCGAGTTC
>DASUYL010000130.1:0-6001 GCA_036377395.1 Jiangellaceae bacterium
TCAACCGGTGAGCGTGCGGCGGATCACTACCCCCCGCCGACCCCTCTACACCGGAAGTTGTGGCGCCGGTACCGCAGAGTGCGCGGCACCTGATCAGTCGATGCGCAGCTGGCTGGTCAGCTCCTCGCGCCGGGCCTCGAACGCGTCGAAGTCGATCTTGCCGTCGTCGAAGGCCGCGTGCAGGTCGGCGAGCTGGGCGAGGACCGTGGCCTGGTCGACCTGCGGGGCCGCCGCGGCGGCTTCGTCGGGCTCGTCGGGCTGCTCGGCCCGCTCAGCCCGCCGCTCCTGCTTGGCCCGTTGCTTGGCCTGCTTGTCGCGGTCTCGCTGCAGCTTCCCGAAGGTGGTGCGCCGGCGTGACACGCCTGCTCAGACCACCCTGACGTTCTGCGCTTCGTCGCCCTTGCGACCGGGCCCGACCTCGAACTCGACCTGCTGGCCCGCCTCGAGGGACCGGTAACCGGAGCCCTGGATGTTGGAGTAGTGCACGAAGACATCGTCCTCGCCGTCACGGGAGATGAACCCGTAACCCTTCTCCGCATTGAAGAACTTGACCGTACCGACTGCCATGGTGGTGCTGCCTATCTGTTCTGTTCCAGCCGACCGTGCGAACTTCGAGCAGCGGTCGTGCACGACGAGGCTACGCCCTCGGGCCGCGAAGTGCGCGTTTTGTCGATCCGCGTCGCCGTTGCCACGATGAGTTCGGCGCGTTCGCGCGGTCGGAGTGGGCGAGCCCACCGCCGGAGGACAGTGTGGACGATCACCCCCACAGGACCGTCGTGTTCGTCGTCGACGGCCCCCTCGCGCCCGCCGACGTGCCCGGCCTGTGCCGCCGGGTGCGCGTCCTGATGGAACGGCCGGGAGTGGCGCGGGTCGTGTGCGACGTCGGCGCGCTGGTGGTGCCCGACGGGGTGGCGGTCGACGCGCTGGCGCGGTTGCAGCTCGCGGCACGCCGCCGGGGGTGCCGGGTCGCGTTGCGCCATGCTCCGGCCGAGCTGCTCGACCTGCTCGAGCTGGCCGGCCTGACCGAGATCGTGCCGCTGGAGAGCTGGGACGACGACGCCGGCGGGTGGCGCTGCGAGGCCTGATGAGGCCCGGCCGCCCCGTCGCCCGCGTGCCCGGCCGCTCGCCCGTTCGCCCGTTCGCCCGCTCGAGCAGCCGTTCGCTCAGCCCGCCTCGGCCGGCTGCTCGGCGTCGTCGCCGATGGCCAGCTCGACCAGCGGCAGCACCCGGTGGTGCAGCTGCTCGGTGAGGGCGATCTGGGTGGTGGTGCGGCTGATGCCGGCCACCTCGAGGACACGGCCGATGACGTGCTGGAGGTGGTCGTTGGTGTGGGCCACGACCCGGCAGAGCAGGTCGCCGGGACCCGTGACCGAGTGGATCTCGAGCACTTCGGGGATCTCACGCAGGTGGCGGCACACATCGTCCAGGCGCCCCTGGGCGATCTCGAGGCTCACGAAGGCGAGCACCTCGTAGCCCATGGCCCGCAGGTCGAGGTCGGGGTCGAAGCCGCAGATGACCCCTCGTTGTTGAAGCTTGTCGAGGCGCGCCTGTACGGTCCCTCGGGCCACACCGAGCTGTCGGGCAAGCTCCATCACCCCCGCGCGAGGTGTGTCGCACATCGCCCTGATGAGCCGGGCGTCGAGCGCGTCGATTCCGGTGGGCAACATGAGCAATGTGTCTACCACATCCGCCTCGCCGCTGACCAAAGTGATCAATGGCTTGCGCGAGTGTTGACGGGGTTCACCGCCGTGCCTTTCCTGGTGCGTGCACTTCGATCGCTTCCACCACGACCGACGACAGGGGGACCGATGGGTGACACGTTGACCGCTCGGCCCGGCCCGGCTTCCGACCGCGAGCCGCCGATGCTCGGCGGCATCGACCACGTCGAATGGTGGGTCGGCAATGCCCGCGCCTTCAGCGGGTTCCTGGCCTCGGCGTTCGGCTTCGACATCGTGGCCTACGCCGGCCCCGAGACGGGCCGCCGCGACCGGGTGTCGCACGTGCTCCAGCAGGGCCGCGTCCGCTTCATGGTCACCGGCTCGCTCACCCCCGACGGTCCCATCGCCGACCACGTGCGGGCCCACGGCGACGGGGTCCGCGACATCTGCTTCCTCGTCGACGACGCCAAGGCCGCCTACGACGCCGCCCTGGCGAGGGGTGCGCTGCCCGAGCGCCCGCCCCGCGTCGACACCGACGAGCTGGGCGCCATCCACCACTCGGCCATCCGCACCTACGGCGAGACCGTCCACACCTTCCTCGACCGCTCGGCCTACACGGGCGAGTTCGCCCCCGGGTTCACCGCGCCGATGCTGCCCCGGCCCGGGGGCCCGCCGGTGGGTCTCGCCCGCTTCGATCACATCGTCGCCAATGTCGAGAAGGGCCACCTCGAGGAGTGGGTCGACTACTACGAGCACGTGCTCGGCTTCGATCCGCTGGTCCATTTCGGCGACGACCAGATCTCGACCGAGTACTCCGCGCTGATGTCGACCGTGGTGTGGAACCACGACAAGGTGGTGCTGCCCATCAACGAGCCGGCCGACGGTCGCCGCAAGAGCCAGATCGAGGAGTACCTGGACTACTACCACTCGCCGGGTGTGCAGCACCTGGCGCTTCACACCCCCGACATCGTCACGGCGGTGCGGGCCATGCGTGAGCGGGGCGTGCGCTTCCTGACCGTGCCGCCCGAGTACTACGACGAAGCCCGCGAGCGGATGGCCGGCGTCGATCTGCCCTGGGAGGACCTGGCCGAGCTGGGTGTGATGGTCGACCGCGACCAGGACGGCCACCTGCTGCAGATCTTCACCGAGACGCTGTGCGACCGGCCCACGGTGTTCTTCGAGATCATCCAGCGGGCGGGCGCCACCGGGTTCGGCGCAGGCAACTTCAAGGCGCTGTTCGAGGCGATCGAGCGCGCCCAGGCCGCCCGCGGGAACCTCTAGCCGAGACTCGACGGTCGGCCGCGCCGGCGCGCGCCTCGGCGCGGCTCGGTGCCGCCGGTCAGTGGTCGGAGGGGTCGGGGTCGCCCACCCTCTGCACCAGGACGACCGAACCGTCGCCCAGGGCCAGTGCATCGGTCACCGGCTCGGGCACGGGGAAGCTGAAGCCGAGGCGGGAGGCCTGGACCTCGGCCCTGGCCACGGCCGCCTCGAGGTGCTGGACGGTGGCCTCGTGGTCGAGCCCGTCGGTGGCCTGCTCGAGGTGGGCCCGTGCCTGCACCACGAAGGGTGCGAGCTCGGGCGTGAGCGGTTCGGGGGTGGTCTCAGGCAGGTGAGTACCTCCGTCGTGAGCCATCCGGGACAGGCTACCGGTCGGTAGAGTGCCGTCCCCACTCGATGTCCGGGGCGGCGGGGCTCTGTGGTAGCTTGCCCTCTTCACCGGGCCGTTAGCTCAGTTGGCTAGAGCACCTGCATGACGCGCAGGGGGTCAGGGGTTCGAGTCCCTTACGGCCCACTCACCAGACCAGGGCAGCCGCCCTGGTCGGTGCCTTTTCCGGGGCCATCAGGGCGTCCAGGGGTGACCACTTCCCGCCGGGCGCCGCCCGTTCCGGGCGCTGGGGCTCGGCGCGCAGGTGGAACACGCCCGCATCGAGGTCGACGTCACGCCACGACAGGCCCGGTCAGCTCGCCGGGCGCAGACCCATCGTCACACCCGGCGTGGCGGTCCTCGACGGCGGTTGGCGGGCGCCGGTCACGTGCTGGGGTCGGCCCACCGCTCAGCAGGCGCAGGGGCAATCGGTCGTCGGTGGGCACGTCGGCCCGCACGCGCACGTGTCGGGACAGGGACAGTCAGACGTCATGGTGTCTCGCCTCCTTCCACTGGTCGGGCAACGTCGGCGTGGTCGTCGTCGCCTCGGATGGCCTCGAGCCCCTCGTGAGCCGCAAGGCCGGCGATGACCAACGCGGCCACGGGATCGGCCCACCACCAGTTCACGGTGGCGTTCAGCACCAGGCCGAGGAGCAGGACGACCGAGAGCCAGGTGCACAACAACGTCTCGGTGGCGTCAGCCCGCAGGGTCGGCGAACCGAGCTGATCGGCGGTGCGCTTCTTCGCCCACGCAAGCACGGGCATCACCAGAAGCGACAGCGCCGCCAACGCGATCCCGACGGCGGACTCGTCGGCTTCTGCGTCGACGAAGAACAGATCCCGGACGGCCTCAGAGCTCACGTACGCGGCCAGCACGAAGAACGTCACACCGATCAGCCGCAAGGCTCGGCGCTCGCGCTGTTCGTCATGGCCGCCGCGCAGCTCGGCTCGGAAATGCCACACGACGACGCACGCGGACAGCACTTCCACGGTTGAGTCGAACCCGAACCCGACCAGGGCAATCGACCCCGCGGCCACACCGGCGGCGACAGCGACGATTGCCTCCACGACGTTCCAGGCGATGGTCAGGCCGGCCAGCGCGAGCGCCCGGCGCCGGAGCTGCTCCACCGACTGCGGGGCCAGAGCGAGCACACTCACGACGTGCCCCGGGCCGGATCCGCCGCCCCGGGCCCGTAGACAGGACACAGCGCTACCGCTTCGCCCGTCGCAACCAGCAGCGCATCGGCCGAGCGGAGCAAGTCGAGCAGCTCCGGGCGAGCCACGAAGTAGTACGACTGGCGACCCTCCGGCCGATAGTCGATCAACCGGCAGTCCCGCAGGCAGGCGAGATGCTTCGACACTGTCGACTGCGCCAACCCCAGTTCGCGGGTCAGGTCGACCACCCGGGCCTCCCCGAGCGACAGCCGCTGCACGATCGCCAGCCGCACCGGGTCAGCCAATGAGTGGAACAGCACCGCCCCAGGCGCCAACTGCGCCCGCCCAGCCACCTCGCCTGAATTCATCGCCATAAGGCGATGATATCACCCAGATGGAGTGCCGTTAGAGCGATGGCCGCGCCGAGCCGCAGCTCGGCATGGGGTCGGAGCTCCTCCGACGCCGTCAGCTCAGGACCTTGGCCTTCTGCTGTTCGAACTCGGCGTCGTTGATGACACCCCGGTCTCTGAGGTCTGCGAGCTTGGCCAGCTGGTCGACCGACCCGCCGGTGCCAGCAGTTTCCCGGACGTAGGACTGGAACGCCTGGTCCCGCGCCTGAGCCTGGGCGACATCGCGCCGGCCCATCTCGTCACCGCGCGCGATCACGTACACGAACACGCCGAGGAACGGGACCAGGAGCACGAAGATGAGCCATGCCGCCTTTGCCCAGCCGCCGAGGTCGTCGCTGCGGAAGACGTCGGCGATGACCCGGAAGAGCAGGAAGAACCACATGATCCACAAGAAGAACACCAACATGGACCAGAACACGCCCAACACGGGATAGTCGTAAGCCAGCACCTTGTCGCCTCCGATCGATCAGGCCGCGGCTGTCTCCACGGCCTGACGCTCAGGGAACCAGCCGGCGGCTGACCGCGCCTCACCCATGTTGGGTGAGCCGACCGCTCCCCTCCCGCCGGCCGCCGAAGCGAGTGACCAGCAGACCGTCGCGCGGGAGAGGGCTCGGCCATGACCGCAGACCCGCGACGCGGCGACCGGCGCTCGGGCTCACGCCGGACACCGACCCGGTCGTGATCGTCGACGGCCCGTACGTCGAGATCTGCTTCCAGGAGGTGGACCCGCCGCCGGTGACGAAGACGCCGCTGCACCTCGACGTGGTGACCGACGATCGTGGGGCGGACGTCCGGCGGCTCGTCGGCCTGGGTGCCGCGATCAGGCAACAGTTCGAGATGCACACCTGGATGCGAGATCCCGAGGGCAACGACTTCTACGTCGTGGACGTGTAGCCCGAAGCGTGGAGCGGCGTCTGCGACCGTTCGAGACGACGTCGACCTACGGTCGGTAGGGCATGGCCTCACCCCAGCCCCAACGTGGCACGGGGGCATGCTCGACGACCGCCGCGCCAGGTCGGGAGTTCGCCAGTGCCAGCCGGGTGCCCCACTCCAGGTAGGCGAGGAGGGCGGAGCGGAACTCGGGGTCGGCCGGCAGACCGGCGTCGTCGGCGGCGAGGCTCATCAACGACACG
>DASUYL010000131.1:0-10951 GCA_036377395.1 Jiangellaceae bacterium
TGTCTTCGCCCATTGCACATCCTCCTTCAGCGTCTGCGTGGTTGTCTCGAGCTTGGGGTCGAACGACTGGAGCTGGCGCCGACCCCGCGCGGCCAGCACGGCGGCGACGATCGCCCAGACCACGGCCACGATCAACGCGGCGAGGTCCAGCGGCATGGCTCGGCCGAGCACCAGCATCAGAGCGACCGACCCGAACAGCAGGAGCAGGTGCGCGGCAAGGCCGGCACCGCCGAGCATGCCGGCACCCTTGCCGAGCTTGGTCACCTCCTGCTTGGCCTCCGTCTTGGCAAGGTCGATCTCCTGGCGAACGAGCCGGCTCAGGTCCTCGGCGATCTCCCCGACGATGTCGCCCAGGGTCCGGTCCTCGACGTCGGGGCGCACGTTCCCGTCGGTCGGTCCGGGCATCGACGGCGTGGTCATGGCCGCCGCACCTCGTCCCCGAGCAGCGGCTCGTCCGGACGGAGTCCGGCAGTACCGCTTGCCGACGACGCAACACGTCCCTGCCGACGCGACCCCGTCCTGGCGGCGTCGTCGGTCAGGCTTCCGGTCGGCACGCCGGCCCCGCCGACACCGGCATCGATCGTGCTGCCCTGCAGCGGCCTGCTCGCCGACGGCGGAGTCGTCGACCACTCTGCGGACACCCGGTGCCGGCCCGCGGAACCGTTCGACGACAACGAGCCACTGCTCGCCGCCCCACGGGTGAGACGACCGGCCACGACGCCTGCAACGGCGGCACCGAGCAGGAAGAGGCCGGGACGCCGCCGGGCGAACTGACGCAACTCCTCGATCAGGTCGCCGGGCTCGTGCTCGCCCAGGAAGGTCGAAACCTCGCGTGCCCTGGTCGCCAGCATTCCGGTCAGGTCGGTCGCCAGCCCGGAGCCGGTGGACGACTGCCGCATCTGGTCCAGGTCGTCGCCGAACCGGCGCAGGTTGTCCGCCAGGCGATCGCGTTGGCTGATCGACTGGTCGTGGACCTGGGTCTTCAGCTCGCCGACCAGATCGCGGGCCTGCGTACCGATCTCGGACGCCACCTCCTGCGCCTGGCCCTTCGCCACGCCGGCGACCCGGCCGGCTTCTTCGGTGGCGGTGCCGGCCGCCTGCTTCACCGTTCCGGTGTCCTCACCGGCCGTCGTGGTGGTGGGTGTTCTCTCCGGCATGTCAGGGGTGCCGGCCCCCGTGGGTGTTGTCATCATGGCCTCCTGGTGTTGGCAACTA
The DNA here is from genome assembly GCA_036377395.1 of Jiangellaceae bacterium. Lineage (GTDB taxonomy): Bacteria > Actinomycetota > Actinomycetes > Jiangellales > Jiangellaceae > DASRTE01. Next base: position 1,216 of record DASUYL010000131.1, read on the forward strand.
GACCCACCCGGTACCCCGGGGATCGACACCTATGCGGACTCGTGCGAAGGAATTTCTACAGACCGTCGTGCCCGGTCGGTGATTACGAGGGCACGGTGAAGTGCAGTCGAATCGCCGTCCCGGCCGGCCCGGTCTGCGTGCGGACCAGATCGGCCAGATCGTTGACGATCAGCAGGCCGTAGCCGCCGATCTGCCGGGGAACGGCCGGGATGCGCCCGGCGAGCCGGTCCTCGATGTGCCCGCCGTCGCTTACCTCGCACACCACGTGACCGTCGTCCGCCCAGACCTTGAGGGTTCCCGAGCCTCCGCCGTAGCGGATGCTGTTGGCCGCGAGCTCGCTCACGGCCAGCGCGACGTCATCGAGCCGCTCGCCGGCCATCCCGATGCGCGATGCGTGCTCGACGGCGAACGCCCGGACCTGCCCCAGATCGTCGATGTCGAACGCCACCGCTGCGGCGTTCGGCGCGTCCGGAAGGTCCATGTTGGAGGCCGCGACGACGTCGTCGGGAGCGAAGTTCGGGCTGTCCCGCCGGCCGTTACGGTCGACGATGACAGGGTGCGTCATCGCCGCGTCGGCGAGTATCTGCGGGTCGAGTCCGTCGGCGTCGTAAGGACACAGGATTGCCACGTTCCGCCCGTCGAACGCGTGGTTGACCAAAGCCTCGTGCTGGGCACACGCCGGGTACTCCAGCGCCGAGCGACCGGGCCAGATCGGCTCGCCGACCATGCGCACACGGGTGTCGGGGTATGCGTCGGCAAACGCACGCAGGACGCCGGGAATGATCCGTCCGGGATTGCGCCCGGCTCGGCCCATGTCGATGAGTCGCACCCAGGAGGCGGCCGAGCCGAGCTCCCCTTCGATGAGTCCAAGCCCCGGCTCCGGGACCGCGGCGGCCACCGGCTCCGCACCGGCGAGGCCGTCCAGGAGGAACGGCACGGTCGCAGCCAGGTACTCGTCGGCACCCCGGTAGACATGCGCGGCATGGAAGAAGGCTCGGGTCATGGCGGACCACGATCCCGGCCGATGGTCTCCGCGGGCCTCACGCCGGCCGGCACAGCGCCTCGTCCCCCAGCACTCGGTCGGCCGCGTCGAGCACCTCGTCGACCCCTATCCGCTCGAGAACCGGGTCGAGCACCGACGCGTGCGGGTCACCGGCGGTGGGCGACGAGGAATCACCGTGCCACAGGACGGCGTGCAGATCCGGGTCGATCGCGGGGCCCCACCATGCCGGCGGAGTCGGGCCGAACAGTCGGACCGACGGTGTGGCGTACGCGGTGGACAGGTGACCGACGCCGGTGTCGGCGCACAGCACGAGCATCGCACCCGCAACCAGGTCGGCGAGCTCGGCGAGTCCGAGTGCACCGGACAGATCGTGCGCGCCGCCGGACGCTACGCAGGCACAGAGCTCACGCTCGCCCGTCGTCCCGGTGATGACGACATCCAGGCCGCGGCGGACCAGCGCTGCCACCACCGACGCCCACCGAGCGGCCGGCCACCTCCTCGACGCTGCCGCAGCTCCCGGATGGACGACGACGTACCGGCCGCGGCTGTTCCGTCGGGGCAGGCGCAGGTCTTCGGGCCCGCACGCTCCGCCGGCGCTTCGGACCAGCCGGCACCACCGCTCGACCTCGTGCTCGTCCGGTCTCCAGGCCGGCCCGTCGTCGAACCCGGCCTCAGGGCAGCGGAACGCGACCAGCCGGCCCGGGTGGGTCTCCCGCATGTTCTGGTGACTGTGCGGCCCGCGTCCGTGCAAGTTCACGGCAACGGTTGGGCCCTCGCGACCGCTCCAGCGCAGCGGTGAAAGGCCGGAGGTGGGCAGCACCTCGTCGACCAGACCCAGACGGCGCAACCAGCCGCCGGTCGCCTCCGGGGCGGCCAGCACGATCCGGCGAGACGGCCATGCCCGCCGTACGCCGCGCAGGGGTGCGACGCCGCTGACCGCGTCGCCGAGGCCCAGCGCGCGGAGCACCAGGACGGTCGGTCTCACGGCCAGGACGGCTCTGTGGACGACGTGACCACGAGTTCGCGGACCTCGCAGCCCACCGGCTGGCGAAGGACGTCGAGCACCACCTGGGCGACATCGTCGGGGTCACACAGGTCGGCGTCGGGTCCGGGTCGGTACTGCTCGGCGCGCCCGTCGAAGAACGCGGTCCGCATCCCGCCCGGGATCAGCAGGGTGACGCCGACCCGACCGGCCAGCTCAGCCGCAAGTGCCCTGGTGAAACCGACCACGCCGAACTTCGACGCGCAGTAAGCGGTGGCGTCGCTCACCGCCCGCAAGCCCAGTGTCGATGCGACGGTCACGACCCGTCCGCGGCTCTGCAGGAGATGAGGCAGGCAGGCCCGGACCACTGCCGCCGTGCCGAGCAGGTTGACCCGCACCACTCGCTCCCAGGCGTCGACGGCGACGGTCTCGAGCGGACCGCACACGTCGATGCCGGCAGCGGTCACGACGGCGGACGGAGGACCGACCTGGGAGACCAACTCGTCGACGGCGCGCGCCGCCGCTGCCGAGTCCGCGAGGTCGGCCAGCACATGTGCGGCGTCCGACGGCGGCGGAACCACGTCGATCACGGCGGGTGTGCCGCCGCTCTTCGCGACCGCGGCGGCGACCGCAGCACCCAGGCCGCTGGAACCTCCGGTGACGAACACCGTGCCGAGTGTCGTGGGGATCATCGGACCTCCTGGGGAGCGGAACGCCCGGCCGTCGAGCGCGCGAGAATGGATGTGGTGGAGCGCCCGGTCACGTATGGCAGCAGGACGACGCGGCCACCCCAGGTGCGCACGAGTTCGGCCTCCGGGAGGGCCTCCACGCCGTAGTCGGCTCCCTTCGCCCACACGTCGGGACGGAGTCGGTCGAGGGCCGTCCGCGGATCGTCCTGGTCGAACACGACCACCGCGTCCACGCTGGACAGCGCCTCGAGCACCCGCACCCGGTCGGTCACGGGCACGGCCGGTCGTCCCGGCCCCTTGAGGCGTCGCACGGACTCGTCGGAGTTGACCAGTACGACCAGCGCGTCGCCGAGGCGTCGGGCGGCATTCAGGCACGCAACGTGCCCGGCGTGCAGGATGTCGAAACAGCCACCGGTCGCGACCAGTGTGCCGCCGCGCGCCCGGACCCGAGAGACGACCTCGTCCACCCGGCCACGATCAGGCGACGCATCGGCTCGTTCGGCTCGGCGGCGACGGAACCACTCGACCCCGCCCGCGGCGACAAACGCCGAGGCCTCGGTCACGGCGTCCACCACCGCCTCGGACAGGATTGCCCCGCGTGCGAGCGACACCGCCGCCGTCGCGGCGAACCGGTCGCCGGCTCCGCACGGATCGCCGTTCGCCACTTCCGGTGCGGGCACGAACAGGGGTTCGCTGCCGGCCATGGCAAGGAAGGCACCGCCGCTGCCGGCCGTCACCGCCACCGCCCGCGCCGTCCAGACACGGCGGAGCTCGGCGGCCATGACGTCGCGGCTCGTGGTTCGACCTGACTCCTCACGGCTGGGCCGCGCGGCCTGTGCCTCGGCCAGGTTCGGCGTGACCAGCGTGCATCCCGCAACTGGAGCACCGCCGCGCGGATGCGGGTCCCACACCAGCACGGACCGGCGCGCTGTGTCCGCCAGCAGGTCACGCAGCCCCGGCTCCCGCGTCACACCCGCGCCGTAGTCCGATACCAGCACGACGTCGGCGCCGGACAGGATGTCGCGGACGGCCGGCAGCGGTGGATTCGACGGATAGCCGGGCCCGCCGGAGTCCAGGCGGACCAACGACTGCCCGAGGCTGCGTACACGGGTCTTGCGACGGGTCGGGCCCTGGTGCGGAATCGGCAGCAGATCGAGCTGCTCACGCAACATGCCGGCCAGGCGGCGACCCTCGGGGTCGTCGGCCACCGGGGCGACGAGGCTGACCTGGACCCCGGGGGCGCAGCAGAGGAGGGCCGCCAAGCCGGCGGCGCCAGGGCTCTCCAGAACGCTGTCGACATCGACGACCGGGACCGGGGCGTCAGGAGAGACCCGGTCTGCTCGTCCGACGATGTCCCGATCCAGCACGATGTCGCCGACGACGACGATCCGTGGGAATCTCATGCCGGCACCTGCCGATCGAGCACGCGGTCACCTGCTGCGGCAACGATCGGAAGATGGGCGTCGATTGCGGCACACAAGGCGTGCACCGCGGCAAGGTGCACCTCCTGAACGACGGCCGTGGTCCTGGCCCGCACCGCGAGCGCCTCGTCGGCCCGGTCGGCCAGCGGGTTGGGCCGGTTGCCGGTCATTGCCCAGACGCGTACGCCCGAGGTACGAGCCCGTTGGGCAGCTTTCAGCAGGTTCGGGCTTCGCCCGCTGGTCGACAGCAGGACGAGTACGTCACCCGGCCGGCCGTGTGCCTGCACCTGGCGGGCGAAGATCTCGTCGCCGCCGTAGTCGTTGACGATCGCAGTCAGGCTCGAGGTCTCGGCCGACAGACACAGAGCAGACAGTGGCCGCCGTTCGTCGACGAACCGCCCCACCAGCTCTGCGGTGAGGTGCTGGGCCTCCGCGGCGCTGCCGCCGTTGCCTGCCGCCATCAGCCGCCCTCCGCCGTCCAGGATCTCGGCCAACCGCCGCCCCCACGACTCGACCACGTCGGCGTCGTGCTTCAACGCGTCGAGGGCCCACGACAGCTCGGCGACATGCCGCACCAGCCAGGCGTCGGAGCTCATACCGCTGCTCCCGCTGCGGCCCGTCGTGACCCCACGACCTCGAGGTATGCCCGCTCGGTCAGGCGGGCCACCCGACTCCAGCTGTAGAAAGCGACGGCCCGCAGCCGTGCCGCTCGGCTGAAGCGCGCGTGCAGATCCGGGTCGTCGAGCAGGCGCCGGACCGTACCGGCGAGAGCCGCCGCGTCGCGCGGCGGTACGAGCAGGCCCGTGATCCCGTCCACGACGGTGTCCAGCAGCCCGCCGACGGCGCTGCCGACCACCGGCCGACCGCAGGCCATCGCCTCGACCGGCACGATCCCGAACGGCTCGTACCACGGCGTGGCCACGACGACGTCGGCCGAGCGGAGCAGCGCAGGAATGTCGCCGTGGTCCACGCGGCCCACCAGTCTCAGCCGATCGTCGACGGCGAGCTCGCGGGCGATCGCCCTGAGCCGCCGGGCTTCCGGGTCGTCGGCCAACTGCTCCGCCGCGGGCCCGCCGGCCACGACGAGTTCGGCGTCGGGGAGCAGGGTGAGGGCTTCCACCACCGTGTCGAGACCCTTGCGCTCGACCAGCCGGCCGATGCAGACCAGCCGCCTCCGCTCACCACGCGGCCAGGCGGGACCATCCGGCGTGAAGAGCCCGATGTCGACGCCACAGGGCACGACCCGGGCGTGCTCCACGTCGGCTCCCATCCGGGCCAGCTCGGTGATCTCGTCGTTCGACGTGGAGATGACCAGGTCGACATCGCCGACGAGCGCCCTCTCGAGGGCGATCCGGTCGTCCGGACTGGTGTCCCGGGCGCCCTGGAAGCGCCGCTTGACCGAGCCGAGAGCGTGGAAGGTGTGCAGGACCGGAACGCCGACGATCCGTGCTGCCTGCACCGCCGCGAGACCGGACATCCAGAAGTGCGAATGGACGACGTCCGGCACGGCACGGTTCGCCCACGTCCGCGCCATCCACCGGCCGAAGTCCGGCATGTACGGCGCCAGCTCGTCCTTCGGCGCCGGACGGGGCGGTCCGGCGGGAACGTGGACGACGTCGACGCGGTCGGTCATCCGCACCCGCGGGCGTAGGTGCCAGCTGTCGCGGCGGGTGTAGACAACGACCTCGTGGCCCCGGCCGGCGAGAGCCGTGGCCAGCGCGGCGACGTGCACGTTCTGGCCGCCGGCGTCGACGCCACCGAGCCTGGCCAACGGGCTTGCGTGCTCGGACACCATCGCGATCCTCAACGGGTCACCTCCTTGAGCACTGCGTCCCAGTCGTCGAGGAACCGGCGCAGTCCGAACCGCTCGAGCGCGTAGCGGCGGGCGTCACGGCCACGCTCACGTGCCTCGTCGGGCTCGTTCGTCCACCGGCGCGCGGTGTGCCGGAGTACGTCCAAGTCGTTGCTGAGCACGCCGGCCGTCGCCGGGACGGCCTCGGGTGCCGCCGTGGTCGCAAGACCCAGCACGGGCATGCCCAGCGTCATGGCCTCGAGCAGAGCCAGGCCGAGGCTGGTCCAGCGATAGGGATGGAAGTAGGCGCGGTGGCGCCCCATCCGGTCGTGCAGGCGGTGTTGCGGCAGGTCGTGAACCTTGCCGGCCAGCTGCGGCGCCCGCTCCACCAGCGCGTCCAGGCCCATGCCGAAGACCTCGACCGGCACGGTTCGCGACATCGCGAGCAGCAGGTCCGTGCCGGCCACCCGCCAACGCCGCATGGGTTCGTTGACGACGGCTGCCAGCGACCCCAGTTCGCCGGTGTACCGGTAGCCGGGATCGACGATGCCGTGCTCGATGACCGACGTCGGTGCACTCCCGCAGTCCCACATCACCGCGTTGAAGGACGTCACGTGCACGACCGGGACGGTGTCCTGGTCCGCCATGGGGTGCCGCGTCGCCGCCGCGGGCCCGGTGGGTGCGTTGTGCTCGACGTAGACAGCGGGAAGGTCGGCACCGACGATCCGGCCGGTCCAGCGCCGCAGAAGTCTCGGCTCGTGTGGACGCTGGAGCACGACGGCGTCCACATCGATGTCCGCCAGCTGATCGGCCGGTACCTCGTGGACCGTGACCGGCCAGTCCCAGGTGCGCGCCCTGCCGCGCCCGTCCGGTCCCCGGTCCGCAAGCAGTGGAAGCAGGTATTCGTGGTCACCTTGGACGAACGACGTCGTCCACGAGCCGTGTACATGCCACAGCAGGACTCTCATGCGGCCCCCCTTCTCGTCGTCGGTCGACGGGTTGCCAGGGTTTGGACCGCCGACACGACTTGTGCGGGCGTGATCTCGCCCAGGCATGGGTGGCCCGGAATCGGGCATTCGCGCGCCCGCGTGTCCTTGCAGGCAGCATCGTGGTCGCCGAGCACGATCGAGGCCACGCCGTACGGCTGCCACCGTTCGACCGGCACCACCGGAGAGAACAGCGATACCACGGGCGTGCCGACGGCGGCGGCCAGGTGGGCGGGGCCGGTGTTGCCGGCGACCAGGCACTCGGCCCGGCGAAGGATCGCCGCGAGCTGGGCCAGCGATGTCCGACCGGACAGGTCGATCGCGCCCGGCGCCGTCGCCTGCCGGACGAGGTCCGCCTCGGCGAGCCCGCCGGTCACGGCCACACCCCATCCGTCCTGGAGCAACGCGGAGACGATGCGCCGCGCGTGATCGGCCCGAAGCGCCCGGGACGGGACGGACGCGCCGGGGTGGACGACGACGAACGGACCGGAAGGGACGACCGCACTGACGTCACACGGTGCGGGCAGGACGGCGAGGCCTCCGTCGTCGCCGGCGGGAAGCCGTGCACCGGTCGCCAGCGCCAGCTCGAGCGCTGCCTCCACCTCGTGCTGCGCCACCCGCGCGTGCCTGAGGTCGAGCAGCGAACCCGGGTAGTCCCCGCTCGTTGCGGCGACGTACGGGATCCCGGCCAGCCTGGCGAGCAGCGCCATCGGCAGCGGGCTCTGGTGGAAGGAGGTGAAGACGACCGCCCGGTCGTAGCCGTTGCGGCGCAGGCGTTCCACCAGGTCGGTGACGGCAGCCGGATCCACCGGCGGTGGGCGATAGCCGCTCCATGGTGCGTCGAAGACGATCACCTCGTGCGGTCCGGGCAGCAGGCGAGCAGCCTGCTCTCCCGCGGGCGAGACGAGCAGGTCGAGGCGCATGCCTGCGTTGTCGAGTGCACGCAACGCCGGACCCGTCAGCAGCACGTCGCCGTCGCTGTCCAGTCGGACCGCCAGGATCCTGGTCACGGCCGTGCCTCCGGCCTCGGGCTGCCGTTCCGTTCAGCCAGGACCATGTCGACGGCGCCGGTCAGGTCGGCGGCCACGGACGGTGCGCTCGCGACCTCCTCTGCCCGGGTCGCGGGTGTCGGCACCAGCACGGCGCGCGCCCCTGCGGCCCGGGCGGCCTCGACATCGGCACCGATGTCGCCGATCACCAGGCACTGCTCGACAGGTACGTCGAGCGCTTCCGCCGCCCGGACGACCATGCCCGGTTGCGGCTTGCGGCACTCGCAGCCGTCGTCGACGCCGTGCGGGCAGATCTGCCAGGTGTCGAACGGACCGACCGCGGCGTCGACCCGGTCGTTGACGGCGTGGACCTGAGCGGCTGTGAGCAGGCCCCGGCCGATACCGGACTGGTTGGTGACGACGCCGACCTTCACCCCTGCCCGGCGCAGCGCGGCGACCGCCTCGCGGGCGCCGTCCACCGGCAAAACCTTCGAGGGGTCACCGTTGTACGGCACGTCGCGGACGAGGGTGCCGTCCCGGTCGAACAACACGGCCGTGATCGGGGGCGGCCACGGTGTGGCGCCACGGTGTTGCCATGCCCCTCGGAGCCGGTGGGTCACGGCTGCTGCCGGGATGACGACGCTCGTCGCGAGCATCCGGACGAACTCGTCCGCCCACTCCGGCTGCCCTGGCCGGGGCCCGGGCGCGAGCCGCCGCCACGCGAACTCGGCAGTCAGCGAGCCCCATGCGAGGAGGGCCGGCGCGGCCGCGCGCCGCTGTCCGGCCAGCAGCGCGGACAGGCACCCGACTCCGGCCAGGACGGTCAGCTCATGACGGCCCAGCCGCCCCCTCGGCACATCCGCACGTCGGCGCCAGTCGGCCCCGTGCAGGCGTCGCATCAGCGCGTCGTCGCAGTTTCCCGCCTGCGTCCGCAGGCTGATCCAGAAACCGGCCGGCCGAACCGGATGCACGACGTGGCGGCTGCCCCGGACGAGTCGCCAGCCGGCCCGCCGAACCCGCAGCGCCAGATCGGCGTCCTCGCGGTAGGCACGGGGAAAGCGCTCGTCGAAGCCGTGCACCTCGACCAGCGCGGCGCGCCGGTACGCCATGTCGGCCGTCGCCCATGCGGCGTTCTGCAGGCCGGCGGTGTTGCGTTGCCAGTCGGTGGGGCGCCCGTTCGCGGGAAGGGGGACGTCGATGCGGCCCTGGCTGCCCGCGACGCCGGTGCCGCAGCGCGACAGGTCGTCGACGAGGCGTCGCGTCCAGCCGGCCGGCGGTACGACATCGTCGTCGAGGAACGCGATCCACTCCGCCGAGGCCAGCCGCCAGCCCAGGTTCCGGGCGGCCGCCGGACCGCGGCCTCCCGAGAGCACCACCCGTTGTGGCCACGGAGCGTCCCCGGGCTCCAGCGGCGGCCGCGCATCCGAGCGGTCGTCCACGACGACGACCTCGACGGGAGCACAGCGACCGCCGTCGGTGTCCTGCGCAGCCAGCGCGCGCAGCAGCCGGACCAGTTCTGGCCGGCCGACCGTCGGGACGACGATCGCGAAGCGGGGCATGTCCATCAGGCCGCCCCGCGGGCGAAGAGGTCCTGCCGCCGCACCACGTGAGGACCCAGAACGAGGGCATCGACCGGCGCGGATCCGAACAGCTCGAGCGCGTCGCGCGGGTCGTCGACCATCGGGCGGCCGGCCGTGTTGAGGCTCGTGTTGACCAGGACCGGAAGTCCGGTCCGCCGCTCGAAGGCGGCGAGGAGCGCGGCCATCCGCGGGGTCTCGACAGGGTCGACCGTCTGAATCCGGGCCGTGCCGTCGACGTGGACGACGGCCGGGATGCGGTCGCGCCACTCCGTGCGGACGTGATGGACGAACAGC
>DASUYL010000132.1:0-2738 GCA_036377395.1 Jiangellaceae bacterium
CCGGGCGAGAAGTAGAGCCGCAGCAGCGGGTCCAGGACCCGTCCGATGCCCCGATACCCCGCGGTGATGGTGTGTCGCAGCGCCACGCCACCGTCACGGTCGGCCAGTTCCAGGGTCAGGCGCACCGGCAGCCGCACGCCCTTCTTGAGCTGCCACACGATCCGGGCCCCTGGGATCGCCTCGGCCACGACCCCGGTCATGCGAACGCGACGCTCGCCCACGTACTCGTCCATGAACACCTCATCGCCGACGTGGTCACGGCCGAGCGCCAGCGGGTGGAGCCGCAGGTGGATCGCCGGCCACCACTGCTGGTACCGCTCGTCGGTGCAGTCGAGCAGGAAGTCGGTGATCTGACGACCGGTGATCCCCTCGACGACGATCTCGGTTTGGATCCTCAACATCACTGCCTCCTCGAGGCGGTCGTGGGAAGGAGTCGAGCCCGCCGGGTCGACACGGCGGCCGAGCTCATGCGGCCACCCGCGTCGCGTGCGGCGCCGGCTCGGTGGCGGCCGAGTCGGGGGTGGTGTGGCGTCCAGTGAGCGACGTCGACGCGAAGATCAGCGCGAACGGGACCCAGGTCCCGAGCAGGCTGGTGAACATCTCCAGACTGCCGTTGATGGCCAAGCCCACCACGAAGAAGTCGACGGTCATCACGAACGCGGTGAACGCCGCCGCCGTCTGCACCGGGGTCGTGTAGGCGTAGCGGCGGAAGTAGTGCCGGGACACGGCGAAGAAGTAGACGGGCGCGCCGATGGCGTGCACGACCAGCGCGACATCCAGGCTCCACACCGCCCGGCCAATGCCGATGGTGGCCGCGCACAGCGCCCACCCCACGAACGCGTGCCCCAACAGGACACGGCGAGAACGCCGACGATCGGTCACATCTGCATTGCACGTCCGCCCATGCCGGGTGTGCAGGGCCGAACGTCCTTGGCGGCGGGACCAGAGGCCCCCAAGGACCGTTCATCCCGAGACGCCCACGTGTTCCCCGTGTGGCGCAGGTCCTGGAACCGGAACCCCGTGGGTCGCCCCCGCCGGATGAGTCAGGTCTTGATACGGCCTGTTTCGTAGGCCCACATGGCCAGCTCGACGCGGTTCCGTGCGGCGAGCTTGGTCATGAGGCTGGCGAGGTGGGTCTTGACGGTGCTGAGGCTGATGTGGAGTTCGTCGGCGATCTCGGCGTTGGTACGGCCGCGGGCGACGGTCACGAGGACTTCCTCTTCGCGCTCGGTGAGCGGTTCGATGGGTTGAGCCGGTGGCGTCCCCGCACCTCGGTTGGCGAACGCGGCGAGGAGTCGGGCTGTGACACTTGGGGCGATGAGTGCGTCACCGTTGGCGGCGGCGTGGATCGCCTGGACCAGGAACTCGGGTCCGGCGTCCTTGAGCAGGAAGCCCCGGGCGCCGGCCTTGAGGGCACCGTGCACGTACTCGTCGAGGTCGAACGTTGTGACGATCACGATCGGGAGCGGGTCGTCGATGTCGGGTCCCGCCAGCTGTCGAGTGGCCTCGATGCCGTCGAGGGCGGGCATCCGGATGTCGAACAGGCACACATCGGGACGTAGCCGGCGGGCGAGGGCCACCGCGTCGCGACCGTTGGCGGCCTCGCCGACCACGTCGATGTCGGGCTGAACATCGAGGATCAGCTTGAGCCCGGTGCGGACGAGGTCCTGATCGTCTGCGACGAGCACGCGGATGGTCATGCACCCCTACCGCTCTTGGGAAGCTCGGCATGCACCGTCCAGCCTCCCTCGCGGTTCGGACCGACCTCGAAGGCGCCGCCGAGGAGCCTGGCTCGCTCGGCCATGCCCAGCAGCCCGAAGCCCGAGGAGGAGGCGGCGTCGGCGGGGCGGGCGTCACCGTCGTCCCGGACCGTGAGCCGCACGCTGTCGTCGTCGCCGGTGACGACGACCTGCACGAGGGTGGCGTGGCGTGCGTGTCGGAGCGCGTTCGTGACCGACTCCTGGGCCAGGCGGTAGAGCGCTGCGTCGACCGACGGAGGCAACTCGCCGAGGTCACCGGTCAGCGAGACATCGACATGGGGACGGTTCCCGGTGCTGCGGGCGAGTCGCTCGATGTCGGCGACACCTGGTTGGGGGGTGAGGTCGGACTGCTCGCCCCGGCGAAGGGCGCCGACGATCGTGCGCATCTCGGTCAGCGCGCGCGACGCCTCCTTCTCGACGACGGCGAGGGCGTCGACGACAGCCTCGGGACGAGACTCGGCGACAGTGCGACCAGCCTGGGCCTGGATGGCGATGGCCGACACGTGGTGAGCGACGGTGTCGTGCAGCTCGCGCGCCAGCTGCTCGCGTTCGCGGAGCTTGGCTTGGTCCCGCCCGTGGAGCCGAGCGCTGCTCCGGTACCGGAACGCCGCGCCGAGAGCCGCGGCGAACAGCAGGATCAGGGCTCCGCCAACCACCTCGCCCGCGGGGGCGACGGCGGCGCCAACCACGACCGGGAACAGCACGAACGCCAGTCCGATCGTGGCCTCGCGACCCGAGCCCCAGCGGAACAACGCGTAGGGAAACAGCAGGAGGACCAGGGCCGAGGGTTCCGGCCCCTCCCACGTCACGCCAATCGCGATTGCTGCGAGGTCGACGGCGGCGAACAACGAGAATGCAATTGCGACCATCGCGAGCGGGTGCGTGCGCCGCCAGAGCAGCATGGGCGCCACAGCGACGATCAGGATGAGGTTGACGGGTCGCCACACCACATCCTCTCGGGCGACGGTCTCGATCGCC
>DASUYL010000133.1:0-2519 GCA_036377395.1 Jiangellaceae bacterium
GCCGGATCAGCACGGTGACCCGGGTCGTCGGATAGGACGAGAGCAGTTTCTCCAGCACCGCCTGACCGAGGAAGCCGGTGGCGCCGGTCAGCAGGACGTGACTGCGGTCGAGATGGCGGCCGACCTGCTGGTTTGCGTCCGGCACTAACGGACCGCCGTCTTCACGGTGGCCACGGCCCGCCGGACGTGGGGCAGCACGCGTGCGGTGAGGCCCGGCCGTGGCGGTGGCGGCAACCCGGCCTTCGGCCCGACGCCGAACGCGGCCACCGCCGTCGACACGAGGTCGAGCCCCTCCTGCCCGGGAAGTGTGTCCACCTTGCGGTCCAGCCGGGTGATGTGCTTCTCGCCCTCGGGGCCGCCCATCAGGTAGTCGAGGACGAAGGCTGTCTCCGCCTTGGGTTGGATGGTCGAGCCGACCGGTGCCCAGAACTTGCGCAGCGCGAACCGGGTGAGCTTCTGCGCCCGCTCGGAACGTTCGAGCCGCTCGCGGGCCTGGGAGTTGTAGAAGGCCAGGTGACGGGACTCCTGGTGCTGGACCCTGCGCAGGAGCTTGGTGAGCTCGGGGTGGTCCTCACGCTCGATCATGCGGGCGTAGGCGGCGTGCGCCGACCATTCGTTGATGGCGCCCCACGTCATGTGCACGGCCACGAAGTCGTCGCCGATGATGTTGGCGGCCAGCGACTGCTCGATCGGCGCGAGCCGGTCACGGAAGCCCTGGGCGAGGCGGACCTTTCGGATGTGGCCGTAGTCGGCCGGGACGTGGTGGGCGCGCAGCACGGCGTCCAGCGCCTCGCCGTGCCAGAACTCCTCGTATGCCCACATGGTGAGGAACGCGGTGACCTCCGGGTCCTTGTGCGAGGGCGTGACGAGCAGGTCGCGCAGGTAACAGATGGTGTGGCTCTCGACGTCGGACATGTACCGCAGGCAACGCAACGCCGACCGCGACAAGGGCCGCTCGGCGAACGAGTCGTAGTCGACGTCGTCGCTGCGCACCCGGTGTGCGGTGGTCGTGTACTCGGCGATGTCGAAACCCACAGACGCCTCCGCTCACGCTCGCTGGGATGTGGTCAGGCTACGGGTCGGCCAGACCGGAAACCAGGCGGTCCCGCCGCGGAGCCGAAGCTCGACGGCGGGACCTCGGACCATCCCACGGGGGCGGATGGCCCGTGTGAACCAACCTACCCGACACGATGGGGTGACTGACGGGACTTGAACCCGCGACATCCTGGACCACAACCAGGTGCTCTACCAACTGAGCTACAGCCACCATGACGCGCTCACGATGGAAGCGCGGCCGGTCAAGTATACGGGTTCGGTGCGGCCCGCTGAGTCTCTGCAGCGCTCGGCTCGGTGAGCTCCGCGGCGACCCGTGGGTCGGCGGCGAGCCGTTCGCCCACGGACGCCGCTGCCTCCCGGGACGCCGCGCTGTCGGGTCCGGGAAGAGGCACGAACACCGTGCGGCGGTAGTAGCGCAACTCGTCGATGGAGTCGCGGATGTCGCCGAGCGCGCGGTGGTTGCCGGTCTTGCCGGGGCTGGCGTAGTAGACCCGCGGATACCAGCGCCGGACCAGCTCCTTGATCGACGAGACGTCGACGTTGCGGTAGTGCAGCCACGCCTCGACCTCGGGCAGGTCCCGAGCGAGGAAAAGGCGGTCCATGTGGACCGTGTTGCCCGCGAGCGGCGTCTTCGCCGGCTCGGGAACGTACTCACGCAGGTAGTCGAGCACGACCGCGTTGGCGTGCTCGAGCGTGACCCCGATGGCGAACTCGTCGATCAGACCGCTCGCCGTGTGCATCTGCCGGACGACGTCGTGCATCTGCGCGACCGCCTCGTCGGGCGGCCGGATGACGAGGTCGACCCCCTCGCCGAGCACGTCGAGCTCGCTGTCGGTGACCAGCACGGCGACCTCGACCAGCGCGTCGCGGGCGAGATCGAGCCCCGTCATCTCGCAGTCGATCCAGACGAGCCGGTCACTGTTCACAGTGCAACTTTATGGTGCCTCAGCGCCGTCGGCGCCGGCCGCGACGACCTGCTGTGGACGGCGCAGGGTGTTGCGCTGCCCTCGGTGCTGCGAGCATCAGCACGACCACCAGCACGATCGCGCCGAGGACCACCGCTCCGGCGACCCAGCGCGGGTGACCGCCGGCGATCAGAACGGCACCGGCGATCGCCGCCGCGAACACCCCGTAGACCGCCACCTCGACGATCGAGGTTCCGGCGATCGGCTGGTCCGTCGAGCCCCGGCCCGGTGCCGACGCGACCCTTCCGGTTCCGCCCCGCCGGTGCTTCGACACGGCGCGGACGCTAGTCCCCTCATCGGAACTCTGCCAGTGGTTCGCAGGTGATTCTGCCCGTCGGACGAATGAGGAATGTGACCCCGTTCCGGACTTGCTGCAGGCTCCGGAACGGGGCCCCGGCGGGACGAACGCCGCCGTGTCCACCATCATCCACGCCATCGGCGCCGCCGCCACTTGAGCTTGCGCAGCGTCGTCCGATCCGGCTTGCCGTGTCGAGGCGC
>DASUYL010000134.1:0-15876 GCA_036377395.1 Jiangellaceae bacterium
CGCAGCAGCCGGCCGTCGCTGATGACTCCCGCACCGACGCCGAAGTCGCCGTTGAGGTACACGAGATCGGATGCGCCGGCCGATGCCCCCATCACGTGCTCGGCGAGAGCGCAGAGGTTGGCGTAGTTGTCGACTCGGATCAGCACACCACGCCGCGACCGGGCGCGGCCGGCGCCTCGACCGCGCGTCGGTTCCGGCGTCTCCGACTGGGTCCACCGCTCGGCGAGCTCGTCGGCGATCCGGACCTCGCGCCAGCCGAGATTCGGGTCATAGCGGAGGACCCCGGGAACGGCCTCGACCAGCCCGGGAACCGCAACCGTGATGCCGGCGACGTCGTGCCCTTCGCGACTCGCCTCCGTGATCGCAGCCTCGACCGAGCTCGCGAGTTCATCCAGTGTCCGCTCGACTCCGGCCACCGGAACATCGAAGGGTATCCGGCGGTAGAGAACCTGTTCGCCGCGCAGGTCGAGGACGAGGACGGCCAGGTGATCGACGTTGACCTCGGCGCCGAGGCCACAGACCCGGCCGTGGAGCTCGATCGCCTGTCCCGGACGTCCGATCCCGCCGGCGCGCTCCACCTCGCCGTCGCGCACCAGATCCACCTCGGCCAACTCGGCCACCAGGCTGGACACGGTGGCCTTGCTGAGCCCCGTGTCCGTGGCGATGCGCGCCCGCGAGCGCGGACCGGCATCACGCAGGTTCCGCAGTACGACGGCGAGGTTGTGACGGCGCAGGGACACCTGGTCGGCTGGGGCCGCGCTGCGGTCGGAGGCCTGCGCGTCGCTCAACGACGGCTCCCTTCCGCCCACGTCCGGTCACGCTCCGTGAACGCATGTGACCTGAGGTCCTCGTGTTCGTCGGTTGGACCAACAAACTAAGAATGGACCCAGAGATGGTCAAGGGTTGCGACCTGGCCTTCTTTGTTTGGCCGCCACGGCACGGTCCCTGTCACCGATCCACGGGCCGCCTCAACGAACTGTTCAATTCGACCGGCACAGCATCCTCTAGCTGCGCGTTTGCCGAGAATCCCGCCGTACGCCGGAGATCACCGGAAGCGCGGTGCCCACTGCTCCCAGGAGTGATGCATGGTGCGCCGTGACCAGATCGTTATGTGCTTCGCCGCCAGGGCCTGGACCCGTCAGTGCTGGACTTCACGTACTTTGTGGACAAAGTCGCGCCAATGCCGGTACTGGGCGCGCACCTCGCGCCCGCGTTCGACGTCGGCAGCAGCGACGTCGTCCACCTCGGGATCGACCGGCGGCGTCCAGGCCGGTGGCGCCGGCTCGCCGCTGAGCGCCCAGGCTGCCTGTCGTGCCGCTCCCTGCGCCACGTACTCACCGGGTGTCGGTACGACGATCGGGACGCCGAACACCATCGGCGCCACCACCCGGACGGCGGCGGACTGCGCAGCGCCGCCGATCAGCAGCACTCGTCGGAGCGGAATCCCCTGCGCCACCAGCGCGTCGACGCCGTCCGCAAGGCCACACAGCATGCCCTCGACCGACGCGCGAGCCAGGTTGGCCGGGGTCATCGCGGCTCGCGTCATACCCACCAGCGATCCGGTGGCGTCGGGCAGATCGGGCGTTCGCTCACCATCGAGATACGGCAGCAGGACCAGCCCGCCGGCTCCGGGCGGTGCGTCCATTGCCAGTCGATCCAGGCCGGCCAGGTCGGTTCCGAGCATCGTTGCCGTCGACGTGAGCACCCGGCCGGCGTTGAGCGTGCACACCAGCGGTAGGAACCGACCCGTGGCGTCGGCGAACCCGGCGACGAGACCTGTCGCGTCGGTGGAGGGCGCGTTCGCAACCGCGAAGACGGTGCCGCTCGTTCCCAGCGACACGACCACGTCGCCCGGTTGAACCCCCAGGCCCAGGGCCGCGCTCATGTTGTCACCGGTGCCCACGGCCACGGCTGCGCCAGCAGCGCCGATGGAGAAGTCCGCCACGACACCGACCGATTCTGCGGGCGCTGCGACTCGGGGCACGCCGACAGCGGTTCCGAACGCCAACTCGAGGAGGTCGGTGCGATACCTGCCTTCCGCGGCCGACCAGTAACCCGTACCCGAGGCGTCCCCCCGGTCGGTGGTGGGCTCTCCCTCACCAGCCAGCCGCCAGGTCAGCCAGTCGTGGGGCAGCAGCACGCGGGCCACCCGGGCGGCGACGTCGGACTCGTGCGTGGCCAGCCAGCGCAGCTTGGTCACGGTGAAGCTCGCCACCGGAACCAGCCCGACAGCCTCGGCCCAGGCCCGTGGTCCGCCCAACTCGTCGATCAGCTGGCCGGCCGCACCGGCCGATCTCGTGTCGTTCCACAGCAGCGCCGGTCGAACCACCTCGCCGGAGTCGTCCATGGCCACCAGGCCGTGTTGCTGCGCAGCCACCGAGATCGCCGCCACGCCATCGACGACGCCGTCGGCCGCTCGCCGGAGTGCCGACCACCAGTGCCGGGGGTCCACCTCGGTGCCGTCAGGATGCGGGGCCCGACCGGTCCGGAGCACGACTCCGCTGTCGGCATCACAGACGACGACCTTGCAGGCCTGGGTCGACGAGTCCACTCCGGCAACCGTAGGCATGGTCCCGATCCTTCCTGATCGTCGTCGGGTGCTGACAAGTCCACACGTATCGCCCAAAATCTTTCCACGTCGATAGTGCAAAGTCCGAGAAATATCGTCGAAATCTCTAGCTCACCCGGCTAAAGCCTTCTACGCTCACCACCAGCATGTCCGAGTTGCGCACCGAGTTTCGGTGGCCGCGCGACAGGCACAGCGCCTTGGAGGACACCATGCGTCAGTCTCCTCGCCGACTCCTCATGCTGGCCAGCGCGGTCGCCCTAGCCGTCCCGCTCGTACCCACCGGCGTCGCTTCGGCGGCGCCGCCTGACTACCGCGTCCTGGTCTTCTGGGGTGGACAGGACGAGAAGTCAGCCACGACACAGGCCGGTTTCAGGGCTCTCCAACAGCTCGGCAAGGAACACAACTTCGCGGTCGAAACGACCGATGACCCGATGCGCTTCGTCGACCATCAGCTCAGCCGCTTCCGCGCCGTCGTGTTCCTCAACACCACTGGCGACCTGCTCGACACGTCTCAGAAGGACGCGTTCGAGCGCTACTTCCGCAACGGCGGCGGCTTCGTCGGGATCGGCTCGGCGATCGAGACCGAGCCCGAGTGGGACTTCCTCACCGAAATCCTCGGCACTCGGGCCTCGAGCAAGACCGAGGTCCAGGCGGGGACGATCAAGGTCGCCGACCGGGTCCACGATGCATCCAAGGACCTGCCGGAGTACTGGACCCGGACCGACGCCTGGTACAACTTCGAGTCGAACGTCCGCGGTGAGAGCCACGTTCTCGCCACGGTCGTCGAACTCGTCGACGACCTCGGGTCCTTCGAGGTCCAGCCGTGGGGCGGTCGGCTCACCGGCATCACCGGCGGCACGATGGGCTTCGACCACCCGGTCGCGTGGTGCAAGGACTGGCAGGGCGGCCGTTCGTTCTACACCGCGCTCGGCAACACGGCCACCAGCTTCGGCGAGAGCGATCTCCGATCCCACCTCGGTGGGGCGATCGAATGGGCGGCGGGCCAGTCAGATCCCGCCTACAGCGACTGCGGCGCGACGGTGCTAGCGAACTACCAGCAGACGAAGGTCTCCGCGCCCCCCAACCTGAGTGAGCCGATCGGCTTCGACGTGCTCCCCGACGGCCGGGTCATCCAGACCGACCGGCGCGGTGGAGTCCGACTGCACGACTCCGAGCTCAACCAGACGACGCTGCTGGCGGAGATCCCGGTGTACACCCACAGCGAGGACGGGATGTACGGGCCCGCCATCGACAACGACTTCGCGACCAACAAGTGGGTGTACCTCTACTACGCACCGCCGACGGTCAAGGACGTCACGCTGTCCACCGGCGAGGTCGTCACCCAGACGACGCCCGCGGCGGCGGCACCCAACACCGGCGTGGACCCGACGGTCTGGGACCCGTACGTCGGCTACTTCCAGCTCTCGCGGTTCACGTTCGTCGAGGCCACGGAATCGACGCCCGCGCACCTCGACCTCGCCTCCGAGCAGGAGATCCTGAGGGTTCCGGTCAACCGCGGAGCATGCTGCCACGTCGCCGGCGACATCGACTTCGACACGGACGGCAACCTGTGGCTCGTCACCGGTGACGACACACCGGCCGGCGGCGGCGGTTCCGGGGGCTTCGGTCCCTTCAACGACCAGCTGACCGCGACCGGGCTGTACAACGCGCCGCATGTCGACGCGTGGCGCTCGTCGCTGAACACGAACGACCTGCGGGGCAAGATCCTGCGGATCACGGTCAACGCCGGCGACATCACGGCGGACGAGGCGAACGACTTCGGCGGCGCCTACACGGTCCCGACCGGGAACCTGTTCACGGTCGGCACGGAGCAGACTCGACCGGAGATCTACGCGATGGGCTTCCGGAACCCGTTCCGAATCCAGGTCGACCAGAACGACGTCGCGTACATCACCGACTACTCGCCGGACTCGCAGACCCCGCAGAACTTCCGTGGTCCCGCGGGCACGGGACGGGTCATGGTCGTTCGCGAGCCGTCGAATTACGGCTGGCCCCTCTGCTACAAGACCGACCTGCCCTACTACCGGTGGAACTTCGTCACGTCCCAGCCGCTTGACGACCCGCCGCAGGTGCACGAATGCGACAACCCCGAACAGGGTCCGCAGAACAACTCGCGATGGAATCTCGAGGGCGGCCCGACGGTCGAGCCCGGGCTCGAGCACAGCCCACCGGTCACCGATTCCGAGGTCTGGTACTCGTTCACGCCCGAGAACCGGGCGGTCAACCCCCTCGGTACGCCGTGCTTCGAGTACTACAACGGGTCGGGCGCCACGAACTGTCCGCGACTGTTCCCGGAGTTCGCCACCGGTGGAGTCGGGCCGCACGGTGCCACGATGTACCACTACGACGCCGACAACCCGGACCCGACCAAGTTCCCGCCGTACTACGACGGTTCGATCTTCTTCGGCGAGTTCACCCGAGACATGCTGCGGGAGATCCGGCTGGACTCGGAGAACCGCGTCTTCAAGATCAACGAACTGCTGGCCTGCGGTGGCGTGGGAACGCCGGCATCGGCCCGTGCCGGGTTCGAGTGCGACAACCCGATGGACATGCAGTTCGATGCGGACGGCCACTTCTACCTGCTCACCTATGGCGACGGCTTCTTCAACATCAACAACGACGCGGGCATGTACCGCTGGGACTACGTCAAGGGACAGCGCGCCCCGATCGCGGTCCTGTCGGCCACCCCGACGAACGGGCCGGCCCCGTTGACCGTCCAGTTCTCCAGCGAGGGATCGAGAGATCCCGACCCGGGTGACTCGATCCGGTTCGAGTGGGATTTCGACGGTGACGGCACGGTCGACTCGATCGACCCAAGCCCGGTGTTCACCTACACGACGCTGGGCCAGTACACGGCACGGCTGACTGTCTACGACTCGAGCGGCAAGAGCGCCGGTGCCAACACCACGATCACGGTCGGTAACACGGCACCGAACGTCAGCATCGAGACACCGGTCGAGGGTGGCCTGTTCGCCTTCGGCGACACCATCCCGTTCTCCGTGACCGTCAGTGACCCTGAGGACGGGCCGATCGACTGCAACCGGGTCGAGGTGACCTTCGTCCTCGCTCACGACGAGCACGGGCACGCGGAGGACTCGGTCAGCGGCTGCTCCGGTGTGCTGTCCACGATCGCCGACGACGTCTCACACGGTGGCAACGTGTGGGGTGTGATCAGCGCCTCGTACACGGACCTCGGCGGCGCGGGTGGCGTGCCTGCACTGACCACTGTCGACCAGGCCAACGTCCGCCAGAAGCGGCAGGAGGTCGAGTTCGTCCTCGAACAACAGGGGACCAACGTGCAGACGACCAACGACCCCGACGGCGGCGGACAGCACCGCGGCAGCCTGAGCAACGGTGACTGGATCGCGCTCAACGGGCCGTTCAACCTGCAGAGCACCGACTCGCTGAGCTTCCGGGTGGCGAGCACGTCGACACAGGTCGCGGCCGGAAACCCGATGGCAGCCGTCGACGTCCGGCTCGACGCCGTCGACGGGCCGATCCTCACCTCGGTCACGCTCACGTCGACCGGTAACACCACAACCTGGCAGAGCCAGACCGTCCCGGTCGCCGATCCTGGCGGCCTGCACAAGGTCTACCTGGTGTTCCGGTCGATCCCGGGTGGCCAGACCGGGAACAACCTCTTCAACCTCAACTGGGCCGAGTTCGGCGGTCAGGGAATCGCAGGTCCGTAGCCCGCGTCACCACCGTGCCAATCGAGGAGTTCGCAGCCGAAGGCACCGGCCGCCCGCTCCTCGGTCGGCCAGAGAGGACAGACAATGAGTGCACCCAACACACTGAACCGGCGACGCTTTCTCGGCGTGGTGGCCGGTGCAGCCGCAGCGGCCGCCGCGCCGCTCGGCCCGACATCGGCATTCGCGGCACAGGCGGCGCAGGCGGGCAGCGGCCTACTCATCCCGCGCGGCAAGATGGGCACGATCACGTTCACCCAGCGTGACGTCCCCTCGAGGGTCGGCATCGCGGCCAGTGCGGCGCTGGGCGTGTCGCCGACGATGGGCTTCCTCGGCGGGCCGAACTTCCCGGAGGACCCGACGGACCTCGGTCCGCTCGTGCCGCTGCCGGGTGGTTGGCGCGAGCTGCTGGAGTACCTCGCGAACCTCGGCTACAAGCAGATCGAGTTCGCCGGCTATGGCCAGAATGCCGCCAACCCCGGTGGAGGTGCACCAAACCCGGCGCCGGGTGGCGTGACGACCCCGGAATCGCGCGCCGCGTACCTCGCCTATGGACAGACCCTGCGCGGCTTCCTGGACGAGTTCGACCTCGAGGCGATCGGCAACCACGGCTTCATCCCGAACACGTGGCCCGGCCCCAGCAGCCCTGGCGGCGGTATGTCGACCAACGACTACGAGCGCTACCAGACCGAGCTCGAATTCGCCTCCATCCTCGGCATGCCCTTCATGGGTACCGGCAACGATCCGACGAGCGCCAACAACCGGAACATCGAGCCGTGGACGGTGGCCGGCGAGAAATGGGAGGCCCTCAACGTCCTCAGCCTGCAGTGGGGGATCCATCTCTACCCGCACAACCACTCGCCTGCCTACAACTTCCTTCAGGACGGGCCGATGGTCACCGTCACGGAAGATCGTGTGACCGGTGCGCCGATCGAGCCGACCGTCGTCCGCGGGGAGTCCGGCAAGCGCCTCATGCAGCACTACATCGACGTCACCGATCCGGACCTCTGCGTGCTCGAGATGGACATCTACTGGGCACACGTCGCCCAGCACCAGTGGCGCTGGCGCTACGACTGGGACGGCAACCGCGTCGAGGACATCTTCGACCCGCTCGACCAGGTCGCCCGGCAGACGATGCGTTATGCCCTCTTCCACGCCAAGGACGGCGACCGAACCGACCAGCCGCCCGGCGTCGGGAACGGGTACAACATCATCCCGTTCGGCGATCCGCGAAGCGACATCGACTTCGAGACGTTCTTCTCGGACATGGGTGCCCGGGGATACCACAACCCGAACTACGAGCAGGACAACGCACCCGGCGGTAGCGCCGATCCAGGACAGTCGCTGCGGCACGCCGCGATCAGTGCTGACAACATGTTGGCGCTGCGCGGCTGACGCTCCCTGCCGACTGAGCCAGCCCGCCCGGCGAAGGCCTCCGGGCGGGCTGCCTATTGGGCGGCGAACACCGCGTCGCTGATCAACGCCGCAGCACCCACGACGCCGGCGTCGTCACCCATCTCGCTGAGCACCACGGGCAGGTTGCCGGTGGCCAGCGGCAGCGATCGCCGGTACACGACACCCCGGATCTCGGCCAGCAGCGGATGCCCCAGCCGGGCCACCCGGCCGCCGATGACGATGAGGCCGGGGTTGAAGAAGGACACCAGGCTGGCGAGCACCCAGCCCACTCGGTGGCCGCCGTCGCGGATCATCTGAACGGCGTGCGGGTCGCCCTGGGCGACGGCACCGGCGACGTCGACGGCGGTCAACTCGCCCTTCTCGGCGAGCAGCGCAGCCAGCACCGGTGAGCGGTGACTGCGCGCCGCTGCCAGTGCGTCGCGCGCGAGTGCGGACCCGCCGAAGAACGCCTCCAGGCAGCCGGTGTTGCCGCACGCACACGTCGGCCCGAACTCCTCCACCCGGATGTGGCCGATGTCACCCGCACACCCGTCGACCCCGCGGTAGAGCTGCCCGTCGACGACGATCCCACACCCGATTCCGGTGCCGATCTTGACGAACAGGAAGTCCCGGGCGGACTTTGCGACACCCGAGTGCTGCTCACCCAGGGCCATGACGTTGACGTCGTTGTCGAGCAGTGCCGGACACCCGAGCTCTCTGGCGATGGTGTCGCGCACCGGATACCCGTCCCAGCCGGGCATGATCGGCGGTGAAACCGGCATTCCGCTGTGGAAGTCCACCGGACCGGGCACGCCGATACCCACCCCGGACGGGCGGTCCACGCCCTGCTCGGCGAGCACCTTGCGGGTCAGCTCCAACGACGTGGCCAGCACGTGCTCCGGGCCGAGCCGGACGTCCATGTCGACGTAGCGCTGCCCGAGCACCGTGAGCCGACCGTCGGTGACCGCCACCGACATGGCCGTGGCCCCGATCGCGATGCCGACGAAGCGCACCTCGGAGGACAGGTCGACCAGCGTCGAGCGCCTCCCACCGCGGGAGGCAGCCGGACCGACGCCCTCCGCGAGGCCCAACTCGGCCAACCGGGCGACCTCGCTGGCCATGGTGGTCCGGGACACGCCGAGCCGGTCGGCGAGCTCGACCCGCGACAGCGGTCCCTCGTCGCGCAGGGTCTTGAGCACCTTCGCCTGCGTCAACGTCTCCGGCCGGCCGGCGAGCGTGTGTCGCACAGAACAGATCGTGCCATGGTTTCGGTG
Organism: Jiangellaceae bacterium; assembly: GCA_036377395.1. Taxonomy (GTDB): domain Bacteria; phylum Actinomycetota; class Actinomycetes; order Jiangellales; family Jiangellaceae; genus DASRTE01. The sequence goes on from DASUYL010000134.1 coordinate 8,949, forward strand.
CCGAAGGCCGGGGAGGCTCGTCCTCCGCGGTCGTCAGGCACCGTTCCCGAGCCCTCGTTCCCGCAGGTCACGACGCTGCTTCTCCAGCGCCATGAGCTCGCCGAAGAGCCGGTTGTATGCGCCGGTCTGCTCCGAGGGGTCCGTCCGTTGGAGGCGGGCCTTGAGGGTCACCAACTTCCGGGAGACCCACACCTCGTGCATCCGCAGCACGACGGATTCGACATAACGCGGCAGCGAGGCCTCGTCGGTCGGCGCCGGCTCGACGGACAGTTCGGCGACGAGATTGCGGGTCGCGTCGTCGGACGCGGCCGCCACGAGCGCGTCGACCCACGCCGGGCCTCCGGGCTGGGTGGCACACCCGCCTGCCTTGCCGACGGCTTCACGCAAGGCTCGGTAGGCAGGCGAGAGGAAGGCCTCCGGGTCGAGGTCGTCGAAGGCCGGACCGGCCAACGCCGGTCGCTGGACGGCGACCCGGAGGACGTCACGTTCGAGGCCCAGCGTCTGCGGATCGACGTCGCCGTGCACGGGGATGCCGAGCGACTGTTGGCCCGGGTCGGGCGGATGTGCGGGGCCCCGGAGGCGCCCGCGGTCCGGCGCCCCGGCCAGCGCGCGAACCCGCCGGACGACGGCGAGCTCGTCCGGCGCCCCCACCCATCCGGACAGCTTGCGGGCGTACTCGTCGCGCAGGGCATGATCGCGGATCTGCGCAACCACCGGGATGGTGCGGTCGAGGGCACGTGTGCGGCCCTCCGGGCTGTCGAGGTCGAACTCGGCCAGCACAGTGCGGATCGCGAAGTGGAACAACGGCTGCCGGCGTGCCACCAGCTCGCGTACTGCGACGTCGCCGGACCGCTGCCGCAGCTCACACGGATCGAGGCCGCCGGGTTCGATGGCGACGAAGGTCTGCCCGACGAAACGCTGGTCGCCCTCGAACGCGCGCATCGCCGCCTTCTGACCCGCCGCGTCGCCGTCGAAGGTGAAGATGATCTCGCCCCGGAACTCGTCCTGGTCGCGGAGCAGCCGGCGTAGGACACGGGCGTGGTCCTCGCCGAACGACGTACCGCAGGTGGCGACAGCGGTCTCGACGCCGGCGAGATGGCAGGCCATGACGTCGGTGTAGCCCTCGACGACGACGGCCTGCGAACGCCGGGCGATCTCCTTCTTGGCCAGGTCGACGCCGTAAAGGACATGACTCTTCTTGTAGATCGGGGTCTCCGGAGTGTTGAGGTACTTGGCCTCGATGCGGTCGTCGTCGTAGAGCCGGCGGGCACCGAACCCGACGACGTCGCCGAGCAGGTCGTGGATCGGCCAGACCAGCCGGCCCCGGAACCGGTCGTAGGGCGCGCCGCGTCCCTGGGCCACCAGACCGGAGCCGACCAGCTCCTCGTCGGTGAATCCCTGCTGGCGCAGGTGCTTGCGCAAGAGGTCGCCTGCGCGCGGTGCGTACCCGACACCGAAGCGGCCGGCCGCGTCACGATCGAAGCCACGCTCGTCGAGGAACCGGCGTCCCGGCACGGCCTCCGGGGACTCGGCCAGCTGGCCGGCGTAGTACAGCGCCGCCGCCCGGTGCGCCTCGACCAGGCGCGTGCGCTGCTCGCGATGCGTCTGCGGGGCGCTACCGGCGCGGGCCTCCTCGTACCGCAGTTGCAGGCCGACCTTGTCGGCCAGGCGCTCGACCGCTTCGGTGAACGACAACTGGTCGATCTTCTGCACGAACGAGATGACGTCGCCGCCCTCGTGACATCCGAAGCAGAAGAACATGCCCCGAGCAGGGGTGATGTGGAACGACGGCGACTTCTCGTCGTGGAACGGGCACAGGCCCTTCAACGAGCCGCCGCCGGCATTTCGCAGCGACACGTACTCGGCCACGATCTGCTCGATCCGGGCCCGCTCACGGACCGCTGCAATGTCCGCGTCGCGGATCCGTCCCGGCACGCACGGAGTCTACGACCGCCCGGAATCGCTCCGCATGGCACAGCGACCCGCTGCCCGATCCGGACGATTCGGGCACCCGACACGCTCCGGTGGGCCAGGCGCATCGACTTCTGCTAATGTGACTGCATTGCTGCTACTATGCAGTCATGCCTGCCATCACCATCCGCGATGTCCCCGACGATGTTCGCAACGAACTCGCTGCAAGGGCCGCTCGCTCCGGTCGCTCATTACAGGAGTACCTAGCTGCAGCACTCGCTGAGCTCGCTGCCCGTCCCAGTGTCGAGGCAGCCGTCGCCGCAGCGCGAGCACGCGCAAAGGCCGCAGGCCGCACGGTCGATGCCGCGGCCATACTTGCCGATCGCGATGCCGAGCGCCGGTGACAGGCTCCCTGGTACTCGACGCCTCAGCACTCATCGCGTTGCTGGTCGACGCTGGTGGCAATGGCGACTGGGTGGCCAACACCGTCGGCTCGGCGCAGATCGCGGCTCCCGAGTTGGCGCTGTTTGAGACAGCTGATGTGCTGCGCCGCCAACAGCTCAGGGGGGACCTCGAGCCCGTCGAAGCCACCCTCGCGCACAACGACCTGCTGGCGCTGCCGCTTCAGCTGTGGCCCTACGCCGTCATCTCAGACCGCGCCTGGGAGTTGCGGGGATCAATGACGATCTTCGATGCCTCCTACATGGCGCTCGCTGAGTTCTTGGATGCCTCCGTGCTCACGCTGGACGGGCGGTTGGCCGGTGCGAACGGCCAACGTTGTCCGGTGCTGACTCCCTGAGCCATGCGTCGGTTCAAACGCCTTCAGGTCTTCTCAGCCGTGCTCTTGTCCGGCTCTCCAGGACAGCGAGGTCGCGGTCCGAGGCGAAGGGGCCGGCCGATCCCGGAACATCTCCTTGAGTGCTATCGAATATCGAGTTACGGACGACGACGTCCGCCGAGCCCACGCAGCGCGAGCGCGTCACACCTCGTCGAGGGAGATCTCCGGATTCGCCAGCCGGTCGGCGTCGAGGGCTCGGCCGGACGCGACCAGCCCCTTCAGCGGGTCGATGCCCTCGTCCCACATGTTGACGTGCATAGCCGCGATCGCCCGGCTCTCGTGGAGCCAGAACGCCTGGAACTCCCGCGCGGCGAGATCGCCCCGGATAACCACGCGGTCGTAGGAATCCGGCGGTGCGTGGCCGACGTACTCCATGCCCAGGTCGTACTGGTCGGTGAAGAAGAACGGCAGGTCGTCGTAGGAGACGTCCTGGCCCAGCATCGACCGCGCCGCCGCCGGTCCTCCGTTCAGCGCGTTGGCCCAGTGCTCTACCCGTACCCGCATGCCGAGCAGCGGGTGGTCGACCGCGGCCACGTCGCCCGCGGCGTACACATCCGCGGCAGACGTTCGCAGGCCGGCGTCGACCGCGACGCCGTCGTCGATGACCAGGCCCGCGTCCTCGGCAAGCTCGATCGCCGGCCGGATCCCGACGCCCACGACCACCGCGTCGGCCTCGAGCTCGTCGCCGGCCGACGTGACCGCACTCGACACCCGACCGCCGGCCCCGCGCATCTCCGCAATGCCGGTGCCGAGCTTGAGGTCCACGCCGTGCTCGCGGTGCAGGTCGGCGAACACCGCCGCCACCTCGTCGCCGAGCACCCGCTGCAGCGGCAGGTCGGCGACCTCGAGGACGGCGACCTCGGCGCCGTGGTGACGGGCGGCCGACGCGACCTCGAGCCCGATCCAGCCCGCACCGACGACGACGATCCGGCTGCCCTCTCGCAGGACGGACCGGATCCGGTCCGCGTCGGGAAGCTCCCGCAGATACAGCACGCCGTCGAGATCGGCACCGGGCACGTCGAGACGTCTCGGCACCGAGCCGGTGGCCAGCAGCAGCCGGTCGTAGGCCAGCCGCTCTCCGCCGTCCAGCTCGACCTGGTGGGCCGCCGGATCGATCGCTTTGGCGCGGGTACCGAGGCGCAGGTCCACGTCGTGCTCGGCGTACCAGGGCTCCGGGTGGACGAACGCCGAGTCGCGCTCGTCGTTGCCCAGCAGGTAACCCTTCGACAGCGGTGGCCGTTCGTACGGTGCCTCCATCTCCGCCGAGACGAGGACGACCGACCCGTCGAAGCCCTCCTCGCGCAGGGTCTCGGCGGCCTTGGCGCCGGCGAGTCCGCCTCCGACGATCACGTAAGCCATTGCGCCACCCCACCCGTCGCCGGCCGGCCTGTCAACCGTCGTGTGCATCCTCTGCAGCCAATCGGCTCAGCGTCCGACCAGGCGAGCGTGGCGCGCCTGTGCCGACACGTCGGTCAGCGACGCCACCTGGTCGACCACCACACGCAGCCGTGCCCCGTCATCACAGGCGTCAGACCAGTCGGCGCGGAACGACGGCTCGAGGCTGGCCGGGGCCCGGTCGTACATCAGGGTGACGAGCTCGTGCAGCAGCTCGCGCTGATGCACGTAGACCGGCGCGCGGTCCTCGGCGTTCATCACGTACACGGCGGCCAGCCCCTTGAGGACGGCCACCTCCGCCCGCGTTCCCGCCGGGATCTCCAGATCGGCGGCGTAGCGGGTCAACCGCCCCCTCCCGTACGCCGCATGCGTGGTCTCCTGCGCCGCGGCGCAGAAGCGACCGATGAGCTGGCTGGTCATGTCCTTGAGGGCGGCCAGCATGCTGCGGCGTCCGTCGTACGCGTCGACCCAGCAGGGCAGCGCACGCAGGCGGTCCATCGCGGCGAGCACCTCCGCCGGCGACGCGCCCGGCAGGTACCAGTCGCAGGTCAGGGTGGCGACCTTGTCCCGCTCGACCCGGTCCGACAACACGGTGTTCTCACCGATCCGCTCGGCCACGATGGCGTCCTCGACGTCGTGGACGCTGTAGGCGACGTCGTCGGCGAAGTCCATGACCTGCGCCTCCAGGCAGCGCCTCCGGCTGGCCGGCGCCCCCTCGCGCAGCCACCCGAACACCTCGCCGTCGTCGGCGTAGACGCCGAACTTGCCGGCGCTCTCGGTCCGGGGCCAGGGGTACTTGGTGGACGCGTCGAGGCTCGCCCGGGTGAGGTTGAGGCCCGCCGTGCGCCCGTCCGGGTGTGCCGCCTTGGCCTCCAGCCGGGTCAGCACCCGCAGCGTCTGGGCGTTGCCCTCGAAGCCGCCGATGGCCGTGGCGATCTCGTCCAGCGCCGCCTCGCCGTTGTGGCCGAACGGCGGGTGCCCGAGGTCGTGGGCGAGGCACGCGGTGTCGACGACGTCGGGGTCGCAGCCGAGGGCCTTGCCGAGCTCGCGGCCGACCTGCGCCACCTCGAGCGAGTGGGTCAGTCGGTTGCGCACGAAGTCGTCGGTGCCGGGCGCGACCACCTGGGTCTTGGCCGCCAGCCGGCGCAGCGACGCGGAGTGCAGCACGCGGGCACGGTCGCGCTCGAAGGCGGTCCGGCTCGACCGCTTGGGTGGCTCCGGCGCCCACCGTTCCCGGTCGCTGTCCTCGTATCCGCTCATCGACGCCGAGGCTAGACGACCGCGTGCGGCCGGCTCAGAAGGCGTCGAAGGCGCCCTGACCGGACTCGCCGGTCAGCCGCCAGCGGTAGTACGCCAGCGACTCCCGGACGATGTATCGCAGCTGCGTCTCGCGAGTCTGGACCGCCGGACCCGAGCGGGCCGGCGCCGCCACGGCGTCGATTCCAGCCGCATCGGCCAGCGCTTTGGACCGGAACGTGTGCCACGGATCGGTGACCAGCACCGCGGTTGCCCACCCCTCGTCGTCGAAGACCTCACCCACGGCCTCGAGGCTGTTCTGGGTGTTGTTGCCTTCGGCGACGGCGACGACGGCCTCGGTCGGCAGCCCATTGGCGGTCAGCCAGTCCCGACCCGCCTCCGCCTCGGTCGTGTCGTCTCCCGGCGCACCGCCGCCGACGGTGACGACGACAGGTGCCACGCCGTCCTGCCACAGGGTCTGCGCCTTGCGCAGCCGGGCCTCGAGAACCGGTGACGGCCGCCCACCGTACTGCGCCGCCCCGAGGACGACGATCGCGTCGGAAACCCGGTGATCCTCCTGGCGGGCGTCCCACCAGATCCGCACCGGCACCGAGGCCACCCACAGCAGCACGATCAGCACCGCGCCGATCAGCACGCGGCGCACGACGGTCCTCCGGCTCAGGCGCGGACGGACGTCGACCTCGGACACCCCGAAACCGTAGCTGGCCGGTCCCGTCCCGCCCCGGCGGGGCCAGCGACCGAGTCCGCGCGCCGGGTCGGGGCCAGGCTTCAGCGGGTGTCGCTGTCTCCCGACCGGTCGGCCGCGACCGCTGCGCGACCAGCCTCGAGCCGTGCGATCGGCACCCGGAACGGCGAGCAGGAGACGTAGTCCAGCCCGATCGAGTCGAAGAAGTGCACCGAGTCGGGGTCTCCGCCGTGCTCTCCGCAGATGCCGACCTTGAGATTGGGGCGCGCCTTCCGGCCCTCCGTCGTCGCGATGGACACCAATCGGCCGACACCGTCGACGTCGAGGGACTCGAACGGTGAGATGCCGAAGATGCCCCGGTCCAGGTAGGCCGGGAAGAACGCCGCCTCGACGTCGTCGCGGGAGAAGCCCCACGTGGTCTGGGTCAGGTCGTTGGTGCCGAAGGAGAAAAACTCCGCAGCCTCGGCGATCTGCCCGGCCGTCATGCAGGCCCGCGGCAGTTCGATCATCGTGCCGATGAGGAAGGACAGGTCGACGCCGGTCTCCCCGGCGACCCTGGCCACCGTCGCGGCGGCCGACTCGCGAATCGCCTCCAGCTCCTGGACGGCTGCGACCAGCGGGACCATGATCTCCGGCTGCGGGTCGAGGCCGCGCTCGCGCAACGCAGCCGCCGCCTCGGCGATCGCCCGCACCTGCAGATCGAACAGGCCGGGCACGACCAGCCCCAGACGGACGCCGCGCATGCCCAGCATCGGGTTCTGCTCGTGCAGGCGCTGGACCTCGGCGAGCAGCGTCGTGGCCTCCTTGTCCGGCTCCCCCGTCGCGTCGGCCAGCGCCACCCG
>DASUYL010000135.1:0-2681 GCA_036377395.1 Jiangellaceae bacterium
TTGGAAGCTGCGCTCGGCGCCGCTGCGCCCGGTCGTGAGTCATCCTGGCGGGCAGTGTGAGCGATCACTGGAAGTCGCGTTTGGCGATCACGCGAATTCGCGTCGGGTGATCAGGGTCCTCCTGGTCTGATCACCATCCACCACCTGGGTGTGGCGGCCCCTCCAGCGTGTCGAGCGACCAAGCACGACAACTGAAGGGACCGCCGGGCTCATGATGAACCAGGAGGAGTACGTGGACGTACACGGACTCAAGCTCGAGGGCTGGACAGCCGTCGAGATCGCCGAGGTGACCGGGTTCCATCCGGCCACGATCCGCAAGTGGCTCAAGCACGGCCCGCCGGTCAAGGTCGACGTGCCCGACGAGCGGCGCACGCTGACCGCGGCGTGGCGAACGCGGATCGAGACGTTGCTGGGCACCTACCCGCGGCTGTTGGCCGTGTCGGTGCATCACAGGCTGCGTGCTGAGGGGTTCGACGGTTCGTATCCGACGGTGGTGCGTGCCGTCCGGGCCGTTCGGGGTCCACGGTTCCGACCAGCCGCCGCGGTGTCGGTGCCGATCCACACCGATCCCGGCGAGGAAGATCAGTTCGACTTCTGCAACCTCGATGACGTCGCCCGTGGGTGGGGCTGGGACCATCCGTTGCGCTGCTTCGGGGCGATCTCGTGCTGGCCGCGCCAACGCCTCTGGTGGTTCACCATCTCTGAGGATCAGCACCACACCTTCGAAGGGCTCGTGCGGATGTTCGAGGCGTTCGGCGGTGTGCCGGCGACGGCCCGGACGGACCGGATGGGGGCGCTGGGTGCGTCACAGGGCCGACGGTTCAAGCTGCACCCCGCCACGGTCGCGTTCGCTGCGCATCACGGCGTGAAGATCACCTCCTGTCAGGCCGGCGACGCCAAGCGCAAAGGAAAGGTCGAGCGACCGTTCCGGCAGCTGCGCGAGACGTTCCTCCCAGAGGTCGAGCTCGCCGGCATCCCCGCCGACCTCGACGAGCTCAACCGGCGAGCCCAGGCATGGCTCGAGCGCCGTGTTCATGCGGTGCCGTCACGCACCACCGGGGTGCCGCCAGCCGAGCGGGCGGCGATCGAGCAGGAGTTCCGTGCGCCGCTGCCACCGGTGCGGTTCGACACCGACTACGTCGAGACCCGCCGGGTCCACAACATCGTTCCGTTCATCGCCCTCGACGGCGTCCGCTACTCGGTCCCACCGAACGTGCTGGGCCAGCTCGTCGAGATCCGCCGCCCCATCGACGCCAACACCTTCGAGGTTCGTTGGGCCGGCACCGTCGTGGCCCGCCACACCATCACGACCGGCGACACCACCGAGGTGTGGGCCGACGAGCATCGCCGAGCCTCGGTCGCCGCAGCGCTCGGTCGACACCAACGTCGCCGGCAACGCCATCTGCACGCCGTCACCGAGACCGTGACCGTCGAGCCGGCCGCCGCCCAGGGCCGGCTCGATCTCGGCGGCGGCGACTACGACGTCGAGGTGCCCGACCTGGCCGTCCGCTACGCGATCGACGACCAGGAGACCGGCGCGTGACGACCACCGGGCTCTACGAGCAGATCAAGAACGACTGCGGCTACCTCAAGCTGGATCGGGCCGCCGACGTGTTCGCCACCCTCGCCGATGACGCCAAGACCCACCACTGGACTCACATCGAGTTCCTCGCCCGCCTGCTCGATGAAGAAGCGGTCCACACCCGCAACCGGCGCCTCGCCGCCCGGCTCCGCTACGCCCGGTTCCCGTTCCACAAGACCATCGAAGACTTCGACTTCGAGTTCCAACCCTCGATCGACCGCAAGCTCGTCGAGGACCTCGCCACCCTCCGATTCATCAACGAGAACCGGCCGATTCTGTTCCTCGGTCAACCAGGATGCGGCAAGACGCATCTCGCCGTGGCGCTCGCCATCCGCGCCGTCGAGGCCGGCTGGCGTGGCTACTTCACCACCGCCGAGGACATGACCAGCAACCTCATCGCCGCCCAGATCGACGGCACCTGGACCAACAAGCTGCGCACCTACACCGCCCCCACCGTCCTCGTCATCGACGACGTCGGCCTGCTGCGCATGACCAAGCGCGACGCCGCCGCGGTGTTCTTCCAGGTCGTCAACACCCGCTACGAGAAAGGCCACCCGACGATCGTCAGCACCAACCGCAGCCTGCCCGACTGGGGTGAGATCTTCGGCGACGCCGTCGTCGCGTCGGCGATCCTGGACCGGCTCATGCACAACGCCGTCGTGTTCAACATCCGCGGCCCGTCATGGCGCCTGCGGGAACACCACGGCCTCGAGATCGCCACCACCCAACCCCGCTAACCTCGCCCCCGCCAGGACCGGCCCCCGATCACGCGACGCGAATTCCGCTGATCGCAGAACGCGGCTTCCGCTGATCGCTCACACTTCTCGTGCGTCGCCGCTCCGGACCGTGGGCGAGGAGCCGCCGAACACGAACACGCGCAGCTGGCTGCGAGCTGAGGCAGTCACTGGGTTGCGTTCGGTGACCGTTGGGTAGCGGCAGCCCATGGCCCCTTCCAAGCAGTCACCGACCAAGTCGTCCAAGGCCGCGTCTCGAACGCGCGCCACCGCCACCCGCAAGTCGGGCCCAAGGAAGGCTCCTGCGAAGCGCACCAGCGCCAGTTCGCCGCAGAAGGCTTCTCGCGCGGTCAAGAATGCGGTGG
>DASUYL010000136.1:0-11798 GCA_036377395.1 Jiangellaceae bacterium
TGCGATCGCGTGTCGTATCCGGTATTAGCCCCGGTTTCCCGGGGTTATCCCAGAGCCAAGGGCAGGTCACCCACGTGTTACTCACCCGTTCGCCGCTCGAGTACCCCCGAAGGGGCCTTTCCGCTCGACTTGCATGTGTTAAGCACGCCGCCAGCGTTCGTCCTGAGCCCGGATCAAACTCTCCATCAAGGTCAGATGACATCCGGACCTGACAAGAGCCAGGCCCGGGACGTCGACACATGAAGAAAGTACAACCCCGGCAAGAACGGCTGACATGAATGTCACCCGTCTTACCAAAGGAATCCCATCACCAGGCACGACCGCGAACGGCCGACCTCGTGGACGGGGTTATTGGCATCGACAATTATTTGGCACGCTGTTGAGTTCTCAAGGATCGGGCGCACACCGAACCCAGCCCGCCAGGGCCGTTCTCGGGGCAACTCATCTAATTTAGCCCATCCGGTCCTCCGGGTCAAACCCGGTCCATCTGGGTCATTGCTCCGCACAACGTGGCGCTGACACCGGCCGTGCGTCGGTCGTTGGCAGCGTCTCGAAGGGCGGTTTGACCGCGGGCCGGCCACCGTCTCCGGCGTCCCGCTCCCCGCAGCCGTGGAGAAACCTACGTCGGCGGATGCGGGCCAGTCAAATCCCCTGATCCTGGGGCCGCCACCACCATGCGGTACGGCATTCGTGCAGGTCATGGAACCAGCGGTCAGCGTACGATCTCGACACCGCCGACCGTCCGCTTCCCTCGGCGTACCACCACCCAACGCCCGTGGAGCAGGTCGTATTCCCGCACGACCGCGTCCGGGTCGCTCGACGGGTCGATGCGGGTGTTGTTGACGTACGCGCCGCCCTCGGCGATCGCCCGGCGTGCCGCCGACCGCGACGGAACCAGACCGGCCGCGACGAACAGGTCGACGTAGGACGGCCCGTCCTGACCCATCGGCATCCGGGTGAGCGAGGTCTCGGACAGCGCGGCCGACAGTGTGCGTTCGTCGAGGTCCTCCAGTGCGCCCTGCCCGAACAGCGCCTGCGACGCCGACACCACTTTGGCCGTCTCGTCGGGTCCGTGGACCAGGGTGGTCAACTCCTCGGCAAGGGCGCGCTGCCCCACACGTGCAGCGGGCCGCTCGGCCGTCGCCAGCTCGAGCTGCTCGATCTCGCCCCGGGAACGGAACGACAGAGCCCGCAGCAGCATCGGGACCTGGCCGTCCGGCACGTTCAGCCAGTGCTGGTAGAAGGCGTAGGGCGAGGTCATCTCCGGGTCGAGCCAGATCGTGCCCGACTCGGTCTTCCCGTACTTCGTGCCGTCCGCCTTGGCGAGCAACGGCGTCGCGAAGGCGTGCACGGATACCCCCTCGACCCGATGAACAAGGTCCACTCCGCTGGTGAGGTTGCCCCACTGGTCGCTGCCGCCGGTCTGCAGGATGCAGCCGTAGCGGCGGTAGAGCTCGAGGAAGTCGAGCCCCTGGAGGATCTGGTAGCTGAACTCCGTGTACGAGATGCCTTCCTGCGACTCCAGCCGCGCACTCACCGCCTCCTTCGCCATCATGCGGTTGACCCGGAAGTGCTTGCCGATGTCGCGGAGGAAATCGATCGCCGACAGCGGCGCGGTCCAGTCGAGATTGTCGACGACGCGTGCGGCGTTGTCCCCGTCGAACGAGACGTAGCGGGAAACCTGGACCCGAATGCGCTCGACCCAGTCCGCAACGGTCTCCTTGGTGTTGAGCGTCCGCTCCGCCGTTGGCTTCGGGTCACCGATCAGGCCGGTCGAGCCACCGACGAGGACGATCGGGCGGTGCCCTGCGTCCTGCAGGCGCCGGACCGTCAGCAACTGGAGCAGGTTGCCGAAGTGCAGGCTCGGCGCCGTCGGGTCGAAGCCGCAGTAGTACGTGACGCGTGCGTCGGCCAGTGCGGCCCGCAGCGCGGGTTCGTCGGTGGACAGCGCGAACAGGCCCCGCCATTTCAGCTCGTCGACGATGTCCTCGGTCACGTCACCAGTCTCCTGCACTCTTCGCCACCGGCGCTCCGTCCGCCCACGGGGCCGGTGCCGCAGCCTACGGCCGGGGGGCCGCCGACCGCCGCCGGGGCAGGTGGGGACGGTAGGTCGAGACGGTGGGATCGCCGTCGAGCCAGAACCGCCACGGCCTGTCCCCCGCCCGGGAGAGGCCGACTCTCGGGCCGGTTCGCACCGGTCCGACCGGCTGCGTGCCGGTCTGGAGCCGCAGACGCGACGAACCGTCGCACAGGTCGGTACCGTTGTCGGCGCCACCGAGCCCCAACGCGGCCGCGAGCCGCGCCGGTCCGCGCGCGAGCTCCCGGTCGGCCCGCGCCGACGGTCGCCGCGACCTGGCCGCCTCGAGGCCCGTCACGACCTCTCCCGCCCGGAGCAGGACGGCGCTCGCCGTTCCCGCCGGGCCGCAGACCAGGTTGGCGCACCAGTGCATGCCGTAGGTGAAGTACACGTACACGTGTCCCGCCGGCCCGAACATGACGGCGTTGCGCGCCGTCCGGCCACGGTAGGCGTGGGACCCGGGGTCGCCCGGGCCGTCGTACGCCTCGACCTCCGTCAGCCGCACGGCGACCGGTCCGTTGACGAGCACGCAGCCGAGGACCGACGGCGCGACCTCCAGGACCGGCCGCTCGAAGAACGCCCGGCCGACACTGTCGCTCACTCTCCCGCCGCCCAGGCCCGCAACGCTGTCATGCGGGTGCGTACGGCGTCGAGTTGGTCGGCGACCCGCAGTGGAGCCGTACCGCCCTTGCCCGATCGGGAGGCGAGCGAGCCGGCGACGGTCAGCACGGAGCGCACCGGTGGGCGGAGGCGGACAGAGACCGCGGCCAGGTCCTCGTCGGTGAGGTCCCACAACTCGATCCCGCGCTCCTCGCACCGCCGCACACAGGCCCCCGCGATCTCATGTGCCTCTCGGAAGGGCACACCGTCACGAACGAGCCACTCGGCGACGTCCGTCGCCAGCGAGAACCCCTGCGGTGCCAACTGCTCCATCCGAATGGTGTGGAACCGCAGCGTCGACGCCATGCCCGTGAAAGCAGGGAGCAGAAGGATGAGCGAGTCGACGGAGTCGAAGACGGGCTCCTTGTCCTCCTGCAGATCCCGGTTGTACGCGAGCGGCAGGGCCTTGAGCGTGGTCAGCAGGCCGGTCAGGTTGCCCACCAAGCGGCCGGCCTTGCCCCGAGCGAGCTCGGCCACGTCGGGGTTCTTCTTCTGCGGCATGATCGACGACCCGGTCGACCACGCGTCGTCCAGTTCGACGAAGGAGAACTCCTTCGTAGCCCACAGCACGACCTCTTCCGCGAGCCGCGACACGTCGACCCCCACCATCGCCGCCACGAACGCGAACTCGGCGGCGACGTCACGCGAGGCCGTGCCGTCGATCGAGTTCTCCACTGCGCGGGAGAAGCCAAGCGCTTCCGCCACGAGCTCGGGGCTCAGTCCCAGGGACGAGCCCGCCAGCGCACCCGAACCATACGGCGACTCGTCGGCGCGCCGGTCCCAGTCACGGAACCGGTCGACGTCACGCAGCAGGGCCCAGGCGTGCGCGAGCAGGTGGTGCGAGAGCAGGACCGGCTGGGCGTGCTGCAGGTGGGTCCGGCCCGGCATGGCCACGCCGAGGTTCCCGCCCGCGTGGGCGGTCAGCACGTCGGCGAGGTCGAGCACGAGGCCCGCCACCGTCCGCGCCGCGTCGCGCAGGTACATCCGCAGCAGCGTCGCCACCTGGTCGTTGCGGGAGCGGCCGGCTCGCAGTTTGCCACCGAGCTCCGGCCCGACGCGCTCGATCAAGCCGCGCTCCAAAGCCGTGTGCACGTCTTCGTCGGACGGCTGTGGGGCGAAGGCACCGGCCGCCACGTCGCCGTCGAGCGCGTCCAGGCCGGCCAGCATGCCGGTGAGCTCGGCGTCGTCGAGCAGCCCTGCATCGCGCAGCGCCCGCGCGTGCGCCCTCGAACCGTCGATGTCGTACGGAGCGAGCCGCCAGTCCACGGCGGTGCTGCGGGAGAGCTCGGCCAACGCGGCGGCCGGTCCGGCGGTGAACCGGCCGCCCCACAGGCCGGAACGTGCGCCGGGTTCAGCCACGCCGGTGGTCCCTCGCCGCCACGAGCCTCGACGGCAGTCCGAACAGCTCGATGAACCCGCGCGCGAACGACTGGTCGAACCGGTCGCCGGTGTCGTAGGTCGCGAGGCCGAAGTCGTAGAGGCTCTGCTCGGACCGCCGTCCGGTGACGGTGGCCCGGCCGCCGTGCAGCGCCAGCCGGACGTCGCCGCTGACGTGCACGTTCGCCTCGTCCACGAAGCTGCTCAGCGCACGGCGCAGCGGGCTCGACCACAGCCCGTCGTAGACCAGCTCGCTCCAGCGCTGCTCGACGCCACGCTTGAACCGGGCCAGGTCGCGTTCGACGGTGACGTTCTCGAGCTCCTGGTGGGCCGTGACGAGTGTGATCGCCCCCGGGGCTTCGTACACCTCGCGACTCTTGATGCCGACCAGCCGGTCCTCGACCAGGTCCAGCCGGCCGACCCCCTGGGCGCCGGCCCGGCGGTTCAGCTCGGAGATCGCCTGCAGCATCGTCACCGGTTTCCCGTCGAGGGCCACCGGCACACCCGCATCGAAGGTGACGACCACCTCGTCGGGCGCATGCGGCGTAGCGGGGTCGGCGGTGTACGCGTAAACGTCCTCGGTCGGAGCGTTCCAGATGTCCTCGAGGAAGCCGGTCTCGATCGCGCGACCCCACACGTTCTGGTCGATCGAGAACGGGTTGCTCTTCGTCGTCTCGATCGGCAGATCGTGCTTCTCCGCATAGTCGATCGCCTTGTCCCGGGTGAGCGCCAGGTCACGGACGGGCGCGAGGCAACTGAGGTCGGGCGCGAGCGTGCGGATCCCGACCTCGAAACGCACCTGGTCGTTGCCCTTGCCGGTGCACCCGTGTGCCACGACGGACGCACGGTGCCGGCGCGCGGCGGCCACCAGATGCTCGACGATGAGCGGCCGGGACAGTGCCGACACCAGCGGGTAGCGATCCATGTACAGGGCGTTGGCCTTCAGTGCCGGCAGGCAGTACCGGTCGGCGAACTCCTCCCGGGCGTCGGCCACGTAGGCCTCCACGGCGCCGCAGGCCAGCGCTCGCTTGCGGATCGTGTCGAGGTCCTCACCGCCCTGGCCGAGGTCGACCGCGACGGCGATGACCTCGGCCCCGGTCTGCTCGGCGATCCAGCCGATGGCGACGGAGGTGTCCAGGCCTCCGGAGTAGGCCAAGACGACGCGCTCAGTCACGATGTGCTCCTTCTGCCGTGTCCGGGGTGCGACCCTCTGCGAGAGCCAGGAACCAGTCGGCGACGTCCGCGCCGCTGGTCGGGTCGGTGGTGACGACGAGGACCGTGTCGTCGCCGGCGATGGTGCCCAGAACCGTGTCGGGCGCGGCCCGGTCGACGGCCGAGGCGAGGTACTGCGCCGCGCCGGGCGGTGTACGCAGGATGACCAGGTTCGCCGCCGACCGAGCCGACACCAGGATCTCCTCGCAGACCCGGACCAGCCTCGCGTCGACCGCCGAGGGAGCCGCAGCGCGTGGTGTCCGGTCACCCCCCTCGCCCGGCAGGGCATATACGAGGTCACCGTTCGCGTCGCGGACCTTCACCGCCCCCATCTCGTCGAGATCGCGCGAGAGCGTCCCCTGGGTCACGGCGATGCCGTCGAGAGCGAGCATGGCGGCCAGCTCCGTCTGCGAACGCACCGGCACGCGCAGGAGCACCTCCGCGATGCGCTGGTGGCGCGCCGCCCGCGTCATCGGTGTCGCTGTCTGCATCAGTCCTCCCGCAGGTCGTCGAGGATGACGGGTAGTGCGGTCACGAACTCCTCCGCCTGCCCGGCGGACAGGATCAGCGGCGGGGCCAGGCGTATCGCGTCCGCCGCGACCGGATTGACGATGAATCCCGCCCGGAGTGCCGCGGCGGCTGCCTGGAACGCCACCGGAGCGGTCAGCCCGACGGCGAGGAGCAGCCCGACGCCTCGGACGCCCGCGACCAGCGGATGCGCGAGCCCGCCGATACCGGCGCGCAACCGCTGGCCCACGGCACGGACGTTCGCGAGCAGGTTCTCGGCGTCGATCGTGTCCAGGACCGCGACGGCGGCCGCCGCAGCGACCGGGTTCCCGCCGAAGGTCGAGCCGTGCGACCCCGGGCCCAGCAGGGTGGCGGCCTCCCCCGACGCGATGCACGCGCCGATCGGCAGCCCACCACCGAGGCCCTTCGCGATCGTGACCACGTCCGGGTCGATGCCGTCGCGCTGGAAGCCGAACCACTCGCCGGTCCGGCCGATCCCGGTCTGGATCTCGTCGAGCACGAGCAGGGCACCGTGCTCGCGGGTGACCGCCCGGGCGGCAGCCAGGTACCCGGGCGGAGGCACACGGATACCGGCCTCTCCCTGGACCGGCTCGAGGATCACCGCGGCCGTCTCCGCGTCGACGACCGCCGCGAGCGCCGCGGCATCGCCGTACGGTACGTGGACCACACCGTCCGGCAGGGGTGCGAACGGGTCGCGGATGGCGGGCTTCCCGGTCAGGGCCAGGGCACCCATCGTCCGGCCGTGGAAGCCGTTCTCGGCCGCCACGATCCGCGGCCGGCCGGTCCGGCGGGCAATCTTGAACGCGGTCTCGACGGCCTCCGCTCCGGAGTTGGTGAAGAACACTCGTCCAGCTCCGCCGACCAGCACCTGCAATCGCTCGGCCAGGACGATCTGGGGCTCGGTCGCGAAGAAGTTCGAGACGTGGCCAAGAGTCTCGAGCTGTGCTGTGACGGCCTTGGTCAGGACGGGATGTCCATGCCCGAGCACGTTGACGGCGAGGCCGCCGAGCAGGTCGAGATAGCGCCGCCCGTCCGAGTCCCAGACGTGACAGCCCTCGCCGCGCACCAGCACGCGCTGCGGGTGCCCGAACGTGCCCATCACGGCCAGCTCGTAGCGGTCCAACCAGTCGTCCTGCACGGTCACGACGGCACCACCATCGTCCCGACGCCCTGGTCGGTGAACACCTCGAGCAGGAGTGCGTGGGGCAGCCGGCCGTCGAGCACGGTCGCCTCGGGTACGCCGCCCCGCACGGCGCGCACGCACGCTGCCATCTTGGGCACCATCCCGGCGTCGAGCCCCGGCAGCATGGCGGCCAGCTCGTCGACGGCGACCTCGGCGATCACCTCCGTGTTCGCGGGCCAGTCCTGGAACAGCCCGGGGACGTCGGTGAGCACGACCAACTTCTCGGCGCCCAGCGCAACCGCCAGCGCGGCGGCCGCCGTGTCCGCGTTGACGTTGTGCACCACACCGGCGGCGTCCGGTGCCACCGACGACACGACCGGGATCCGGCCGGCAGCAATCAGGTCGAGGACGGCTTCCGGTCGTACCCGGGCAACGTCGCCGACCAGCCCGAGGTCGACGCTCTCGCCGTCCACCACGGCACCGTGACGGCGCGCGGTGAACAGTCCGGCGTCCTCACCCGACAGGCCCACCGCAAAGGGACCGTGCTGGTTGACCAGACCCACCAGGTCGCGGCCGACCTGGCCGACGAGCACCATCCGGACCACGTCCATCGCGGCTCGGGTCGTCACCCGCAGGCCGCCGCGGAACTCGGTCTCGATCCCCAACCGGTCGAGCATGCTGGAGATCTGCGGACCGCCGCCGTGGACGACCACCGGCTTCAGGCCGGCCAGCCGCAGGAACACGATGTCGTCGGCGACCGACCTCTTCAGGGCCTCGTCGACCATGGCCTTGCCCCCGTACTTGACCACCACGACCTTGTCGTGGAACCGCTCGAGCCACGGCAGCGCCTCGACCAGCGTGGCCGCCTTGGTGAGCGCCAGCTCGTGGGTAAGGGCGGTCATGTCGAGTACGCCGAGTTCTCGTGGACGTAGTCGTGGGTGAGATCGGTGGTGAGGATGGTGGCGCTCGCGGTGCCGGCCTCGAGGTCGATGGTGACCGAGACGTCCCGCGCGGACAAGTCGACCAGTTCCCGCGGATCACCCGCCCCGCCGTCCCGGCAGACCTGGACGCCGTTCATCGCCACGTTGACCGAAGCCGGGTCGAACGACGCCCCGGTGGTGCCGATGGCCGCCAGAACCCGGCCCCAGTTCGGATCGCCGCCGAAGACCGCACACTTGAACAGGGCGCTGCGGGCGACCGAGCGGCCCACCTCGACGGCGTCCTGCTCGCTGGCGGCGTTGACCACCTCCACGGCTATCTGGTGCGCCGCCCCCTCCGCGTCGGCCCAGAGCTGGCGGGCCAGGTCGGCGCAGGTACGGGTGACGGCCGCGCCGAACTCTGCCTCGGTCGGCTCGACGCCGGACGCGCCGCTGCTCATCAGCAGGACCGTGTCGTTGGTGGACATGCAGCCGTCGGTGTCGAGCCGGTCGAAGGTCCTGCGTGTCGCCTCCCGCAGGGCCCGGTCGAGGGCGGGGCCGGCGGCGACCGCATCGGTGGTGATGACCACGAGCATGGTGGCGAGCGCCGGTGCGAGCATGCCGGCACCCTTGGCCATGCCGCCGACGACCCATCCGTCGCCCGCGACGGCGGACTGCTTGGGGCGGGTGTCGGTCGTCATGATCGCCGCTGCGGCATCCGGCCCACCCTGCCGCCCGAGCCCGGCGGTGGCCTTGCGGATGCCGTCCTCCAGCCTGGTCCGGTCGAGCTGCTCACCGATTAGGCCGGTGGAGCAGACGGCGACGTCGAACGCTCCCGCACCGACGAGGTCGGCGACGAGCTCGGCGGCGGCGTGCGTGGTCTGGAAGCCTTCGGCGCCGGTGTAGCAGTTCGCGCCCCCGGAGTTGAGGACGACGGCGGCCAGCCGACCGTCGCTGACCGTCCGCTCGCTCCACAGCACCGGGTTGGCCTTGCACCGATTGGCGGTGAACACGGCGGCGGCGTCCTGCCGCGGCCCGTCGTTGATCACCAGCGCGACGTCCGGCCGGCCGCTGCGCTTCAGGCCGGCGGTGGCGCCGGCCGCCCGGAACCCGCCGGCGGCGGTGACGCTCACGGTGCCACCGCCGCGGCCGGAAGGCCCAGTGACTCCGGCATCTCGAGCGCGAGGTTGGCGCACTGCAGGGCGGCTCCGGCCGTGCCCTTGGTGAGGTTGTCCAGAGCCACGATCGCGACGACCCGGCCGGCCCGCTCGTCCACCGCGACCTGCACGTGTGCGGTGTTCGCGCCCAGCACGGACGCGGTGGACGGCCAACACCCCTCGGGAAGCAGCCGGACGAATGCCTCGTCCGCGTAGGCGGCCGCCCAGGCAGCCCGAACGCTCACGGTCTCGGCGCCCGGTGCCAGGCGCGCCGTGGCCGTGGCCAGGATCCCCCGGGACATCGGGACCAGCGTCGGTGTGAACGAGAGCGTCACCGGCCGGCCCGCTGCCCGGCTCAGGTTCTGCTCGATCTCGGGAACGTGCCGGTGTACTCCGCCGACCCCGTACGGGCTGGCGGCCCCCATGATCTCGCTGGCGGTCAGATGGGCCTTCGCGGCCTTCCCCGCACCGGATGTGCCGCACGCGAGCACGGCGACCAGGTCGGCGGGCTCGATCACGCCCGCGGCGAGCCCGGGCGCGAGGGCCAGCGTCACGGCCGTCGCGTTGCACCCTGGCACCGCTACCCGCCGCACCCCCGCGAGCGCGTCACGCTGCTTGCCGTCCGCCGTGACGAGCTCGGGCAGGCCGTAGGGCCACGTGCCCGCGTGAGGGGTCCCGTAGAACGCGCGCCACGATCCGGCGTCGGCCAGCCGGTGGTCCGCACCGCAGTCGAGCACCAGGACGTCGTCGGGAAGCTCTGCGGCAAGAGCACCGGACCTACCGTGCGGCAGCGCCAGGACGACGACGTCGTGGCCGGCGAGCACTCCCCGTGACGTCGGCTCGAGGACCCGCTCCGCCAGCGGCGTCAGGTGCGGGTGATGTTCGCGCAGCGTGCTGTCCACGCTGCCGTAACCGGTCACCGCCCCGACCTCGAACGCCGGGTGCGACAGCGCCAGCCGCAGCACCTCGCCACCGGCGTAGCCGCTGGCGCCGGCGACGGCAACTCTGAGACCCACGACGCATGACTATGCCTAATTGCGCAAGTTCATGCAAGTGCAGGTGCCGGACACCGGCCGCGGGTTCAACTGCGCAGGACCGCTCCGGTGCGGCGCGCCGCCTCGGCCACGGCGGCGTCGCGTGCGGCCGTCGTCTCCTCCACGGTGAGCGTCCGGTCGGGCGCCCGGAACCGCAGCGCATAGGCCAACGACCGACGGCCCTCGCCGACCTGGGAGCCCTGGTAGACGTCGAACAGGCGCAGCGACTCGAGCAGATCGCCCGCACCGGCCCGCAGCGCCGCCTCGACGTCGGCCGCCGGGACCTGCGCGGGCACGACCAGTGCGACGTCCTGGGTCGCGACCGGGAAGGTCGACACCGTGGGTGCGGGCGTCGGCTCCGCCACGGCTCCGAGCCGGTCGATCTCCATCTCCATCGCCACGGTTCGCGCGGGCAGGCCGAGAGCCTCGACGACCCTCGGATGCAGCTCACCAGCATGTCCGACCAGCGTCTCGCCGACGAACAGCGCTGCGCACCGCCCGGGATGCCAGGGCGCGTGCTCGTCGCGCCCCACCGTCAGATCCACACCCGCCTCGGCGGCGACGACCCGGGCCGCTTCCACGGCATCCGCCCAGATGAACGGCTCCGCGGGTCCCCACCAGCCCGCGGGCGATCGGTCGCCGGCGGCAGCGGTGGCCAGCCGTCGAGGCTGGCCGGGCACGGCGGCGAGCAGCGCCGCGATCTCGTCGTCGGTGGGACGACGGTCCACCGGCAACTGTGGTGGCACCGGCACCGGCCCGGCTCCCGGCCGGAACACCAGGCCGGACTCGTACAGCGCGACGTCGGGAATGCCGCGGCCCACGTTCCGGCGCAGGGTCGCGAGCAGCCCGGGAAGCAGCGTCGTGCGGAGGAATGGTTCCTCGTCCGAGAGCGGGTTGGCCAGCCGGAGCACCGCGCGGCGCGCATCGTCGGCGGGCAGGCCGAGCACGTCGAGGTCGTGCGGCCCCATGAAGGGGTACGAGGGAGCTTCGACGTAGCCCGCGGCGGCAACCGCCCGTTCGATCCGCCGACGGACGCGCTGGTCGGGTGTGATGCCACGACCGGCAGGGGCGACCGGAAGCACCGAGGGGATCGCCTCGTAGCCGTGCAGGCGCGCCACCTCCTCGACCAGATCGAACGGGTCGGTGAGATCCGGCCGCCAGGTCGGCGGGACCACGGAGAGCCGGCCCCCCTCCAGTGGCGTCACCCGCCCGCCGACGGCGGCGAGCCGGCCCGCGACCTCCTCCGGTGCGTAGGCGACCCCCACGACCCGCCCGGGCAGATCGCTGTCGATCTCGATCGCCGGCGGCTCCGGCAGCGATCCCACGATGGTGACGCCGGGCTCGGCCATCGCGCCGCCGAACTCGACCAGCATTTCGGCGACCCGCGTGGCAGCGACCGCCGGCAGGGCCGGGTCGATGCCTCGCTCGAAACGCTTCGAGGCCTCGCTGGGCAGCTTGTGCCGCCGGGCCGTCCGGGCGATGCCGGTCGCCTCGAAGTGCGCCGCCTCGACGACGATCGCCCGTGTCGACGAGCCCATCTCCGTGCTCTCACCGCCCATGACGCCGGCCAGCCCGATCGGGCCGGTGTCGTCGGTGATGAGCAGGTCGTCGGGGTCGAGGTCGCGAACCGCACCGTCGAGCGTGGTGAGCTTCTCACCGGGCGCCGCACGCCGCACGACGATCGGGCCGGTCAGCGCGTCGCGGTCGAAGCCG
>DASUYL010000137.1:0-4705 GCA_036377395.1 Jiangellaceae bacterium
CCCACCCGTGATCCGCGGCCGCCGCCGGAGGTCGGGTTGACCAGGAGCGCGATCTGTCGGGACACGGGCGAAGGGTAGCCGCCCGGCGATCGCTACGTGACGTCGTCCAGGCGGGACGCCACGTCGTCCGCTGGATCCTGCCGGGCAGGCTCCAGCGCCGACGCCTCGTCGTCGTCGAGGTCGGTGCCCAGCTCGCGGGCTCGCCGACGGTCGTTGAACCGGCAGATGAGGACCGCGGACTCGAACAGCACCCACATCGGCACGGCAAGCATGAGCATGGTCACCGGGTCGGCGGTCGGTGTCGCCACGGCGGCGAACACGAAGATGCCGAGCACCGTCCAGCGCCGCGTGCTCGACAGGCCGGCACCGGTGAGCACACCCACGGCGTTGAGGAGCACCACGAAGACCGGCAGGAGGAAGGCGACGCCGAAGACCAGCATCAGCCGCATGACGAAACCGAAGTACTGGCTGAACGAGACGATGTTGCTGACGTCCTCCGGGGTGAAGTCGAGGATGATCGTCAGGCCCTTGGGCATCAGCCAGTAGCAGAGCAGGATGCCGGCGAAGAACAGCGGCACCGTCGTGAACAGGACCGCCGCGGCCCAGCGCCGTTCGTTGCGGTAGAGCCCGGGCGTGACGAACGCCCAGATCTGGTAGATCCACACGGGCGCTGCGAGCACGATCCCGGTCAGCAGGGCGAGCTGCAGCGGCACGGTGAACGGGTCGGCGATACCAGCGAAGTTGATCTCCGCTTCGAGGCCCTGGTCCTGGAGCCGTTCGACGGCTTCGACGAACGGACCGATGAACAGGCCGAGGATCGGGTCGTAGAAGACGATGCCAACCACGCCGCCGGCGATCACGGCGGCCACCGCCCTCATCAGTCGCGACCGGAGCTCGCGCAGGTGTTCGGCCAGGCTCATCCGGCCCTCGGGGTCGCGCTCAGGCGCGGACCCGGAGCGGCGACGTCCGATCACGGTGCTCACGTCATGGCCGGCGGCCGCACTCGACCCGTCGCGGGGTCAGGCGTCGCGATCAGACGGGTCGGTGGCCCTCTCGCGCGCCGGGTTGGAGACCGGCGTGGACACCGGCGGCGCCACGGGCTCGTCGCGGCGTGCCTCGACCTCGCGTGGAGCCGGCGAGGGCTGCTCGTGCACGTCGGCCGCGTCGACCGCGTCGTCGTCCTTCATGCTCCTGGTCTCGGCCTTGAAGATCCGCAACGACCGGCCCAGGCCCCTAGCCGTCTCCGGCAGCTTCTTCGCGCCGAACAGCAGCACGACCACGAGCAGAATCAGGATGATCTCGGGTGGACCTATACCCCCACGGAACATCGCGACCTCACCTCACTCGGTACCAGCACTCTCGATCGTACGCTCGGCGCCGCGCGGCGTTGTCGTCACCGCCGCTGACGGCCCGACGGCCGCCATCACCGCCTCGACGTCGACACCGAGAGCCGTCAGCTCCTCCGCCAGCCGTCGACCGCGCCGGTAGGTCGACAAGCAGGCCCGGACGAGCATCGCCACCACGCCGACGAACGCGACGGCAACGACCACGAACGACCAGATCGCCGGTGTCGACACGGCACCGACCCTATCGGCTCAGCTCGCCTCGGCACGACGCTCGGCCTCCTCCACGGCCGTCGTCGCGTACGCGTCGAGCGCCGCCCTGGCATCGGCCACCGTCTCCGCGGCGAGATCCGCTGGGTCGACGATTCGCCCGGTACCTCCCAGCCGCAGCGCCAGCCGGCGCATCCAGCGTGGATCGCTCACCCGGATGGTGACCCGCAGCCGGTCGGCGCCGATCTCGTCGGCGGTCTCACACGGGTAATAGTCGGCCACCCAGCGGCCGGCCGGTTCCAGGAGCAGGGTGACCAGCAGGTCGTCCGGCGACGGCTGGAAGATACCGGCGCTCAGGTCGCGCGAGCGGGCCTCAGGGGGAACCTCCGCCGACAGTTCGAGCAGCGCGATGCCTGCGATCCGGTCGAGCCGGAACAGCCGGACCGACTCGGCCCGGCGGCACCAGCCCTCCAGGTAGAGCCGCCCGTCGGCCAGCGCGAGGCGCATCGGGTCGACGTCGCGCTCGGTGGTCTCGTCCCGGCCGGGGACCCAGTACGACAGGTGCAGGCGCCGCTTCTCGTCCAGGGCCCGCCGAACCGTCGACGCGACGCCGGCCACGGCATCGCCGTCGACCTCCACCCGGACGGCGGCCGCACGTTCGGCGGCGGCACCGGCGGCGCACTCGAGCTTGGTGATGGTTCGGTCGACCGCGCTCCGGTCGTATGTCCCCGGCATGGCCGCGAGCGTCCGCACGGCGACGACCAACGCCAGTGCCTCGTCGGTGCCGAGTCGCAGTGGCCGGGCCAGGTAGTCGGCGTTGGAGACGTTGATCACGCCCTCCCCCTCGACGGCCTCCATGTCGACCTCGATGTAGTCGCCCATGGCCAGTCCGGGCAGTCCGGAGAACCACAGCACGTTGAGATCGCGCAGGATCTGCTGTTCGCTGACGCCGAAGAGCCGGGCGACGTCGGCGACGCGGGAGTTCGGGTGCGAGAGCAGGTACGGCAGCAGCGAGAGCAGCCGCGAAACCTGCTCCTGGGCCCCACTGGGTCGCCGGCTCACGCGGGTTCCCCCACCACCGCCTGCAGCCGCTCGACCACGCGCCGGCGGACGTCGTCGGGGTCGACCAGGACCACGTCGGCGCCGTACCCGGCAACCTCGTCGGCCAGCACGCCGCCGTCGGCGTACGGGACCGTCAGCAGGTCCCACCCGTTCCCCTGCTGGGTGGTCACCGCCCGCCGGCGCAGCCCGTAGCCGCAGCCGCGACGCACCCGTACCCGGGCCAGGTTCCGCTGCCGAGGCGGCACCAGGGAGCCCGCGGCCGCCCGGACGACGGATGCGGGCGGCACCGCGTAGGAGCCCGCTTCACCTGCGGGGTCGACGCCGTCGACGACACGCGAGAGGCGGAACAGGCGAGGGGCCTCGCGGTCGACGTCGTAGCCGACGACGTACCAGCGTCCGTGCCACGACTGCACGCTCCACGGCTGCAGGTGGCGGCGCGTGGGGGCGTCCCCGGCAGCCTTGCGGTGGAGGAAGGTGACCGGTCGGCGGTCGCGGACGGCCTCCCACAACGGCCAGAACGCCGGCTCCTCCACGGCGACCCGCGGCTCGATCGCGGCCAGCGCTCCGGTGTCGGTGTCCACCCCGGCCGCGCGGAGCTTCAGCACGGCGCGGCTGGTCGCCTCGGCCAGACTGGCGTGCTGCCACACCCGCGCAGCCAGCCCGAGGACCGCCGCCTCGTCGGGCTCGAGGTGGATCTCCGGGAGCTCGAACTCCTGCCGCTTGATGCTGTACCCCGGTTCCTCGTCGCCGGAGGGGTCGTTCGAGCCGGTCTCGATCGGGATGCCCAGCTCGCGCAGATCGTCCTTGTCGCGCTCGAACATGCGCTCGAACGCCTCGTCGCTCTGCTCCCCGTATCCGCCGACGATCTGCCGGATGCGCGACTTCGGGACGAAGGTGCGGGAGACGAGCAGGCAGATGACGAGGTTCATCAGGCGCTCGCTCTTGGCCTGGGTCGGCACGGTGCCCCCTTCTGACGTCGCGAGGCTACCCGGTCGCTAGCCTCGTCCGGTGATCCGGTGGCGGTCGGGTGTGGTCCGTTCGTCGGGCCGCTCCTGGCAGGGTGCCGTGGAGGTTTCGGTGCAGGTCGACGGAGAGGGCGAGGTCCGCGCCCTGGCCTACGACCAGGTCGTCGGCCGCCCGCGCCCCGGGGATCGGGTCCTGCTCAACACGACGGCGCTGTCCATGGGCCTCGGCACCGGGGGCTACGCGATGGTCGTCGCCGTGCCGGACCGGCTGCCGGCCGATTCGGCGCCGCGACCCGGCCATCTGGTCAAGTCGCGCTACACGCCGCTGCAGACCATGGTGCTCGGCGTCGACGAGCAGGAGTCCGCTGCGCACGACCTGCTCCGCGAGGCCGACGACCTGGCGGGGATGCCGGTGGTCGTCGCCGACCTGCACTCTGCTCTGCCGGCCATCCTCGCCGGTCTGCGGCAGACGGTTCACGGCGCCCGGGTCGTCTACGTCATGACCGACGGCGGCGCGCTGCCGGTGTGGTACAGCCGCACGGTCGCCCGTCTCCGCGAGGTGGGCTGGCTTGACGGCGTCGTCACCGTCGGCCAGGCGTACGGAGGTGACGCCGAAGCCGTGACGCTGCACACGGGCCTGCTCGCCGCCCATCTCGTCCTCGGCGCGGACGTCGCCGTGGTCACCCAGGGACCCGGGAACCTCGGCAGCGGCACCCGCTGGGGATTCTCCGGCGTCGCCTGCGGCGAGGCCGTCAACGCCACGGTCACCCTCGGGGGCCGGTCGGTGGCGTCACTGCGAATCAGTGCAGCCGATCCGCGCGAGCGGCACCGGGGGATCTCCCACCACAGCCTGACCGCGTACGGACGCGTCGCGCTGGTATCGGCCGACATCATCGTGCCTGAACTCGGCGACGGTCTCGACGAGGTGATCCGGTCCCAGCTGGATGCGCTCACACGCCATCGGCTCGTGACCGTCGGGATCGACGGGCTGATGGATGCGCTCCGGCAGGCGCCGGTGCCCTTGTCGACGATGGGCCGCGGCCTCGACGACGACGCCGCATATTTCCTTGCGGCGGCCGCCGCCGGCCGCCATGCGGGCTCTCTTCTCGGAGCCGGCGGTTGAAG
>DASUYL010000138.1:0-3444 GCA_036377395.1 Jiangellaceae bacterium
CCGGGCCGGTCGCAACGCCGGACGACGGGCCGGCCCGATGAACCGGCTGCGCACCGTCCTGGGCGCGACGGCTCTTGCCCTGATGCTGGTCGTGGCCGCGGCCTGCGGCAACACCCCGATCGAGGAGGGCGCCTCCCAGCAGCCCCAGGGTGCGGCGCTGCGGATCCGGTTGGGCACTCAGGACTTCCCGGAAGCGAAGATCATGGGTGAGCTGTGGCGCCAGGCGCTCGCTGTGAACGGCTACACGGTGGACCTGCAGAAGGGCGTCGGCCCGGCTGCCGACCTGGACAAGCTGCTCCAGGAACGCAAGATCGACGGTCACGTGGCCTACACCGGGACGGTGCTCTCGGTCGTGGCCGGGCAGCCGGTGTCGGGACTGGATCCGGAGGCGACCTACGCCCGGGCGCGCGACTTCTACGGCACCCGCAACATGTCGATGAGCGCCATGACGCCGTTCGAGAACAAGGACGCGATCGCGACCACCCGGACCTACGCGCAGGCCAACCAGCTCAGCTCCATCGCCGACCTCAAGAAGCTGCCGTCCTTCCGGCTCGGGGCGCGCCCGGAGTTCCAGAACCTGTACCTCGGGCTGCAGGGCCTGGGCCAGGTGTACGGGCTGGGCAACGCAGGCTTCGTCCCCGTGCCGGTGGGCCAGCAGTACGTCGCGCTCGACAGCGGTACGGCCGATGCGGTCGACGCCTTCACCACCGACCCACAGCTGGTCAGCGACGACTACGAGGTGCTGGCCGACCCGGAGCTCCTGTTCGGATCGCAGAACGTCGTGATGACCGTCGACTCGGCCAAGCTCGAAGTCGTCGGCAAGGAGAAGTTCCTGGCCGTGGTCGACGCCGTCAACCGCAGCCTGACCCAGGACGCGATCGTCGACCTGAACGCCGCTGTCACGAACGGGCAGTCCGACGTCGAGGTCGCCCGGCGCTACCTGCGCGACGCGGGGCTCCTGGAGCCCAACCGGACCGGCGGCAACTGAGACCGCCGGCACGAAGGAGGACCGATGCCCGACAGCCACGCTCCCCGCAATCCCTTCGAGGGGGTCACGGACTTCTTCACCGAGCTGAGCCGGATGCGCGACGTCGGCACCCACGGCCGCGAGCCTGCTCACGAGGATCGGAAGCGGACCCATGCGAGCGCCTGGGTGCCCACGACCGACATCTTCGCCCAGGGCGACGATCTGGTGATCCGCGTCGAGCTGGCCGGCGTGGACCCCGCCGACATCGAGCTGCGCTTCGCGAACGGCGTGCTCACCGTCTCCGGAGACCGCAGCCCGGAGTTCCGCGACGACGCTGAAGAGCCCAAGTTCTACGTGCGGGAACGGTTCTACGGCGAGTTCCGGCGTTCCATCACGCTGCCGGACGGCACGACGCCGGAACAGATCCAGGCCGCGTTCGACGACGGCCTCGTCGAGATCGTCATCGCCGGCGCCGTCAAGCAGGCCGATTCGACCCGCATCGAGCTGCGCGACCGGTCGACGGGTGCGACCCGTCGCTCACTCAGCTGACCACGGCCGGAGACTCGCTCTACCCTGATCGGAGCATTCTCCTGACCCAGGCGTAGTATTGGTGACGTCGGGCAATCCTGTACGCGGGCACATCGAGTCACGCGTCGTCCTCGACGAAGTTCCACGCCGGACGGTCGCCGTCCGGGGGACCGGAGTACCGGCATGACGTCCGGACTGATCACCAACCCACTCCGCCCAAGCGGCGCCGACGCGGACGTCAGGCTGCGCCTCAAGCCGGCCGCGCCTACTTCCGGCCACGTCGACGGCAGCTGGTGGCCTCGGTCCCGCGACCTCGCCGCCGAGCTGCCCACCCTGCTCACCGCGGTGAACGACCGACTCGGGTCCACCGAGCGCGTCAGCTATCACCTCGGCGACTGGGATCCGGTCGGCCGCAGCATCGACGTCGGCGGCGGCTTCGCCGTCCGCCTGTCGGGGTTCCACTTCCAGCGGAGCGACACCATCGACGTGCTCGGCCCGCAGAAGCGGATCACGCTGCTCGTCATCCCGCCGGAGACGTCCCCGCAGACGGCCGACGATGCGCTGGCCGCAGCCGCGCAGCCGGGCAACACCGACACCGTCGACGCGCTCCTCAACCCGTGAAGGAACCGACCATGACGTCCGGCTTCGCCCACATCCCCGAGACCGTCCGATGACCACGCCGCAGCAGACGCCCCGGATCGCAGGCGATCCACCCGGTGTGGGTACGCCGGACGTCGCGGCGCCTGCCCAGCCTGCCCGCACCTGCTGGCTAAGCACGACGCCATCGGCACGCGGTTCTGCCGCGCGACGACCGCCAAGACGTTGAGCCGCGGTTGCGCCTGCGCCAAGCACTGACGCCGCACCGGCCCGGTCCATCACGGTCGGCGTAGCGTGTTCCGCCACGGCAACGGATGCGCACGACCAGCCCGGTGCGGCGCGTGCACGACGGACGGGCTGACAAGCCTCAGGAGAGACGATGAAAAACGGCGACAGAGTCGTCCAGATGATTCCGGCGGCCGGCTACTACGCCGCCTATCAGCATGGCGACGAAATCACCTACAACCCGGTCGTGGCGTGGATCGTGGTCGAGGATCAACAGGGCCGTCAACGGGTCGACGGCGTCGATCCGAGTGGCGCCAACTGGGACGGATCACCGTGCAGCTACGCGGAAGACTTCGTAGAGTTCATATACCGGGAAGAGCGGGAGAACCGGCGATGACACCAGGACGGCGGCGCCGCGCAGACTGGACGTCATGAGGCAGCCTGTCATGCCCTGCTAGCGGGTGGCCCGGGTTCACCCCGGAACATGACACTACCCTGCTGATCTACCGCGCAGGTGCTGGTGGCCTGGGCCGGCTGTCGTCGTCACCGCGGTGCTCGGTCGCCGGCGCTCGTCGGCGAACGCCGGTCACCGCAGCCGAGCGGTACATTGCGAACGGGCCGAGGCCGCTCCTCACATCGAGTAGACCAATGCCGATGATCGTTGCGAAGATCACAAAGCCAACAAGATCGACCATTGTCGTATACTCCTCTTCGTATTAACGGATCTTGCGGCCGGTCGACGTACGGACCGGTCTACTTGCGGCTGTAGCGCACCTTCTCCGGTATGTGGTCGAGTGCGTACAAGACGTGGGCGGCCAATTCGGCCGCAGCCTTCTCGGTCAAGTCCGAGTGCGCAGTCAGCGTGGTCGCGACGAGTTTGACTCGCTGGTCGTAGAGGGAGACGTAGGTACCGTTGCTCGTCATTGCTTGTCCCGTTCAGTTATTGTCGACTGTTCACCCGATGACCGACGGCGAGCACGTCGACCGTGTTTGCGGGGATTCTCGACGATGCGTGCGCGCGACAACGGGCGTGGGATGGACGTCGCGTCGGGGATCGTGGGTGCCGACGTCATGTCGGGCTCCCGTCCCCCGGGCAGTGGACCGCCGGGGCTGGGCTTTCGTCGAGG
>DASUYL010000139.1:0-5813 GCA_036377395.1 Jiangellaceae bacterium
GATGCTGCGGGCGCTCGGTGACGACCCGGTGCTCGTCCTGGACGACGTGTTCGCCGAACTGGACGGTGGCCGTCGCGACCGGTTGGCTCGGCTCGTGGGCGAGGCTGAGCAGGTGCTGGTGACGGCCGCCGTCGCCGCGGATGTGCCGGACGTTCTCAGCGGCGCGCGCATCGACGTGATGGACGGCGAGTTGCGGAGGGTCCGATGAGCGAAGGCACAGAGGCGGTGCACTCGGGGTCGGAGGGAGAGGTCCGAGACGTCGGGCTCGATGGCGAGAAGAGCGTGCCATCGAGCCCTCTTAGAGTGTCTCGGACCTCCCCCTCCGACCCCACCTCCGCCGACACTTCCGACTCGCCGCTCGAACCGCAGAGTGATGACGGCGAGTGGGTGGGGTGGGATCCGGACGGGACGGATCTCGCAGCGGCTCTTCTCGATCGGGTGCGGGCTGGTGGGCGGCGCGCCACCCGCGGCACGTCGGGCTCAGGGCGAGCGGCGGCGCGGAAACGTGCGCCCGGTGCCGGGTGGAGTGGGCCGTCCGGCGATGAACGCGACCCGCTGCCACTGGGCAGTGCGGTCGACCGCCTGGTCGGTGAACACGGATGGAGTCAGGAGCTCGCCGTGCACGGGGCGGTGGCTCGATGGGACCAGGTCGTCGGGCCGGAGGTTGCCGCGCACGTCCGACCCGAGCGGTACTCGACCGGCGAACTCACCGTTCGCGCCGACTCCACGGCCTGGGCCACTCAGGTCAGGCTGCTCGCACCCAACCTGGTCCGCCGGCTGAACGAGGAGATCGGCGACGGCACCGTCATGCGCGTGACGGTTCTCGGCCCGAACGCTCCGACCTGGCGCCGAGGCCCGCGCACAGTCCCGGGCCGAGGCCCCCGCGACACCTATGGCTGAGCGGTGACGACGCCGGGGCAGCGGCATGCATGGCACGCCGACCTGCGCCCGTCGCACCCGAGTTGTGCCGGTATGCAGGCCATTCTGGCCTGCAATGCGCCATCAGATTCCGATGAAGACGCCCCAGTAGGTGACGACGAACATCAGCAAGATCGTCCCCACCACTGTGCCGACCGAGGCGACGACCTCCACGCCGTTCATCCGCGCCCGCTCCACGTCGTCGGCTGCTCCGAGGACCGCGAGCGCCGCCCCTCCGTCGACCCGCAGGCTCGCCAGCACCATCAGCGTCCCCGCAGCGGTGAGCCATACCGCTGCCCAGGCGCCGTACGTCAGGACCGGGTTGGTCTGGCCGTTCAGCGCGAGGTGGGACAGACCGACGAAGAACGCCACGAGTAGCAGCAGGCTGGCGACGCCCAGCGTCCGCAGCCAGCGCAGCCTCCTCCGGCGACCGAGCGACAGCAGGGGTGCCTGCGAACCCCATCGAAGGCGGGCGACGCCGCAGGCGACCGGGCCGGCGAGATAGCCGACGACCGCGAGGCAGAGCACTGCCACATGCACCGGTGCCGTGTCGAACCATCGAATGGGCAACGCTTCTCCCGCGGAAAGGGTCTGGACCGGCTGCCCGCCGGCGACACGTGGACCCGGCAGCGACTTGCGGGCCGCAGTGGCCGAGATCCAGTTGGCGACGGTGTCCAGGTACGCGGGCGCGAAGTCACCGTCGATCTTGATGCCGTGCTGGGCTCCGGCGAAGTAACGGACCACGACGTCGGTGTTCCCGCGGGCGGCGGCGCTGTCGATGGCGAGCTGCGGCGCCTGGATGAGTGGTACCGCCGTGTCTGCAGTCCCGTAGACGAAGAGCATGGGTTGGTCCAGGCGCCCCAACCAGGGCAGCACGTCGAACTCCGCGTAGTCGAGCAGGCCGGGGACGCTGATGGCCATGCTGATCCCCTTGGGGACGGCGCGACGTGCAGGTTCCGGAGCCTCGATACCGTCCAGCGCCATCCGGGTGGCATAGGCGGCCTGCTGCGCCGGGGAAACGACGGGAGCGGAAACGAGGACGACGAACGAGATCCGGGCGTCCTTCGCTGCGGCAACCGGCGCGATCCAGGAGCCCTCACTCACGGCGAACAGACCGATCGAGTCGAGGTCGACATCCGTGCGTGTGCGCAGCAACTCGACACCGGCCAGCGTGTCGTCGGCCATCGCGACGTAGTCCCGGTGCCAGGGCGAGTAGTCGACCGTCCGCTTGTCGAAGACGAGCACCACGATGCCGGACCGCGCGAAATGGTCGGCCTGGCGTTCCAGCCCCCTCCAGGTGGTGGTCCCGGCGCCGTGCACGAAGACGACCGCCGGATGCCGGCCGGCCGCAGCCGGGGAGAAGACCATCCCGTCGAGATCCTGCGCCTGCGTCCGGACCTGAACCGCCTCCCGGCGTATCCCGTCCACGGTCGTCGAGGCAGGAATGGGGGGCGACGCTACGACGGAGTCGAAGTCGGCCGACGCCGTGTAGTCATTGGATTGCCAATGCGAGTCGAGGGCGTTCCCGAACGTGCCGAGGCCCAGGCACGCCACCAGCGTCACGCTCGTCAGACGCCACACATCGTCCGAGCGTATTGGTGCCGGGCTGGAGCGGCCAGGCACATCGTCCAGCGACACGGAGGGTCCTCGCCGACGGGTGGGCTTGGAGCGTTGAGGGACCGGTCGATGACGGCGGGCGGGTAGGGGGAGTCGCCTCCGCCGAGTTGTCGGGGCAGAACGCCCACAGAGGTCCTCTCAATACACGTCCAGGGGCCTCGCCGGGGTAGACTTGACCTACCATCCAGGCCGCTCCGGCCGCCTGCGGGCCTAGACGTCCGTGGCAGGTCGTCGGGCGGCCTGTTCCCTGGCAGGAGGTCGTCAACTCGTGACGCAGTCGGACACCACGGCAGCGCCCAGCACGTCGTACGACGCCAGCGACATCACTGTTCTCGAAGGCCTCGAAGCCGTCCGCAAGCGCCCGAGCATGTACATCGGCTCGACCGGAGAGCGCGGCCTGCACCACCTGGTGTACGAGGTCGTCGACAATGCCGTCGACGAGGCGCTGCAGGGCTACTGCGACTCGATCGAGGTCACGCTCCTGCCCGGCGGCGGCGTGCGCGTCGTCGACGACGGACGCGGCATCCCGGTCGACGAGCACCCGGTCGAGAAGCGTCCGGCCGTCGAGGTCGTGCTGACCATGCTCCATGCCGGCGGCAAGTTCGGCGGCAGCGGGTACAAGGTCTCCGGCGGCCTGCACGGTGTGGGTGTCTCCGTCGTCAACGCGCTGTCCGCCCGCCTCGAGGTGGAGATCCACCGTGACGGCTTCCGCTGGACCCAGTCGTTCTCCCTCGGCGCGCCCGACCGGCCACTGCAGCGTCACGAGCGCAGCGACCGGACCGGCACCACGGTCACGTTCTGGGCCAGCGAGGACATCTTCGAGACCACCGACTACGACTTCGAGACGCTCTCGACCCGGTTCCGCGAGATGGCCTTCCTCAACAAGGGCCTGACCATCGTGCTGCGCGACGAGCGGCCCGAGAAGATCGACGTCGGTGCCGACGAGGACGTGGAGAGCAGCGAGACCTCCGCGCCGAGGGAGGTCCGCTACCAGTACGACGGTGGCCTGGTCGACTACGTCACGCACCTCAACCGCGGTAAGGACCCGGTCCACCGCAGCATCGTCGCCTTCGAGGCCGAGTCCAACGGCGAGACCAGCCAAGCGATGAGTCTCGAGGTCGCGATGCAGTGGAACGCGGCGTTCACCGAGTCGGTGCACACGTTCGCCAACACCATCAACACCCACGAGGGCGGCACCCACGAGGAGGGCTTCCGCGCCTCACTGACCTGGTTGGTCAACAAGTTCGCCCGCGACTGGGGCGTGCTGAAGGAGAAGGACGTCAACCTCACCGGCGACGACATCCGGGAGGGGCTGACGGCCATCGTCAGCATCAAGATTGCCGAGCCCCAGTTCGAGGGTCAGACGAAGACCAAGCTGGGCAACACCGAGGCGAAGACCTTCGTCCAGCGCGTGGTCAACGAGCAGCTCGGCTCCTGGTTCGAGCAGAACCCGACCGAGGGCAAGCTCGTCGCCCGCAAGGCGCAGAGCGCCGCGATCGCCCGGGTGGCCGCGCGTAAGGCCCGCGACGCGGCCAGGAGCCGCAAGGGTCTGCTCGGCGGCGGCGGGCTGCCGGGCAAGCTGGCCGACTGCCAGTCGACCGATCCGGAAGAGTGCGAGCTGTTCATCGTCGAGGGCGACTCCGCCGGCGGCCCGGCCAAGCAGGGACGCGACCCCAGGGTGCAGGCGATCCTGCCGATCCGAGGGAAGATCCTCAACGTCGAGAAGGCGCGTATCGACCGGATCCTGCAGAACCAGGAGGTCCAGGCGATCGTCAGCGCGCTCGGCACCGGGGTGCAGGAGGAGTTCGACCTCAACCGGTTGCGGTACCACAAGGTCGTCCTGATGGCCGACGCCGACGTCGACGGCCAGCACATCCGGACGTTGCTACTGACGCTGCTGTTCCGGTTCATGCGCCCGGTCGTCGAGCACGGCCACGTGTTCCTCGCCCAGCCGCCGCTCTACAAGCTCAAGTGGATGGGCCGCGACGCGCAGCCCGAGTACGCCTACTCCGACCGTGAACGCGACGCGCTGCGCGAGGCCGGGCTGGCCATGGGCAAGCGGTTGCCCAAGGACGACCCGATCCAGCGCTACAAGGGTCTCGGCGAGATGAACGACGACGAGTTGTGGGAGACCACCATGGATCCGGCACAGCGGATCCTGCTGCAGGTCACGCTCGAGGACGCGGCTCAGGCCGACGACATCTTCACCACGCTGATGGGCGAGGACGTCGACAGCCGCCGCCAGTTCATCCAGCGCAACGCCCGCGACGTCCGCTTCCTCGACATCTGAGGAGCGACGAGGTGCCCGGGCGAGGCACGAGCGAGGGACCAAGTGCGACCAGACGAATAGGACCACCCCTGTGACCGACGAGATCAGCACGACCGACGGCGTTCCACCGGGCGGCAGAATCGAGCCCGTCGACCTCCAGGTCGAGATGCAGCGCTCGTACCTCGACTACGCGATGAGCGTGATCGTGGGCCGGGCGCTGCCCGACGTCCGGGACGGGCTCAAGCCCGTGCATCGCCGGGTGATCTACGCGATGTTCGACGGCGGCTATCGTCCGGACCGGCCCTTCTCGAAGTGCTCGCGCGTCGTCGGCGACGTCATGGGCAACTACCACCCGCACGGAGACACCGCGATCTACGACACGCTGGTGCGGCTCGGACAGTGGTGGTCGATGCGGTATCCGCTGGTCCAGGGGCAGGGCAATTTCGGATCTCGTGGCGACGACAAGCAGGCCGCGCCGCGATACACCGAGTGCAAGATGGCGCCGCTGGCCATGGAGATGGTCCGCGACATCGACGAGGAGACCGTCGACTTCTCACCCAACTACGACAACAGAGGTGCCGAGCCCGACGTCCTCCCGGCCCGGTTCCCCAATTTGCTCGTCAACGGCTCCGGCGGCATCGCCGTGGGCATGGCGACCAACATCCCGCCGCACAACCTGCGTGAGGTGGCCGCCGGCGTCGACTGGTATCTCCAGCATCCCGACGCGGGCAGCGAGGAACTGCTCGCCACACTGCTCGAACGGGTGAAGGGCCCCGACTTCCCGACCAGCGGGCTGATCGTCGGCACCTCCGGCATCGAGCAGGCATACCGCACAGGCCGCGGGTCGGTCATCATGCGCGCGGTCGTTGATGTCGAGGAGGACTCGCGCGGCCGCACCTGCCTGGTCATCTCCGAACTGCCCTACCAGGTCAACCCCGACGCGCTCATCCGCAAGATCGCTGAACTGGCCGACTCCGGTCGCGTGCCCGGGATCGCCGACCTCAAGGAC
>DASUYL010000140.1:0-5294 GCA_036377395.1 Jiangellaceae bacterium
ATCGATGGTCGCCGGCGCCAAGTACCGGGGGGAGTTCGAGGAGCGGCTCAAGGCCGTCCTCAAGGAGATCACCGACGCCGAGGGCGAGATCATCACCTTCATCGACGAGCTGCACACCGTCGTGGGCGCCGGCGCGGCCGAAGGGGCCATGGACGCCGGCAACATGCTCAAGCCGCTGCTCGCCCGCGGCCAGCTGCGCATGATCGGCGCCACCACCCTCGACGAGTACCGCAAGCACATCGAGAAGGACGCCGCCCTCGAGCGCCGCTTCCAGCAGGTCTACGTCGGCCCGCCGTCGGTCGAGGACACCATCGCCATCCTGCGCGGCCTCAAGGAGCGCTACGAGGTGCACCACGGCGTGCGCATCCAGGACGCGGCGCTGGTGGCCGCGGCGGTGCTGTCCGACCGCTACATCACCGGCCGCTTCCTGCCCGACAAGGCCATCGACCTGGTCGACGAGTCCGCGTCCCGGCTGCGCATCGAGATCGACTCGCTGCCCACCGAGATCGACGTGGTCGAGCGGCGCATCCGCCAGCTCGAGATCGAGCGGGTGGCGCTGTCCAAGGAGACCGACGAGGCGTCGGTCGAGCGGCTGGCCAACCTCGACGAGGAGCTGGCCAACCTGCGCGAGCAGCGCGACTCGATGCTGGCGCACTGGAACAACGAGAAGGAGGCCATCGACCAGATCCGCGAGCTCAAGGAGCAGCTCGAGACCTTGCGGGCCGAGGCCGAGCGCGAGACCGACCTCGAGAAGGCGGCCGAGATCCGCTACGGGCGCCTGCCCGAGCTCGAGCGCCAGGTCGACGCGGCGACGGCCCGGCTCGAGGAGCTGCAGTCGGGCGGCCAGCGCATGCTCAAGGAGGAGGTCGACGAGGAGGACGTCGCCGCGGTCGTCGCCCGCTGGACGGGGGTGCCGGTCAGCCGGCTGATGGAGGGCGAGATGGCCAAGCTCGTGCGCCTCGAGGAGGTGCTGCACGAGCGGGTCATCGGCCAGGACGAGGCCGTCTCGGCCGTAGCCAACGCCATCCGCCGCAGCCGGGCCGGGCTCTCCGACCCCCACCGTCCCATCGGCTCGTTCCTGTTCCTCGGCCCCACGGGCGTGGGCAAGACCGAGCTGGCCCGCACCCTGGCCGACTTCCTGTTCGACGACGAGCGCGCCATGGTGCGCATCGACATGTCGGAGTACATGGAGAAGCACTCGGTCAGCCGGCTCATCGGTGCCCCTCCCGGCTACGTCGGCTACGACGAGGGGGGCCAGCTGACCGAGGCCATCCGCCGCCGGCCCTACGCGGTGGTGCTGCTCGACGAGATCGAGAAGGCGCATGCCGACGTGTTCAACGTGCTGCTGCAGCTGCTCGACGACGGCCGCCTCACCGACGGTCAGGGCCGCACGGTCGACTTCACCAACACCGTGCTCATCATGACCTCGAACCTGCAGGGCGACCCCCGCTCGTTCTTCAAGCCCGAGTTCATCAACCGCATCGACGAGATCGTCCGCTTCCGCGAGCTGACCGAGGGCGACCTGGCCCAGATCGTCGAGATCCAGCTCCGGGGCCTGCGCGATCGACTCGCGGCCCGGCGCATCGGCCTCGAGGTCACCGACGCCGCGATGGCGGCCCTGGCGCACCAGGGCTACGACCCGGCGTTCGGCGCCCGGCCGCTCAAGCGGGTCATCCAGCGCGAGCTGGCCGACAAGCTGGCGGTGCAGATCCTCGACGGCAAGATCGCCGAGGGCGACACGGTCGCGGTCGACGCCGTCGACGGCGAGCTCGTCCTGCGCTGACCGTCGCTGCCGGCGGCACCTCGATCCGGCGCTCGGTGGCCGAGCGCCGATCGGTGCCCGCCTCACCGGGGCGCGCGGTGACGGCTCGTCGCGCAACTCGAACGTACCCCTCTGCCTGACCGCGGCGATGACGCTCAGAGACGAGTGGCGGAGCCGGGTCCCCGTGGGAGCCGGGTCCGCCCGCGTCGTCCGGGCGGACCTTCCACCCGCATCGAGGAGCAGGAGAACGAATGAGTGAACAGACCGTGATCCGCCGCCGCCTCGCGGTGGCCTTCGCTGTGACTGCGGGTGCCATCGGCCTGATGGCCGCCTTCCCCGCCGAGGCGACGGACAACCCGCAGGGCATCGACGGCAACCCCACGTGCGGCGACCTGGCTCCCGAGGGCGTCGAGTGGACCGAGCTCAAGGTTGACCCTGTCACCGGTGGCGTTCACACCGACGGCACGCTCTCGGTGACGATCACGCTGCACGAGACCGAGGATGGCCCGACCTTCGACTGGACGTCGAACATCGGCGTCGACGCCGTGTTCGTCAAGGGTGGCCCGGGTGGCAACCTCTACAGCTACGACGAGAGCACGGGCGACACCGGGCTCCACTCCCAGGTCAACCCCAAGAACGACAAGTTCTACGGCCTGAGTCACATCTCGTTCTGCTACGACGCCGACACCCCGCCGACGACGAAGCCGACCGACACGACGAAGCCGTCCGACACCACGGTTCCGACGACCGACACCACGGTTCCCACCACAGACACCACGGTGAAGCCCACGACGCCGGTCGCACCGGTGGCGACGCCGGTGCCCGGGCAGCCCACCTTCACGGGCTGATCGTCACCGCCGGCGCAGTCGACAGCGCACACGGGGCGGGGCCCATGGCCGCATCGGTCGGCCGGGGTCCTGCCCCCGTTGTGTTCAGTCCGTGAGGGCTGTTCCGGGAGTGCCGCGCCCGGCCGCCAGCGCGGCGCCGTCGTAGAGCTGCTCGGGATAGCCGAGCTCCCGGAGGAGCGCGGCGGTCGCCCGAAGGACCGGTTCGGGCAGCGTGACCTCGACGTCGTTGTGCCGGTCGAACTCGGCCTCCGCCAACGATGTGCGCCGCGCCTGATCCGCCGCGCCGGCCGCGTCGACGAATCCGTGCGACGACTTGCGCTCGTAGTCCTCGCGACTCCTGTAGACGTAGTGGTTCAGCACCAGGCGCGCCGGCAGATCGGGTGTCACGAACGAGCCGTGGACGCGTCGGCCGGCCGGTGTCCGTGCGACCCGTCCCCGCCGGTAGTACGAGTTGTGGGAGTTGCGGTAGCGCCGCACCATGGCCGGGCGGGCGATGACCTTGACGTGTTGGTTGGCGTCGCATCCGCCCGGGTGAGCGTCGCGGTCACGAGTCCGGGTGGGACCACCTCGTGTCCGGAGCTGCCGTAGTGGCGCCAGTTGACCGCGATCGCCGGCACACGCACCGCCGCCCCCAGGGCCTCGAGGAGCGCTCCCGGGTGTCCTCGACCAGGAGCTCGTCGGCGTCGAAGAACGCCACCCACTCGCTCGACGGGCCGAGCTCGGTGAGGAAGTGGTTGTTGCTCGAGGGGGAGGCCGGGACGGTCGGCCATGGCACGTAGGTCACGAGGCCACGCTCGATGAAGGGCATGATCACCCGCTCGATGTCGTCGGAGCTGTTGTTGTCGTAGACGTAGACGTGCTCGACGCCGACGTTGAGGTGATGTGCCACCCACTCCGGCAGGAACCGCGCTTCGTCCTTGACCCGGATCATGGCCGACAGGAAGTGCCTGGGTGCGCCTTCAGCAGGGTCGATCCGGCGGAGGGCCCGACCGGCGAACGGGCTGGCGTGGTAGACGTTCTGTGCCTCGAACATCACCGTTCCCAGCGGTGGACTGTTCTTGACCTGTGCCCGCAACGACCGCATCGGCCTCCCCAGATGGTCGTCAGGCCCGTCGCGGCCCCACGGCGGCGCGGCGATCCGCGATGTGACGAGAGTGCGGTGCCCTGGCCCCGTCCCCGCTAGCGCTGCCAGACCCGGACCCAGTCGACCTGCATCTCCAGGCTCGCCGGTCGTGCGGGGCAGCCGGCGCAGGTGCGCAGGTAGAGCATCGTGAACACGATGTGCATGGGTTGCCGCGTGGTGTCGTAGGGCTCCGTGCAGTGGATCTCGACGCCGTCGAGGTAGGTGCACAACTCGTCGGCGGTCCAGCGTCCCGCCCACACATGCCAGTCGGACAGGTTCGTGTCGGGGTGCTCCTGCGAGTGGCTGCGGGTCTCGTCGGGCTGGCCGCAGTAGCCGTCGGGAGTGTTGTCGGTCGTGTTGCGGTGGATGACCGACACGCTCCACCGCGACGCCGGCCGATCGCCGTCGGTGCCCCCGATGCCGTTCTCCATGATGTCCCACTCGGCGTTCAGGCGCGCACAGTTCTCACCGGGCCAGGCCTCGGTCTTGGCCATGCTGAAGAGCCAGAACGCCGGTCGCGCCCACCGGTTGTCGGAGTAGCGGATGCGCGCCTCGAAGTAGCCCTCCTGCCAGGCGCGGGCGAACGGGTAGCTCGGCTCGGTGTCGAGGCGGGGCCCGGTGCTCGCCACGTAGGCCCAGTAGTAGTCGTTGGCGGCGGTGGTGGTGAGCGTGAGCGCGCCGTTCCGCACCGTCGCGGGCAGCGAACCACCGAACGGCGCCGTGGCCCAGATGCCGCCGACGGCGGCGCCGTCGAAGTCGTCGTGGAACACGAGCCGGTAACCGCCGCCGGCGACCGGCGCCGGAGCGCAGGCCACCAGCGTCAGCAGCGCGGCGGCACAGCCGATCCTGGCGCCCGCCCTGCGCAACGTGGCCAGCCACCGGTGCGGTGCCCGGGCGCGGCTCGGCGATCGATG
This sequence comes from Jiangellaceae bacterium, assembly GCA_036377395.1. GTDB lineage: Bacteria > Actinomycetota > Actinomycetes > Jiangellales > Jiangellaceae > DASRTE01. Next base: position 4,648 of record DASUYL010000140.1, read on the forward strand.
GTCCGTCGACGGCACGGCACATACCCCTCTGTCGTCCCTCGAATGCCGACGGCCCCCAGGTGCCGGTCGGTCGACGAGCCGGCAGGTTACCCACCGGTAGACGAGCCTGCCCGCGAGCGCGCGCACCGCGGCCCCCGGCCACGCACGGGGCGGTTCCGGTGTGACCCCGGCGCGCCGCGGAGCTACGCCCGCCACCAGCCCACCGGCTACCCTCTCACGGCCCCTCAAGCGACTCAGCAGGAGCACGACGTGCCGGCGACCATCGTGGTCGGAACCCAGTGGGGCGACGAGGGCAAGGGCAAGTTCACCGACCTCTTCGCCAAGGAGATGCACCTCGTCGTCCGCTACCAGGGTGGGCACAACGCCGGGCACACGCTCGTCGTCGACGGCGAGGAGTTCGCCCTCCAGCTCATCCCGTCGGGCGTGCTCTACGACCACATCACCCCGGTCATCGGCAACGGCGTGGTGGTCGACCCTCAGGTGCTGCTCGACGAGATCGACATGCTCGAACGCCGCGGCCGCAGTTGCGAGCGGCTCAAGTTGTCGTCCAGCGCCCACCTGATCCTGCCCTACCACCAGCTGCTCGACCGGGTGACCGAGCGCCACCTCGGCAAGAACAAGCTGGGCACCACCAAGCGGGGGATCGG
>DASUYL010000141.1:0-11447 GCA_036377395.1 Jiangellaceae bacterium
GCGCGGCCTGCCGACGATCTTGTCGGGCAGGTCGATCCGGGGCATGGAGGTGCCGGTGAAGGAGAGCTCGGCGGCGGTCTTCGTGGCAACGGCGATGTCGACCTCGCGGTCCAGATCGACGAGCGAGGCGAGTTCGGCGTATGAGGTGGCGCGCGTACCGTCACGGCTTCGAATGCCACCCTCCACGACGTCGAGCTCGCCGGGGTCGACGCCCAGGCGACTCGCGGCGGCGGAGAGAAGCAAGGACCGGAGGTTCGCGCAGACGACGCGCACCGCGGTCCCCGAATCGATGACCGACATGCTTCCAGACGTCGACCCCTCGTCGGGGCCGCCCACGGTGGTGGCCGCCAGGACGCGTACCTGCGCGGGAGCGACGTCGAGCTCGTCGGCCGCCAGCTGCGTCAGCGCGGTGAGAATGCCCTGGCCCAGCTCGACCTTGCCGACCCGCAGGTGGACGACTCCGGCCGAGTCGAGCGCGATCCAGGTCGACAGCCGCGGGTTCGCGACGAGGTGCTGGGGCGCGTCGCTCATCTGGGCTCGCGGGGCGACTGACCGGCCCGCATCACGGCCGCCACCATCCGCCGTTGGGCACCGCAGCGGCACAGGTTGCGGTCGAGGGCGGCGATGACCTGGGCCTCGTCGGGCCGCGGGGTGTTTGCGAGTAGCGCCGCGGCGGCGACCAGGACGCCCGATACGCAGAATGCGCACTGTGCGGCCTGCCCGGCGAGGAACGCCTGCTGCACGGGATGCAGTCCGGCGTCCGTGGCCAGGCCCTCAACGGTCACCACCGTCCTGCCCTCGACGGCCCACATCGGGGTGTCGCACGAGGGCACTGCCCGGCCGTCGATCATCACCAAACACGCACCGCAGAGACCCGCGCCGCATCCGAATCGCGACCCCCTGAGCCCCAGGTCATTCCGAAGGACGTGGAGCAACGGCGTGTCCGGGTCACTACGCACTCGGGTGCGGGAGCCGTTGATCGTCAGCTCGTAGGTCTGGGACGTGCCGGCGTCATCGGTCACGGCGGCCTCACCGACGTACCCCGTCGAGGAGTGCGCCCAGGTTACCGCCGAGCACCATGGCACGCTCGGCGGCGTCGAGGCCCGCCACCGCCTCGACGGTCGCGACCGGCTCGGCGTCACCCATCCGGAACGGATAGTCGCTGCCGAGTACGACATGGTCGGCGCCCACCACGTCCAGCAGGAACCGCAGGGACGCGGGTGAGTGCAGCACGCTGTCGAAGTAGAGGTGGCGCAGCCACTCGCTGGGCAGGCGTCCGAGGTCGGCGGCCAACCCGCCGGCACCATCCCGAGCGGCATGGTCCCAGCGGCCGATCTGGTAGGGCGCGAAACCGCCGCCGTGCACCAGGCAGAGCCGCAGCCCCGGGTGGCGCTCGAGAACACCACCGAAGGTCAGATGCCCCAGGGCGATGGTGGTCTCGGCGGGATTCCCCACCAGGTTGGCCAGGTTGTGGCGCGTCACACCGCGCCCGGCGAGGGAGGCGTACGGGTGGATCAGGACGAGGCAGCGCAGTTCCTCGGCCATCCCCCAGAACGGCTCGAGGCCTGCGTCGTCCAGCTCGAGGCCATCGACCGTCGTGGCGATCTCCACCCCGGCCAGGCCGAGGATGCTCACGGCGTGCCGCAACTCCGCCGCCGCCCGCTCGGGTGCCTGCAGCGGCACGGTCGCGAGAGCACGGAGGCGGGCAGGGGCAGTTGCCACCATCGCCGCCAGTGCCTCGTTGACCATCCGCGCGTATCGCGTCCCTGCCTGGCCGTCGAGCGCGTACGCAGTGAGGTCGATCCAGCTCGATAGAACCTGCACGTCGACCCGGGTCGCATCCATAGCCGCGAACCGGCTCGGCAGGTCGAACAGCGCCGGGAGTATCGGTCGGGTTCGCACCCGCCCCGCGATGACCACTGCGTATTGCCCGTCCTGCCGGGTGACCTCGATCCCGTAGCGTCCGCCCTCGGCTACGAGTGCCTCGATGACCCCGCTCGGCACGCAATGGGCGTGTACGTCGATGCTCACAGCGCGGCCGCCTGCATCCGGTCCACCAGGTCCGCCTCCGGCTGCAGCGCGTAGACGCCGCCGTTGACGCGGTCGGTCACCCAGATGTCGAACTCGGCCCCCACGAAGACGTCGTTGATCTGCGCAGCCTGCTGCCCCGCCGGCGTCTCCGGTATCCAGTGCGCGATCTCGACCGGGTGCTCGCCGTCTGCGACGTCGTAGACACGCAGTCCGGCGTTGAAGTAGGTGCAGAAGACCAGCTCGGCACTGCGAAACGAGCCGGGCCGGTTCTCGTGCAGGTTGTGCGGACCGAACCGGAGGCCCCGGTCATAGAACTCGTCGGCCGGTGGCGGGCAGACGCCGATCACCCGTGGCGCACGGTCATCCGAGACGTCGACGACGTGCACGAGGTGGCCAGCACCCTTGCGCCCGTCGGTGACGACCTCGTCGGTGACGACGACCAGTTCGCGGCCGGGCAGCGGCAGGCAGGTGTGCGTGTCGCCTCCGGGTTCCCACCGGAGACTGGACGACAGCATGGGCCTGCCGATGTCGGAGATGTCGAGCACGACGAGGCCGGCGTCGCCATAGCCGAGATAGGCCCTGTCACCGTCGACGAGCGCATGGTGCGCGGCATACCGCTTTCCTTCGGGCCAGGTGGGCTGCTCATCGCCGTCCACCCACTGCCCGGGCCACCACCAACGGCCGGCCTCGACCGGGCGAAGCGGGTCGGCCATGTCGACGACGACCCAGATGCGGTCGTCGAATCCCTCGGGCGTCGCAGAGACGTAGGCATACCGGCCACCGGTCCACACGATGCGATGAACGCCCTGGCCGGTGGAGTCGAACCACCCGACCTGCTCGGGGTCGAACGGATCGGACAGGTCGTAGACCGCCATCCCGGCGCTGAACGGGTCACCGCCACGGAACCGTTCGTGGTTGACGAGCAGCATTCCGTCGGCGACCTGCACCTTGTGCGTGTGGCTGCCGTGCGGTGCCCTCCACTGCCGGACCAACCGAAGGTCGGTCGGGTCGGAGGCGTCGAGGATGCTCGTGCCGGCACCGCTGGGCCCGAAGTGCCCGACGTAGAGCGCGTCGCCCTCGCGCAGCACCTGCATGCCGTCGCCGTGGCCGCCGAGATCCGAGTGCCCGACAGCGCGCAGCCCGTGCCGATCCTCGGTCACCTGACCTCCTCCAGCCGGTCCGCGACCCAGTCGGCCACGGCAGGGCGTACGACGACGGCGATGTTGTTGCACGAGTGGTTCCCCGTGGGCTCGAGCCGTGCGGTCGCCCGGTCGCCGAGCGCGGCCACGATGCGGTGAGCGTGCTCCACCGGGATGATCCGGTCCTGCTCCCCGTGCACCACGAGCACTGGAGCAGGCAGGTCCTGCAGCACGCCGTCGAGGGTCACGCCGTCGAGCAGGCAGCGCGCCTCCTCGAGGTCGGCGGCGCCGACGAATTCGCGAAACCCCTCGCGGGTGACCTCCTGCAGCGACTCGAACGCCCGCAGGTCGTAGGGGCCGGCAATGTCCACCGCCCCCCGCAGGCCGGGGACGAGTGCCGCATACCGCAGCACCAGGTAGCCGCCGAAACTCGTGCCCAGCACCACGACCCGCGACGGGTCCACGCCGTCCAGTCCGGGGATCGCCTCGCCGACTGCTCGCATCGCGTCGGCGTACGCAGCGTCGCGGAACGGCACGCCGTTCCCGCCCTCACCCTGGCCGGGACCCTCGATCGACAGGGTGGCAACGCCGCGGCGCAGGAAATAGGGCTCGTAGGTGCTGAACTGCTCCTTGGTCGACTCGAGCCCGGGGACGAGGACGACCAGGCCGCATCGACCGCGCCCGGGCGGCGCGCGAAGGTAGCCCACGACGGTCCGACCGACGCCGTACGCCACAGTTGTACGAACCGCCGGCGGATCCAGCAGTGGCGCACATCGTGCGTACGTCGTGGCCATCCTGGCCTGCAACGATGCCCTCTGCTCCGGTTCCTCGGTGAGGACGAACTGTGCGAACTGCAGGGTGAGTGCCGCCCGGCGCAGGTGCTCCGCCCCGCTGACCCGGTGCCCGACCGCCAGTGCCTGCTCGCCGAGTCGCTCGTACTCGTCGGCGGTGGCCGTCCACGCCGCGGCCCAGGTGTCCCAGCCGTCGACCGCGTCGAGGGTGCGGAGCAGGTCGAAGTAGTCGATGCCGTTGGCCAGGAAGCGCGGGAACCAGTTGGTGACGACGGCATCGACCTTCGCTCTGCTCACGGTCCGCCTCCGGTGATCGCCTCGTGCACGAGGGCGGCAGCTGACGCCGTGAGCAGCAGCAGGACGACCCGCTGGAAGGTACGGGCGGACAGCCGCCGCGCCATGCGGGAGCCGAGCGGCAGGGCCACCGCGATCGGCACCAGCGCCAGGAGGCTCTCGACCACCCGTTCCGGCGTGTAGAGACCGAGGCTGAACAACGTGGTGGTCTGCACCACGGAGAAAGCGAAGAAGAGCGTGGAGAGTGCGAAGACGTACGCGCGAGGGGGCAGGCCGAATCCGTGGAGGTAGGTCGAGAGCAGCGGGCCGGAGATCCCGGTCGCACCCTGCAGGCCACCGGCCGCCACGCCCACGGGAGGTGACGCGACCCTGGTGACGCGGGGCGAGAACGTGAAGCCAGGGCGAACCGTCGCCAGCGCGATGTAGGTGATGATCACTGCCGCCAGGATGGCCGACAGAATCCGGCTGTCAAGCGTCTTCAGCAGGATCGTGCCGGCGATCGAACCGACCACTCCCCCCGCGAGCATCGCCGGCAGGTCACGCGTCAGCCGTGCCTCGGCGCGGTGAGACCACACCAGCCAGCCGTTGGCCACCACGCCGGGGATGGCCATCACCACCACCGACCGTTCCACGCCGAGGAACGCGGCCATGACCGGGATGGCGATCTGGGGCAGGCCACCGCCCGTTGCACCCTTGATGAATGCGCCGAGCGCGATGGCCGAGACGATGACGACCAGATCGACGGCGCCGGCACCGCTCACCGCCGGACCGGGCTGGGCGTCGCTGTCATGCCGTCCGGTGCAGGCGGGTCAGCACGAACTCGCGGTGGCCGAGCACTTCGGCGGCGGTCCAGCGCCCGGACGCCGTCCGGACGACGATCTCCTCGGTCAGATCGGCGGCCTCGTCCAATGACATGTCCTCGGTGATGATGCGGGACACGTCCAGGTCGATGTGTTCCGGCATGGTCGCGGCGGTGCGGGGATTCGCGGTGAGCTTGAGCACCGGGACGATCGGGTTGCCGATGATGTTGCCCTGCCCGGTCGTGAACAGGTGCAGCGCGGCACCGCCGGCGACGAAGAGCGTGATCGACTCGGCGGCGGCCGACGACGTGTCCATGAAGTACAGGCCGCGACCTGCTGGTGCCTCGGCCATCTCGAGCACACCGTCGATCTTGGCGTTTCCGATCTTCTGGATGTTGCCCAGGGCCTTCTCCTCGATCGTGGTCAGCCCACCGGCGATGTTGCCTTCGGTGGGCTGGGAACCGAGCAGGTTCGCTTCCTGCGCAAGGATCACGTTCTGGTGCTCGTCGAACAGACGCTGGAACGTCTCGCGCTGGGTGGGATCGGTGATGCGGTCGGCCACGATGTGCTCCCCGCCGGTGAGCTCGGATGTCTCACCGAACAGAAACGTCCCACCAGCCGCGGTGAAGCGTTCGGCGAACCGGCCGATGGTGGGGTTCGAGCCGAGGCCGGAGGTGGTGTCGGACTCACCGCACTTCGTGCTGATCAGCAGGTCGGTGAGCGGGATCTCCTCCCGCGTCGTCCCGGTCGCGTCGTGCACCATCGCCGCGGCGGCCCGGCCGGCCTGTTCGATGACCCTCAGGTCACCCTGGCCCTCGATAGAGAGCGCCGCGACCGGTTTGCCGGTTGCCGCGATGCCGTCGGCGACCCGCTGGGTCCAGTTGGGCTCGATCCCTATCACGACGGCGGCGGCGACGTTGGGATTGGCGCCTGCTCCGATGAGCGTACGGAAATGCAGCTCGAGGTCGGGGCCGAACTGTAGCCGGCCGTACGGATGCGGAAGCGGGAGCGTGCCCTGGACCACCTTCGCGACGGCCTCGGCGGCGGCATTGGACAAGTCGTCGACCGGCAGGATTGCGACGTGGTTGCGGCAACCGACCCGTCCGTCGGCCCGCCGGTACCCGAGGAACGTACGTCCGGTGCTCATGCCCAGCGCTCTCCCTTCACGTTGTGCACGTGCACGTGTTCACCGGCGCGGATGGCCTTCGTCGCCCGGCCGATGACGGCGCCGTACTCCACGACCTGCTCACCCGCACCGATGTCCCGCAGGGCGATCTTGTGACCGAGCGGCACCGCCTCGAGGACGTCCAACTCCACCGGTCCGCCGTTCTGCACCCGTCCACGCACCGCCGATCCGGGCGCGAGGTCCTGGACGGCCACCCCGACGACATCGCCGGGGGCGTGGACGAGGAAGCTCTGATGCATGTCCGTCTCCTACGGCCCTCGGCAGCCCGGCGGCTGGTTGGGGCCGGATCCATACAATCGTTCGCAGGGGATTTGTCAAGAGTCGCTGCTGGCGGAGGCCATCGGAGCAGCGGGGCGGGCACCTTGACCCACCGCAAACGTTTGAGGCATCGTGTGGCCGACGTCGATCGGGAGGCCCGCACGTGACCGGACGAGTCGTCGCCGTGCTCGGCACCCGATACCAGGACCTCTCCGTCGAACTGGAGGTGCTCGGGCCGCTGGGGGTCGAGCTGGTCTCCGGCGACGGCGGGACCGCAGCAGACATCCTGTCCGTCTCGGCCTCTGCCGAAGTCGTGCTCGCCGGCTCGCGCCCACGTTTCGACGAGCACGTGCTGACCGGGCTCAGCTGCCGCGGCATCGTCCGCTACGGCATCGGCACCGACACGATCGACCTCCACGCCGCCCGGCGGCTGGGCATCGCAGTGGCGCGCGTCTCCGACTACGGCACCGAGGCGGTGGCATTCCACACCGTCTCCATGGTGACGTCGCTGCTACGCCGACTGCGGGAGGCCGACCGTGCCGTCCGTGCAGGGCAATGGGGTGTCGCCGGACTGCGTCCGTTGCACCTTCCGAGCCGGCTGACGGCCGGCGTCGTGGGCTACGGGCGGATCGGTCGCCAGACCGCCACCTTCCTCCGTGGCCTGGGTATGTCGGTATGTGCGCACGACGCGTACGTCGACATCCCGGCCGACCAGGACGTGGCGGCCGCATCGCTGGACGAGTTGCTCGCGCGCAGCGACGTCGTCACGCTGCACGTACCGGGGAACAGCGACGGCAGGCCCCTCGTCGACGAGACCCGCATGAGCCTCATGCGCTGGGGAAGCGTGCTGGTCAACACCGCGCGCGGCTCACTCGTCGACGTGCCCGCGCTGGCCCGCGGGCTCGCCGCCGGGCGACCCGCCGCTGCGGCCCTCGACGTCTACCCGACCGAGCCACCTGACCTCACCGTCCTCGACGCCGTCGCCGACCGCGTGCTGCTGACCCCGCACATGGCCTGGTACACCGAGGAATCCGAACTGGACATGCGGCGCAAGGCGGCGGAGGAGGCGGCGCGCCTGCTTCGAGGCGAGCCGCTGACGGACCCCGTCGTGGAGACAGGAGTGGCCACCACGTGATCTACGACCTGGCCGAGTTGACGAGCCCCGAAGCGGCAAAGGCGGTGGTGGGCTCCCGGACCGCCGTCATCCCCCTCGGCAGCATCGAGCAGCACGGACCCCATCTGCCCAACGGAACCGACACGATGGCCGCCGAGTTGGTCGCGCGGATCGTCGCCGACCGGCTGGACGCGATCTACGCGCCGGTCGGGCCGTACGGCGTGACCCCGATCCACGCGGGCCACCCCGGCACCGTCACGCTGCGCAGGGAGACTTTCGAGGCCGTCCTGTCCGACGTCTGTACCGAGCTGATCCGAATGGGCATCCGGACCGTCGTGCTGGTGAACTGGCACGAAGGGAACATCGCGTCGATGAACGCCGTCGCAACCGAGCTGCAGGACCGGTTCGACGCGACGTTCGTCGCTGCGCAGGCCTGCTACGTCGCGCAGCGCCTCTACCGCGACGAGGGCGGTGAGCTGACCCACGGCGGCGGAATCGAGACCCTTGCGGTCCTCGCGCACAACCCCCGGCTGGCCAAGGTCGACCGGGCCGGCAAGCCGACGCGTCCCCCGGGCGCGGAGGAGATGGACCGGATGCGGAGGTCCCCAGAGGTGTACGGCTTCGTCACCGACGTCTCCGAGCTGGCCGACGACGGCTGGTACGGCGACCCTGCCTGGGCCGACGCCGAGCGGGCCCAGAGGTTCGCCGGCACGGTGGCCGAGGGCGTCCTGGTACTGATCCAGGACGTGTTGAGTGCACGGAACATGCGCAACCGAAGCAGGGAGATGCCATGACGGACAAGGTCCGGCTCGCCCCGGTCGGTCTCGGCCGCTGGGCGCGTGTACTCGCTCGGGGTGCGCAACGCGGCGACCTGATCGATCTCTACAGCTGCTTCAGCCGCGACGAGGCGAAGCGTGCCGCCTTCTGCGCGGAGTTCGGCATCGAGCGCAGCGCCGCGTCGTACGAGGAGCTGCTGGCCGATGTCGACGTCGAGGGCGTGATCATCACGACCCCGAACGACACACACAAGGACGTGATCACCCAAGCCGTGGAGGCCGGGAAGGCGGTCTACACCGACAAGCCGATCGCGCACACGCTGGAGGACGCCAGCCGGATCGCCGCATCGGTGGCCGCTGCAGGCGCGGTCTTCGCGGTCGGGCACAGTGCCCGCCGACTGTCCGGCCATCGCGAGATGAAGCGTTGGCTCGATGACGGTCGCCTGGGGGACGCATCTCTGGCCGAGGCGAACTTCTCGAACGAACGCGGGCTGGAGCTCACGCCGCAGACCTGGCGCTACTACGCGGACAAGAGCCCGGGCGGGGCCTTCATCCAGCTCGGTGTCCACCATGCCGACACGCTGCAATTCCTGCTCGGGCCGGTGAAGACGGTCACCGCGCACGCGCGAAGGCTCTACACCTCGTCCGAGGTCCCGGACGCCGTCATGGCGATCCTCGAGTTCGAGCGCGGCCCGCTCGGCTACATCGGCACCGGCTGGGCGTCGCCGGGTGTCTACTCGATGAACCTGCTGGGCACCAGGGCCAACCTGATGTACGACCTCGACTTCACGCACTGGGACGAGTCCCAGCTGGCCGATGACTGGTCCACGCTGCGGGCGCAGTTCTACGGCGAGTCGGTGCGGACACCGGTGGAGCTACCGCGCACTGACATGTTTCGCGAGCAACTCGACGAGTTCGCCCTGGCCGTCCGGGGCCAGGGTAACGTCGAGGTCGGCGCCGCGGAGGCTGTGCGAGCGCTGGCCGTGGTCCGGGCTGCGATGGAATCCTCGCAGCGGGAGGGACGGGCCGTCCACGTCGACGACGTCATGGCGGCGGCGGGGGCCGACCGCAGCCTCGTCTGAGCTCGCGGAGAGTCACTGTGCCCGTCGTACCGACCGCTGCGTTGCAGTTCGCACGACTGACCGGGCGGCTGTCCGCGGACCCGCTGCCACCCGGCCTCGACGCCGGATGCAGCCTTCGGGTGGTGCGGGTCACGCCCGGGCCGCGAACCCCACACGTCCATCCGCACAGCGCCGAACTCACGTACGTCGCCGAGGGTTCGGGCACGGCGTGGGAGGCGGACGTGCCGACCAGGGTGGCGGCAGGTGACGTGTTGGTAGTACCCGCTGGTGTGCCACACGCCACCGTGGCCGGCCCGTCCGACCTCGTGCTGATCTGCTTCTTCCCGCACGCGGACATGTCCGCGAACATCGTCGAGCTGGCCGGGCCGGTCCTCGGTGGTGCCGACGACTAGTCCGGAAACCTACAGCTCGCCGGGCATGACCTCGAGATCGAGATTCTCCTGTGCCTGCGTCAGGCAGGAGAAGTCCGCGTGCTCCTTCCAGTCGAAGCCCTCCGGCACGTTGCCGTTGGCGATCATGTCCTCGTTCCACTGATCGAACGCATCGAGCGGAGCACCGCCGGTGAGCGCCCAGTTGTACTCCATCTCCGCCTGCCACTCGTCGAGGTCTCCCTCGGTCGGCGAGAGGTTGTACTCCTCCCCGAGCGCGACCGCTGCGTCCTGGTTGGCGGTGTAGTCGTCGCCCTCCGAGGCCCACTGCTTGGCGGCGATGCGGCCCTCGAGGTAGGCGCAGACCGCGTCCTTGTTCTCCTCCATGGTCTCGTCCTTGACGACCCAGACCTCCTGGGGAACGTCCATGTACTCCTGGTAGATCATCTCCCCGCCACCCTCGTCCAGGGGGAGCAGATGGCGAGGCTGCAGCACGGCGACGTCGATCTGGCCGGCGAGCAGGGCTTGCAGCCGGTCGTCCGAGCCGCCTTCGATCTGCACCCACTCCATGGACTCCGGATCGACGCCGAGATCCTCGAGGATCCTTTCCCCGACGGTGATGTTCCGGTCGCCTGCCGGTCCTCCGCTGATCTTCAGACCCTCGAGGTTCTCCTGGTCGACACCTTCTCGGATGCCCAGGAACCAAGCCTCGGTGTCCTTCTCGACGCCGATGATGGTCATCGGGACACTCCCCTCGGCGAGCGCTGCCCAGATCGCGTCGCTCTCGCCCTGGGCGACCCACACGTCACCACCGAACAGGCCGGCAAGGTACTCGTCGGATGCCACCACCTCCGCCGGCTCGGTGAAACCGAGGTCCGGCCAGAACATGTCATCGGCGATCATCCATGCGAGCTGGTTCATGTAGTCGTCGTTGTCGATGGCCAGCCGGACCTGGTCGAGGCTGAGGCCGCCGCCGTCCTCGCCGGTATCGGCGCTCTCTCCGTCGTCGTCTCCACACGCGGCGACGATCAGCGCGGCCGACAGGAGCACTGCCGACATTCGGACCTTGTTCATACCGTGCCCTTTCGTCAGGGGTCCGCTGGACGTAGGTGGGATGGGTTGTGGGTCATACCTGCTTCGGTTCGGTTACGTGTTCTGCACCCTCCAGACCGAGACCTTGCGTTCGAGCAGCTGGCTCAGACCCACCATGGCGACGCAGAACAGGATGAAGATGAGCAACATCCCGTACGTCCGCGCGCTGTTGAAGGTCTTGCCGGCCAGCGTGATGATGTAGCCGATTCCATTGGCCGCCGTGAACAGCTCGCCGATGAACAGGCCGATGAGCCCCCGGGACACACCCATCCTGATGCCGGTCGCGACGAACGGGACCGTCGCCGGTAGCACGACGAATCGGAACCGTTGGAACCGTCCCGCGCCGAATGACCGCGCCGCCCGCACCAGTGAGTTGTCGACGGTCTTGACCCCCTCCATCACCACGACCATCGTGGCGGGGACGGCCGAGAGCACGATGATGACGATGCGCGCAGTGTCGTTGATGCCGACCCAGAGCAGGACCAGGGGCATCAGGATGAGCCGGGGCGTGGTGTA
>DASUYL010000142.1:0-6910 GCA_036377395.1 Jiangellaceae bacterium
AAGCGGCGCGACTCGTCGACCACCGCCTTGGCCCGCCCCCGGTAGTCCTCGCCCTGCAGATATGCACCGGTCACGTTCCCGATCTCGTGCTCGACGGCCTGGACCTTGTGACCCCGTTTACGAGCCCTGGCCTCGGTCAGGCCGACCGCGCACGCTTCCGGATCGGTGAAGACGACCTGGGGTGCACCGCGGGCGTCCGCGGTGGCACGAAGTCCCGGTGCGTCTTCGGACTCCGCACGGGCCCGGGCGGCGATGACGTCGCCACAGACCCTGGCCTGGTACTTGGCCATGTGGGTGAGCAGATTGCGCCCGTTGGCATCGCCGACGGCGTAGAGCCAACCGCCGTCAATGCCGTCTGCCCGGAGGCTGTCGTCGACCGAGACCGGCCGGCCAGGTGCAAGCCCTACCGACTCGAGGCCGATGTCGTCGGTGTTGAGGTGCCGGCCCGTCGCGACCAGAACCTCGTCCGCCACCAGCGTGTCGCCGTCGGACAGCATCAGCGTGACCTGTCCGTCCGCGCTGCGGGAGACCTGGGTGACGCGGGTTCCCGTTCGCACGTCGACGCCTTGGTCATGGAAGGCCGCCGACACCATCTCGCCGGCAATCGGCTCCATGCGTTCGAGCAGGCCGGTACCGCGGACCAGCATCGTCACCTCGTCCGCTCCGAGGCCGCGGACCGCATGCGACATCTCACAGGCGACGACCCCGCCGCCGATGACGACGAGGCGGCGGGGTACGGCGTTCAACGAGGTGGCCTCGCGGCTCGTCCATGGGCGAGCCTCGGCCAGTCCCGGCACGGGTGGAACATCCGCTCGGCTGCCGGTGGCGACGACGACCGCATGCCGGGCGATCAGCCATCGCCGAGATCCGTCGGACTCGACGTCGACCGTGCGCGTACCGGTGATACGGCCCTGCCCGCGGACGAGCTCCGCGGGCAGGCCGGCCAGCCAGCGGACCTGGCCGCTGTCGTCGTGGTTACTCGTGGCCTCGTCGCGACGGGCGAGCGCCGCGTCGACGTCGAGCCCACCCGTGACCGCCTGTGCGGCGCCCGGTGACCGGCGTGCGGCGGCGACGACGTCGACCGGCCGCAGCAGCGCCTTGCTCGGAACGCAGGCCCAATACGAGCATTCGCCGCCGACCAGCTCGGCCTCGACCAGGGCGGCGGTGAGGCCGCCGCGGACGACCCGCTCGACCACGTTCTCCCCTGCCGGGCCACCGCCGAGAACGACGACGTCGTACACGTCCTGACCCTGTGCCATCACGATCTCCCGAAGCTGTGGTCGGCCGAGACAGTCGGCATCATCGCGGACCGACTCGCTGCGACCTCGGCACGCCAGGGTGGCGCGGGACACAAGGGCCGAACGTCCCGGCGGCCGGGACCTCCTGCCTCTGCTCCCCGGCCGGGCGGTCGCACGACGATGAAGGTGTCAGTGAAGGGAGGACGACGATGCGTGCATTGGTCGTGTACGAGTCGATGTTCGGCAACACGCAGGCAGTCGCCGAGGCGATAGCCGCGGGCGTGTCGCCGCACCTGAGCGTCGACATCGTGGAGGTGAGCCAGGCCAGTCCGGTCGTGGGCTCGGAGGTCGACCTGTTGGTGGTCGGTGGTCCGACCCATGCGTTCGGAATGAGCCGGCCGAAGACCAGGACCTCGGCGGCCGAGCAGGCAACTGCCGGTCTGGTCTCCACAGGTATCGGTCTGCGCGAGTGGCTGGAGAGCTTCGAGTGCTCGTCCACTACCGTCGCGGCCGCGTTCGACACCCGGGTGGACAAGCCGCGGCTGCCCGGAACGGCGTCGCACGCTGCCGAGCGTCGGCTGCGCCGTCGGGGCTGCACCATCGCGGCGCGAGCGACGAGCTTCCTGGTCGAAGGGATGACCGGACCTCTGCTCGCCGGCGAGGAGGATCGCGCCCGCCGGTGGGGCGAGAGCCTCGCCACGACCGTCGTCGGGCAGCACGTCTGACCGGATCGGCGCAGCGAGAGGGTGACAGACTGCACCGTATGGCGGCGGACTCTCCGGCAATGCACGTCCCCAAGTTCTTCGTCCGGCAGAAGATCACGATGATGGTCAACCAGTACGAGCTGCTGGCCGCCGGCCCGGACGGCACCGAGGGCGACCTGCTGGGCTTTGCGCAGCAGAAGCGGATGGCGCTCAAGGAAGAGGTCCTCTTCTACGCCGACCGGGCCAGGACGCAACCGGTCTTCTCGTTCAAGGCACGCAAGGCCATCGACCTCAATGCGGGGTACGACGTCCTCGACCCCGCCCGTCAGCCGCTCGGCTTCTTCCGGAAGGACTTCGGCAAGAGCCTGCTCCGATCCAGTTGGCACCTGTCCGGACCGGGGCTGCAGGCCTTCGGACAGGAGCGCGACCGGACCATCGCGACGTTACGGCGGGTGTGGGACTTCATTCCCTTCCTCGGTGAGATCTGGATCCCGTTCATCTTCCACTTCGACTTCGTCGACACCACGACCGGGCAGGTGGTGATGACCAGTGAACGGAAGAGGTCGATCCGCGATCGCTACACGGTGACCGTGCCGGACCAGCGGCTCGACTTCCGGCTCGCCGCGTCGTTGGCCGTCGCGCTCGACGCACTACAGAGCCGCTGAGATGACCGGCAGCGTGCCCACCGGCGTGAAGGACGACGAGACCGACGGTCTGGCCGTCGATCTTGACGCTCCCGACGACCGCCAGCGCGCGGGCGGTGCCCGCCGCCGGCTCGCCGTGTTGTTGACCGCGGGCGGCGCCATCGGGTTCGTGGCGTCGTCCGTGCTCACCGTCGAGTTGATCAGGCTGCTGGAGGACCCGGCGTACGTCCCCAGCTGCAGCTTCAACCCGGTGCTGAGCTGCGGCTCGGTCATGCAGACATGGCAGGCCGGGATTCTCGGGTTCGCGAACACGCTGGCCGGCATCGCGGCCTTCGCAGTAGTGACGACGATCGGGGTCGTGCTGCTGACCGGTGCCACGCTGCCGCGATGGTTCTGGCTGGGGTTGGAGGCAGGGACCTTCGTCGGCGCCGTGTTCGTGCACTGGCTGATCTACCAGAGCCTCTACGAGATCGGCGCGCTTTGCCCGTACTGCATGGTGGTCTGGGTCGTGACCGTCCCGATCTTCTGGTACGTCACCGCGCATGTGGTGCAGGCGGGGCACATCCGGACCTCTGCCAGGGTGCGCAGCTTCTTGGTGCGCAACGGCGGCCTCGTGCTCGTGCTGTGGTTCCTGGCCCTCACCGTCCTGATCCTGGTCCGGTTCTGGGACTACTGGTCCACGCTGGTGTGAGCCTAGACCTGCGATGGGATGACCTCCGCAGTCCGCATGGAGTCCGCAAGAGCGGCCCGCTCAACTACGTCGGCTGATCCGAAGCACCCAATCCTCCACGTACGACACCAGCAGGTCGACCAGCTCGTCGGGCCGGCTCAGCGCAACCAGGTGTCCACCCGGAACGACGTGGGGGGTGATCCCGAGCCGCTCCTCGGCGACCCGGCGCTGGAAACCCACGGGAAACAGCCGGTCATCACGCGCAGTCACAACCCGCGTCGGGACGTCCGGCCAACTGTCGCTCGGCCACGGCTGAGTGAACGGAGTCATCGACTGGTCACGGTCATGCGCGGTCGCCTCCGCCCGGACCGACGCCGGCACGTCGTGCAGAAACACCGTCATCACGTCGAACTCTGCATTGACCGGCCGGCCCTCCCGCGCGTCGTTCTCCCGCTGCGCCTCGGCCTGTCCGGTATTGCCCCACCAGTCGCCGCCGGTCTCGCCCGGGGTGGGAATCATCGCGTTCACCAGCACCAACAGCGACACGGGTAGCACCCGGGGGAGCAGCGACGCCGTGAATGCGCCCATCGACTGGCCGACGACGACCAAGTCGGTCCGGGTCCCCGCTGCGGACACCGCGACGTCGACGTATTCCTGCCAACCTGCCTTGTCATCCTCAGCCGGCAGATCAACGGCGACGGCATCGTGACCACGCGCCTCGAGAGCGGCTACCACGCGGTGCCAGTACCAGGCCTCGCCACCGGCGCCGGGGATGAGTAGGAAGGTGCATGGCACCGTCATACGGGAGTCCTCCTTCTAGAGAACCGTCACCCAGTAAGACAGTCCCGCCGCAGTAAACTCATCGGTCGCAGACGATCGCCGCCCGCCCCGGAGCGCGCCGTCCCGTCGCTGTTCCCGGTCGTCCTCGACCCGGCCGGCAGCCGGCCATGCGCTACGCTGACAGGGTGCGAGGCCCGCTCGTCCTTACCGGGCCGCGCTGACCTGCAGCGGGCGCCACGAGCGCCGCGTCAGCGCGGCAGACCCCTCCTGTGCGAGGGGTCTTTCCACATCCGGCCGGGCCCTACGACAAGCGCAAGGGACGACGACACCCGATGAGCGACATCCAGACCACCGCTGCGGTCACCGCCGAGACCGGCGACGGCACCGATGCGCCGCCGCACCGGTATTCCAGCGTGCTGGCGGCCGAGATCGAACCTCGCTGGCAGGACCGCTGGGAGGCCGAGGGCACCTTCGAGGCCGCCAACCCGACCGGGCCACTCGCGGGCGACGAGGCCGGCCGGCCCAAGTTCTACCTCATGGACATGTTCCCGTACCCCTCGGGCGAGGGCCTGCACGTCGGGCACCCGCTCGGATACATCGCCACGGACGTGCTCGGCCGGTACCGGCGCATGTGCGGTGAGAACGTGCTGCACGCGCTGTCCTATGACGCGTTCGGCCTGCCGGCGGAGCAGTATGCCGTCCAGACCGGTCAACATCCGCGCATCACCACCGAGTCCAACATGGCCAACATGCGCCGCCAACTGCGGCGCCTGGGGTTGGCGCACGACCAGCGTCGTTCGTTCGCAACCACCGATCCCGGTTACGTGCGGTGGACCCAGTGGATCTTCCTGCAGATCTTCGAGTCGTGGTACGACCACGAGGCCGACGGCGGGCGCGGGCGGGCCCGCCCGATCGCGCATCTGGTGGCGGCTTACGAGTCCGGCCGGCGGCGGACGCCGGACGGACGGGCCTGGTCGGAGCTGGACGATGTCGAACGCCGCCGGATCGTCGACTCGCACCGGCTGGCCTACGTGTCGGAGGCGCCGGTGAACTGGTGTCCCGGCCTGGGAACGGTGCTGGCCAACGAGGAGGTCACCTCCGAAGGGCGCAGCGAGCGCGGCAACTTCCCGGTCTTCAAGCGCAGTATGCGCCAGTGGATGATGCGCATCACGGCCTACGCCGACCGGCTGGTCGATGACCTCGAGCGGATCGAGTGGCCGGACAAGGTCAAGACCATGCAGCGCAACTGGATCGGCCGGAGCCCGGGCGCGACCCTGAGTTTCCCGATCGTCACCGCGGACGGTGACCACCGTGTCCTCGACGTCTTCACCACGAGGCCTGACACGGTGTTCGGTGCGACGTTCATGGTGGTCGCTCCGGAACATCCGCTCCTGGATGCGCTGGTCGCACCACCCGCGTGGCCGGACGGGGTCACCGAGAGGTGGACGGGCGGACACACCGATCCGGCCGCCGCGGTCGCCGCCTATCGCGACGCCGCCGTCGCGAAGACGGAGGTCGAGCGGCAGACCGAGGGGCGAGAGAAGACCGGTGTGTTCACCGGATCCTTCGCCGTGAACCCGGCCACCGGCGCCCGCATCCCGGTCTTCGTGGCCGACTACGTGCTGATGGGTTACGGCACCGGGGCGATCATGGGCGTGCCCGGCCAGGACGAACGCGACTGGGAGTTCGCCGAGCGCTTCGGGCTGCCGATCGTGCGAACGGTGCAGCCCCCGCCTGGGTGGATCGGCGAGGCGTACCTGGGCGAGGGACCGGCCATCAACTCCGCGAACGACGAGATCTCGCTCGACGGACTTCCCGTCGACGAGGCCAAGGTGGCCATCGTCGAGTGGCTCGAGGCCAAGAGGCTCGGCGAGGTCACTGTCACCTACCGCCTGCGGGACTGGCTGTTCAGCCGGCAACGCTACTGGGGTGAGCCGTTCCCGATCGTCTACGACGAGCACGACCTGCCGATGGCCCTTCCCGACTCGATGCTGCCGGTCGAGCTGCCCGACATCCCCGACTACTCACCGCGCACCTTCGCGCCCGACGACACCACGTCGGAGCCGGAGCCGCCGTTGGCACGCGTGCCCGAGTGGGTCGAGGTCGAGCTCGACCTGGGCGACGGCCCGCGCCGGTACCGGCGCGACACCAACACGATGCCCAACTGGGCCGGCTCGTGCTGGTACGAGCTGCGTTACATCGACCCGACGAACACCGAGCGGCTGGTCGACCCGGAGAACGAGCGCTACTGGATGGGCCCGCCCATTCCGCGGGCGACCGGAGGCGTCGACTTCTACGTCGGCGGCGTGGAGCACGCCGTCCTGCACCTGCTCTATGCCCGGTTCTGGCACAAGGTCCTGTTCGACCTGGGCCACATCTCCAGCGAGGAGCCGTTCCACCGGCTGTTCAACCAGGGATACATCCAGGCGTTCGCGTACACCGACGGGAGGGGCCAGTACGTCCCCGCCGCGGAGGTGGAGGAGGATCCCGACCGTCCTGGCACCTACCGGTGGCGCGGTGAGCCGGTCGAGCGTGAGTACGGGAAGATCGGCAAGAGCCTGAAGAACGTCGTCTCTCCGGACGAGATGTACGACCTGTTCGGCGCCGACACGCTTCGGGTCTACGAGATGTCGATGGGGCCGCTGGACGTGTCGCGGCCGTGGGACACCAGGGCCGTCGTGGGATCGCTGCGGTTCCTGCAGCGTCTGTGGCGCAACGTGCTCTCGGAGGAGACCGGCCGACCGGTCGTGGTCGACGCGCCCGCCGACGATGCCACTCTGCGGGTCCTGCACCATACGATCGATGCGGTTCGCGCCGACATGGCCGCGCTGCGGTTCAACACCGCGATCGCCCGCCTGATCGAGTTGAACAACC
>DASUYL010000143.1:0-2989 GCA_036377395.1 Jiangellaceae bacterium
CGTTCAATGTCGGCGCATGGGTCTGGTGCGAGAACCAACAGCCGTCCTTGTTCCCCGACTCCTCGCACGCACAAGCCGACCTACAAGCCAAGGTCCTCGCGTTGACACTGTCCGAGCCCTAAGCCAACCCAAGCCCGCCGCCGGGTTGTCCTACCCAACGAGGAACGGCCCGCACCCTGCTACCGGTGGGGCCGTCGTCTCTGATACCGGCGGGGTCAGCTGCCGTTCTCGTCGTGCCGTCGTACACGCCGAACCTGTCCGTGATGCGGCGCATCGCGTCATCGGGGGAGAGGTCCCTAGAACAGCGTTGAGCTGGTCCGATATCCAGAAGTTCTCGTGCCGCAAGGCCGGGTACCGTGCGCTCACCTGTCAGGGGGAGAAACACTGCGTGACCTGCGCCAACGTCGGGAACGCCGGAGCGTCCAGAGGACGCCCTGATGGACCAGCGCACCGATGCCGGCGTTGATCACAGCCAGACCGGCCGCTCCGAGCAGCCCGACCTCGGCATCCATCACGTCGGTTGCGACCAGCAGGACAGGCCAACTCACCGCGGCGGCGACCAGGGACAGGCGCCACCAATGCCCGAAGACCAGGCCAAACACGATGAGGGTGGGGATCACGATGCGTCCTTACCGCATCTTGCAGCATACGTTCCGTCCACCTGCCACAGTCGTGGGCAGAATCCCGCGACTCGCGGCTCATCGTGCCGACCGCCGTCGAAGTTCGGGCCGCAGCAAACGAAGAATGGAAAGGAGTACCACTCCCCTCCATTTTCAACGTATAGCGCACGGGGGGGCTTGCGGCAAGACCCTCGTCAGCCCGGAGAATCGCCACCCGTAGCCAGAAACCTACGGGCGGGAGCTGATGACGTGGACTTCCTGACCACCAGCGCGTTCGACCTTCCCGATCACCTCGCGCCCAAGGCCGACCCGGCGCTCATCGCCGGTGACGAGCAGCACTTCGCGGCCATCGCAACGAGCCTCGAGCAGTCGATCGCCGACCTGTCCGACCGCCTCGACGCCGAGCGCAAGGCTCCCGGCGGCAGCGGCCAGGCGGCCTTGGATCGCGACCTGGAGATCCACCGGCTGACCGCTCGCCTGCGCACCTTGCGTCGCTTCGGTCTGGACCTGTGCCTCGGACACATCGTCGGCGCGGACGACCCGGAGCCCGTCTACATTGGCCGACTCGGCCTCACCGACAGCGCGGGTCGCCGGCTGCTGCTCGACTGGCGCGCCCCCGCGGCTGAGCCGTTCTTCGGAGCGACCCACGCCAACCCGATGGGTCTGGCAAGCCGCCGCAGGTATCGATGGACCCGCGGCCGGATCAGTGACTACTGGGACGAGGTGTTCACCCCGGACGGGTTCGACGGACACGCCGCCCTCGACGACCAGTCCGCCTTCATCGCCAGCCTGGGCAGCAGCCGGTCGCACCGGATGCGAGATGTGCTCGGCACGATCCAGGCCGATCAGGACGCAATCATCCGCGCGGGGTCCCGCGGCGCGCTCGTCGTCGACGGCGGTCCGGGCACCGGGAAGACCGTCGTCGCTCTGCACCGCACTGCCTACCTCCTGTACTCCGACCCTCGCCTCGGCCACCGCCGGGGCGGCGTGCTGTTCGTCGGTCCGCACCAGCAGTACCTGGCCTACGTCTCCGACGTCCTCCCCAACCTCGGGGAAGAGGGTGTGCAGACCTGCACCTTGCGAGACCTCGTCCCGGAGGGTGTCGCCGCGGCGGTCGAGACCGACCCTGAGGTCGCTCGCCTGAAGTCGTCGGTGGCCATGGTGAAGGCGATCGAACCGGCCGTCAGGCTCTACGAGGAGCCGCCTACCCAGGCGATGGTGGTCGAGACGCCTTGGTCCGACATCCGGCTGAGCGCCGACGGGTGGGCGGAGGCGTTCGAGTCGCCGGATCCCGGCACTCCCCACAACGAGGCGCGCGACCAGGTCTGGGACGAGCTGCTCACGATCCTGGTCGACAAGCACGATGCCGTCGACCCCGGCGACGCCGTCTCGCCGGACCGACTGCGCCGGTCGCTGCGGCAGAACCGGGAGCTGGTCGCCACCTTCGAGCGGGCGTGGCCGGTCATCGATCCCACCGACGTGGTCGAGGACTTGTGGACGGTGCCCGCCTACCTGCGCCGGTGCGCTCCCTGGCTCGAGCCCGACGAGGTCGCGAGGCTGCGCCGCGCCGACGGCCGGGCCTGGACGACGTCCGACCTGCCGCTTCTGGACGCCGCCCGGCACCGGGTCGGCGACCCGGAGGCGTCCCGACGCCGCCGTCGCCAGGAGGCCACCGTCGCCGCCGAGCGCGAGCATATGAGCAGGGTGGTCGACCACCTGATCGCGACCGACGACTCCGACATGCGCGTGATGTCGATGCTCCGCGGGCAGGACCTGAGCGACGCCTTGGTCGACCAAAGCGCCCTGCCGACCGCCGACCCGGACCGGCTCGCCGGCCCGTTCGCGCACATCGTCGTGGACGAAGCTCAGGAACTGACCGACGCAGAGTGGCAGATGCTGCTGGGCCGCTGCCCGTCCCGGAGTCTCACCATCGTCGGGGACCGCGCCCAGGCCCGGCACGGGTTCACGGAGTCGTGGCAGGAACGGCTCGAGCGCATCGGGCTGGACCGGATCAACCTGGCTTCTCTGAGCATCAATTATCGGACGCCGGCAGAGGTCATGGCCGTGGCTGAGCCGGTCATCCGGGCCGCACTTCCGGACGTCAACGTGCCGACTTCTGTCCGCAGCGGCGGTATTCCAGTGGTGTATGGGTCGGTGTCGGATCTGGGTTCGGTGCTGGACTCGTGGCTGGCCGAGCGTGTCGACGGGATCGGCTGCGTCATCGCCGCCGGTGAGATCGAAGGCGGCACGTTCCGGGCGACGTCCCGCGTCCGATCACTCACCCCGGAGCTGTCGAAGGGGCTCGAGTTCGACCTCGTCGTTCTCATCGACCCAGAGGCGTTCGGCACGGGCATCGAAGGAGCGGTCGA
>DASUYL010000144.1:0-6380 GCA_036377395.1 Jiangellaceae bacterium
CCTGACCAACGCCCAAGCCGCTCGGCGTCTGTTCGTGTCCCCCTACACCGTCGACTACCACCTGCGCCAGATCTTCCTCAAGCTCGGCATCAGCTCCCGGGTCCAGCTCGCCGCCTTCCTCACGCAGCACTGACCTCGCCACTGGCCTCGAGCCGTTCAGCGAGGGCGCGGACACTGGCGCGGAGTTCGTTCGGTTGGCGGATCGTGAAGCCGGAGCCGAGCCCTGCGAGGACGGTAGCCACCCAGTCGAGCGAGTCTGCGCGCATCCGCAGCAGCGTCCCGGCGGGGTCGTCGGCGAGTTCGGCGAGCGTCGTGGGGATGCGTCGCGCCGCTTCATCGACCGGCAGGTCGAGCAGGACCTCGACGTGCCACTTGCCGGGCACGGCGGCCAGTGAGCGGGTCACGTGCGCGACCGCGTCGAAGTCCTTCGGCGGCGTCACGGACGCCCCGTCGACGAGCGTCGAGCGCCACATCCGGTCGACCCGAAACGTGCGGAGATCGTCGCGCACGTGGTCGTAGGCGACGAGGTACCAGCAGTGTGAGTGGACGACGAGGCTCCACGGGCTCAGTTCGCGCTGCGACACGTCACCGGTGAAGGAGCGGTAGGCGGTGTGGAGTCGGCGCTGGCGGCGAATCGCGTCGGCGAGCAGGAGCACGAGTGCGGCGTCGGGAGGCGTGCTGTCTCTCGCGGCGGTGAAGTCGAGCGTTTCCTCGAGTGCTTTCACCTGGCGGCGGAGTGTCGAGGGCAGGACGCGATTGATCTTGGCGAGTGCGCCCGTCGCGGCAGCCGAGGAGCCGTCCTGGCTGGCGGCGCGCGTGGCCAGCAGGCCGAGGACGACCGCGACGGCCTCGTCGTCGGCGAGCATCAGCGGCGGCAGCCGGTACCCCGGCCGGACCCGGTAGCCGCCACCCACACCGCGCTGGCCTTCGATCGGGATCCCGAGGTCCTGCAGTACGGCCACATAGCGTCGCGCCGTGCGCGCGTCGATCCCGAACCGGTCGGCGATCTCCCGCCCGGTCGTCAGCGGTTGCGTCTGGAGAAGCTCCAGCAGCTCGAGCAGCCGCGCGGTCGGGGAGCCCATGCGACAGTCAAGCACGTATAGCGGGCGAAAATCGCCCTATTTGCCCTCTAGCGTCGCGCACATGACGACCAGGGAGGACGAGATGGGCGACGCGAGCGACTTCGACTTCTTGAAGGGCGAGTGGAGCAGCCGTCAGCGCCGACGCCGCGACTGGCTCGCCGGCTCGGACGAGTGGGATGAGTTCGAGGCGACGATCGTCGCACGCCCGATTCTCGACGGCCTTGGGACCGTGGAAGAGTTCCGCACCGACTATGCCGGCGGCTTCGTGGGGGTCACGTTTCGTTTCTTCGACCCGGCGGGTGGGAAGTGGTCGATCTACTGGGCCGACACGCGCTATCCCGCACGACTCGACCCGCCGGTGATCGGCTCGTTCGCCGGCGACGTCGGCGTCTTCGAGTCGGACGACACGTTCGAGGGCCGGCCAATCCGCGTCCGCTACACGTGGTCCGATGTCACCACCCCCACACCCCACTGGGAGCAGGCGTTCTCCGACGACGGCGGCAAGACCTGGGAGACGAACTGGGTGGCAGACTTCACGCGCGCGACGCTCTCGCTGCCGTGAGGCCCCACTCGAACGGCGGGGCCGCCTGCTCACAGCAGCACCCCACGGTGCCTGACCGGCACCGTCATGATGCTCTCGTGCCCGAACGGGTCGTGATACGGATGCCACGGGGTCGTGAGCTGCATGTGACTATGCTCGCCGACCGCGACGCGCCGAACCGCCGTGTGACCGGCCGGTGGTGTTAGGTTCGACCACGCCCTGCCAGGCGACTGCGCCGAGGGCGGGGGGCGCACCAGAGGCATCCAGGGGGTCGTGTGAGCGTCGGACCTCGTCATCACATCGCGTTGGTCGCGGCGGCCGTGACCCTGGGCGCGTCGGTCGTGGCGGCACCGGCTGGTGGGCAGCCCGGTCCACCGGGATCGCAGCCAGCGGACCGCGCGTACTACGTCCTCCCGCCGGGCAACTACGGCGGCCTGCCCACCACCGACGAGTCGCGCGACCAGATCCCGCTCTACGACGCGCTCACGCCGCTGCGCGGCGACGTCACGGACGCCGACATCGATGCGCACTTCCTCCCTGAGGACTTCTCGCCGGTCGGCGCCACCCGCGAGGAGCCCACCGGTCGCCCCGGCACGACGATCCTCTACGACGAGTACGGCGTCGCTCACATCTCCGGCCGGACCCGGGCCGACCTCGCCTTCGGCGCCGGTTGGGTGACCGCCCGCGACCGGGGCCTGCTGCTCCAGCTCGGTCGGGGCCCGGCGCGGGCGGCCGTCGCCGACATCCCGGGCATCGACGCCTTCGGCCTGGTGACCAGCGGTCAGTCGTTCGTCCCGAGCGCTGCCACAGAGCAGCTCGTCTCGGATCAGGTGGATCTCCTCGTCGAAACCTATGGTGACAAGGGCCGCCAGATCATCGCCGACGCCCAGGCCGAGGCCGACGGCATCAACGCCTACTGGGCGGCCCATGGGATCGACCAACCGCCCGCCACGGTCAACGACGTGGTCGCCGTGACGGCGTTCATCGGGTCGATCTTCGGCGGGGGAGGAGGCGCCGAGGCCGCCAACGCCGAGCTGCTGGCGACGCTGCGGGCGGGGCTCGGCCCCGAGGTGGGGACGCAGGCGTGGGAAGATGCCATGCTCGCCGACGATCCCGAGGCCCCCACCACGACCAGGCGGCGCTTCAGCTACGGGCCACGGACCGGCGGCCGCGTTACCGGCTCGGTGGTCGTCGACCCCGGTTCGATCCAGTCGCTCGACCCGCGGCAGCCGGGGCCAGCTGCAGCGTCGCCGTCCGAGTCGAGTGCGGGGCGGCTCGACGCCACCTATCCGGCGGCGGGGCCCGTGCCCTCGAGGGAAGCGTCGAACTTCCTGGTGGTCGACCCGAAGAGGTCGGCCACAGGCAACACGCTTGCGGTCATGGGTCCCCAGCTCGGGTACTTCTATCCCGAGATCGTGCAGCAGATTCACCTCAGCGGACCTGGCATCGAGGCCCAGGGCGTCGCGGTGCCCGCCGCCGCCATGTACATCCTCATCGGGCGGACCCGGGACTACGCCTGGAGCCTCACTTCGGCCAACCACGACGTGCGCGACGTGTTCGCCGAGCAGTTGTGCAACCCCGACGGCACGCCGCCGACGCGCGCCTCGACCCACTACGTGTTCGAGGGCACGTGCCGGCCGTTCGAGACGTTCGACGCCGGCACGCTGAACGGCACACCGGTCCGCTATCCCCTGTCGGTGCACGGGCCGGTGATCGGCACCGCCACCGTGGGCGGGGAGCCCTACGCCCTGACCCGTCAGCGCTCGACGTTCGGACGTGACGCACTGAACCTCGCTGCCCTCAAGGACATGACCGAGGGCAAGGCCGACACGTCGCGGCAGTTCTTCGAGGCGGCCAACCAGTTCGAGTTCACGTTCAACTGGGCCTACGCGTCCCGCACCGAGACCGCCTACTTCTCGTCAGGGCTCCTCCCACGCCGAGCACGTGGCCTGGACCGACGGCTACCGACCCTCGGCACCGGTGACTACGAATGGCGGGGCTTCCTTTCCCAGCGTGAACACCCCCACGACGTGAGGGGCCCGGGCGACGTGCTGCTCAACTGGAACAACCGGTCGGCACCCGGCTTCATGCACGGCGACGACGCGCCGTTCGGGTCGGCGCACCGCGTGGAGTTGTTCGACCAGTGGCCTCGAGATCCCACCCTCGCCGACACCGTCAGCGTCATGAACCGCGCCGCCACCGAGGACGTCCGCTCCCTGGTGTGGCCCGTCGTCAGCCGGGTGCTGCGCAGCGGAGCCGCCCCGAGCGCCCTGGCCGACCGCACCGTCGCCGTGCTCGACGACTGGGTCGCTCGGGACGCGCCACGGCTCGACGCCGACCTCGACGGCGACTACGACGACGCCGGCCCGGTGATCTCGGACGCTCTCTGGCAGCCCATCGCGGACGCGGTCATGCGGCCCGTGTACGGCGACCTGACCGACGATCTCGCCGACGTCCGAAGCCTGAACGGAGCAGCGGGCCAGTCGTACGTCGACAAGGACCTGCGCGCCCTCCTCGGCGACCCGGTGAAAGGCCGGTTCAACCTCAGCTACTGCGGCGGCGGATCGCTCGACGCCTGCCGAGCATCGCTGTGGGAGGTCGTCGAGCAGGTGGCCGGCGAGCTCACCGCTGAACAGGGGCCGGAGCCGTCGAGCTGGACGGGCCCCGCGGCACGCACCGGGTTCACCCCCGGCCTCATCCCCGACACCATCCGCACCACCAACCGCCCCACCTTCCAGCAGGTGCTGGAGCTGGCCGGCGAGCCGCGCTCGGTCCGCTGAAGCCGGCCACACGTCCCGCCTGGGTACCGTCGCTGCAGCTCAGCCGAGCTGATGCCAGCCGGCGAGGTCGTCATCGACGACCGACGCGTCCAGCCACACCTCGTCACCGTGCGCGGTGATGTCGAAGCGTGAAGTCCGTGGCGAGCCACAAGTTCCAGGTTCGGCCGGGCATGGTTGCCGGGGATGGACACGAACGGCCTGCCTGGGCTCGTGGACCGGACGGTTCTCACGTCTCCTCGGCGGCTGCGCCGGTCGCAACGAGGGCCCTCGAGCCGTCGGCGGTGATCGCGAACCTGCCTTCGCGTTCGGTCACCCAGTTCAAGATCTCGAGCTTCCAGAGCAGCTGCGAGACCATGCCCGGCAGCCGGCCGGCGTAGCGGTCCGTTCCGTGGAGCGCCTGGTCGATCCAGCACTCGGCGATTCCTCCCGGGGTGCGGGGCCCACAGGCGCTGAGTGCTTCGAGCACACGCCGACGAGGCTCGCTGAGGTGACGGAGGGCGAGTCGCTCGTCGGCCGCACGTGATGCGTTGTCGGTCATGGTCTGCCTCAGCTGTGTTTGGCGCCCGGCTCGGCGGCCGAACTGTTCGATGGAGCATTGCGGGATGCTGGGGTCGTCTCGTCCGGACCGGTGCGCCCGGTCAGGAGGAGCCCCGGCCGGGTGCACGAGGCCGTCTCAGGGGCAGCAGGTGCCGCCGGTCGAGCAGCTGCCGCCGTCGGCAGGGGTGGAGGCGAGGACGACGTTGGAGAACTGCTCGGTGTCGCCGGTCTTGACGTACCACTCCCAGCGGGTGCCGTCGGGTCCGGCGAGCCAGGTCTCGGTCTTCGCGGCGTAGCAGCACTGGGTGTCGTCGACGCCGGTGCTGACGAGGCCGGTCTCGGTCAGGCGGGCTTCCGCCGCCACGACTTCGTCGGCGGCCTGGGTCTCGACGCCGAGGTGGTTGATCGAGCCGGGCTCGCCATCGCCCTCGAAGAGCACGAGCTTGAGCGGGGGCTCGGCGATGGCGAAGTTGGCGTAGCCGGGACGGGTCTTGGCGGGCTCGGTGCCGAACATGCGGGAGTAGAAGTCCACGGCCTTGTCGAGGTCGGAGACGTTCAGAGCGAGCTGGAGACGCATGGGTGACTCCTCGGTCAGCGGTCGTTTCGACTGCTATCGATATGATGAGCGTCGATATGATAGCCACATCGCATCGACGAAAGTCAATATGTTCGTAGGCATTCACCGTGTGCCTGCGAGGCGGGGGACCGCGCTCTGGAAGCCCGGACCGCGGGCTGCTCGCTGGGATCCAGCAGACATCGAGGGCGCTCGAGGGCACGGTCGAAGGCGCGACTCGCGCATAGCCCATCGCCAGCGACCTGATTCATCTTCCCCGCCACCACCCAAAGTACACGAGGGTGGGGGTCTTGCGGCAAGGACCCCCCGTGTGCTGACAGTGCACGCCACAGGCTTGCGCGCAGGCGTCGGCGCGACCGACAGCAGGGATGAGAGAGACCCGAGGGCTGAAGGGGAAGGTGGCCGGATGGGCAGCTACGTGCTGGGTTTCCAGGATTTCGACCGGACGCTGGTCGCGGTCGTTGGCGGCAAGGGCGCGCAACTCGGCGAGCTTTCCCGGATCGACGGCATCCGCGTGCCGGCCGGCTTCTGCGTGACGACGGCCGCCTTCCGGCGGATCATGGCGGAAGCGCCGTCGACCGACGAACGGCTCGATCGGCTGTTGCGCCTGAACGCGGACGACCGGGAGTCGATCCGCACGCTCAGCGCGGAGGTCCGGCGGACCCTCGAAGGCATCGCCATCCCCGACGACCTGGCGGCGGCGATCACCGGCGCGGTCGCCCGGCTCGGCGAGCAAGCCGCCTACGCCGTCCGCTCCAGCGCGACGGCCGAGGACCTGCCGGCGGCCTCCTTCGCCGGCCAGCAGGACACGTACCTGAACATCGTGGGGCCGGCGGCGATCCTCCGGCACGTCAGCCGGTGCTGGG
>DASUYL010000145.1:0-2188 GCA_036377395.1 Jiangellaceae bacterium
GTGCTGCCCGCGATGGAGGCGGCATTCGTCGACATCGGTCGCGGTCGCAACGCGATCCTCTACGCCGGCGAAGTGGACTGGGCCGGACTCGGCAAACCCGACGGGCCGCGACGCATCGAGGAGGTCCTCAAGTCCGGCCAGGCGGTGCTGGTCCAGGTCACCAAGGATCCGGTCGGGCACAAGGGCGCGCGTCTCACCGGCCAGGTCAGCCTGCCCGGACGGTACGTCGTGTTCGTCCCGGGCGGCGCGATGAGCGGGATCAGCCGGAAGCTTCCCGACACCGAGCGAACCCGGCTGAAGCGTGTTCTCAAAGACGTCGTCCCGGACGACTCCGGCGTGATCGTCCGCACGGCTGCGGAAGGGGCGTCGGAGGAGGATCTGACCCACGACGTCGGACGGCTCCGCGCCCAGTGGGAGGACATCGTCAAGAAGACCTCCGGCAACGCTCCTCAACTGCTCTACAGCGAGCCCGACCTGGCGATCAAGGTCGTGCGCGACCTGTTCAACGAGGACTTCTCGGCGCTCGTGGTCTCCGGTGACGACGCCTGGGACACCATCGAGCCGTACGTGTCCTATGTCGCGTCGTCCCTTCGTGACCGGGTCCAACGGTGGACCGGGGACGGCGACGTCTTCGCAGCCCACCGCATCGACGAACAGATCGCCAAGGCGCTGGACCGCAAGGTCTGGCTGCCCAGCGGCGGCTCGCTCGTGATCGATCGCACCGAGGCGATGACGGTCGTCGACGTCAACACCGGCAAGTTCACCGGCTCGGGTGGGAACCTCGAGGAGACAGTGACGAAGAACAACCTCGAGGCGGCCGAGGAGACCGTTCGACAGCTGCGGTTGCGCGACATCGGCGGCATCGTCGTGATCGACTTCATCGACATGGTGCTCGAGGCGAACCGCGATCTGGTGCTACGGCGGCTGGTCGAGTGTCTGGGCCGCGACCGCACCAAGCACCAGGTGGCGGAGGTCACCTCGCTCGGCCTGGTCCAGATGACGCGCAAGCGGATAGGCACCGACCTGCTCGAGGCGTTCAGTGAGCCCTGTGAAACCTGCAAGGGCCGCGGAGTGATCATCCACCACGAACCAGTGGACGCAGCTGCGGGCTTGCCGGATACCGGGCGCGAGGCCGTGCCCGGGGGTCGCCGTGGCCGACGGCGCCGAGGAGAGCGCACCGCGCCGAGCGAGGCGGTGCCGCCCGCGGCCGTCGCCGAACACGTGACCCCGATGGAACCGGCCGTGGCCGCGTCCGCCGACGAGCTCACCGACGCGGAAACGCCGGCGGTCGACGTTCTGCCTGCGAGCACCACCGACGCCGGACTCGCGGACGCTCCGACGACGACCGCCGACCCGGCGTCGACGGAGGGCGCCGGAGCCACGAGCGCTGACGGGGCTGCCCCCCGCCGCCGGTCCCGACGGCGCGCGCAGCGTCCGGCGGGCGAACCGGACGCCCAGGCCGAGCAGATCGGCGCCGCCGGCTGACCGTGTCCGTGACCGAGGACGGTTTGACCCTGACCAGGCCGGATCCGTATCCTTGGCCTCCGGCGCTACTCGCGCCCACCTCCGTGCGCCCCGCCCTCGGGTGGCTGCGCGCCGAACCTTCGAACGAGAGTGAGCCCGCGGTGTACGCGATCGTCCGCAGCGGCGGCAGCCAGCAGAAGGTCGCCGTCGGCGACGTCATCGAGGTCGACCGGCGCGACGGCGACGTGGGGACGACCGTCTCGCTGCCGGCTGTCATGCTCGTCGATGGCGAGTCGGTCACCACGGATGCGAGGAAGCTCGCGAGGGTCTCGGTCACGGCCGAGATCCTCGGTGCCACCAAGGGTCCGAAGATCGAGGTTCTGCGTTTCAAGCACAAGACCGGCTACCGCCGCCGCCTGGGCCACCGCCAGAAGTACACCCAGGTCAAGGTCACCGGCATCGAGACCACGAAGACCACGAAGTAGGAAACGGCCATGGCTCACAAGAAGGGCGCCTCGTCCTCGCGGAACGGGCGCGACTCCAACTCCCAGCGGCTGGGCGTCAAGCGCTACGGCGGTCAGATCGTCGAGGCCGGCGAGATCATCGTCCGTCAGCGCGGCACCCACTTCCACGCCGGCGACAACGTCGGTCGGGGCGGGGACGACACCTTGTTCGCCACGGCCGCCGGCGCCGTGACGTTCGGTGTCCGGCGTGGCCGGCGCGT
>DASUYL010000146.1:0-3174 GCA_036377395.1 Jiangellaceae bacterium
CGGGTGAGGTGCTGGTCAAGATCACCGACTGCGGGCTCTGCCACTCGGACCTGTCGTACCTCGACGGCAGCTTCCCGGCGCCCACCCCGGTCGTGCTCGGCCACGAGGCGGCCGGCGTGGTCGAAGCCGTCGGCCCCGGCGTCGGCCGCCTGCGCCCCGGCGACAAGGTCGTGCTCAGCCCGCTGCCCTCGTGTGGGCACTGCTACTTCTGCACCCGGGGCAACCCGACTCTGTGCGCCGAGTACTCGTCCGCGCTGTTCATGGCCACCCGGCCCGACGGCACCAGCCCGCTGTCGCGGGGCGACGAGACCGTGTTCCGGGGGTTGGGCATGGGCGGCTGGGCCGAGTACGCCGTGCTGCCGCACGAGGGTGCGGTCAAGGTCGACGACGACACCGACCTGGCCGAGGCGTGCGTCATCGGCTGCGCGGTGCTGACGGGCGTGGGCGCCGTGCTCAACACCGCCGCGGTGGAGGAGGGCGCCACCGTGCTGGTGCTGGGCGCCGGCGGCATCGGCGTCGCCGTCGTGCAGGGTGCGCGCCTCGCGGGTGCGTCCCGCATCGTCGCGGCCGACCCGGTGGCAGGCCGGCGCGAGGCGGCGCTGCGCTTCGGCGCCACCCACGTGATCGACCCCGCCACCGACGACGTCACCGCGTTCTGCATGGATCTGACCGGCGTGGGGATGGACTACTGCTTCGAGGCCGCCGGCCAGGCCTCGCTCATCGAGCAGGCCTTCGCCACCAGCCGGGCCGGGGGAACGATCGTGGGAGTCGGGGCGCCGCCGATCGACCAGGGAGTCAGCATCCCCATGGTGGCGGCGTTCACGGCCACCGAGAAGCGGTTCGTCGGCTGCCTGCTCGGCTCGGTGCGGGCGCAGCGCGACATCCCCCGGTACCTGGCACTGGCAAGGGCGGGACGCCTCGACCTGGCGGGCATGATCACCGACCGCTACCCGCTCGACGAGGTCGACGCCGCGGTCGACAACCTGCGTGCCCGGCGGGGCATCCGCACCGCGCTGAGCATCGCTTGACCACCGTTCGCGATCACTGCCGCCCTGGTCAGACCGTGGTCCGCGGCGACCCGCCGCGACCGGGTTATCCTGTGGTCCCGTGACAAAACACATCTTCGTCACGGGTGGGGTCGCCAGCTCCCTCGGCAAGGGCATCTCCGCCTCGTCCCTCGGTCGCCTGCTCAAGTCCCGTGGCCTGCGCGTCACGATGCAGAAGCTCGACCCCTACATCAACGTCGACCCCGGCACGATGAACCCGTTCGAGCACGGCGAGGTGTTCGTCACCGACGACGGGGGAGAGACCGACCTCGACCTCGGCCACTACGAGCGGTTCATCGACGAGCCGCTGTCGCGGGGCAGCAACGCCACCACCGGGTCGATCTACTCGGCGGTGCTCGCGGCCGAGCGCCGGGGCGACTACCTGGGCAAGACGGTCCAGGTGATCCCCCACATCACCGACGAGATCAAGCGCCGCATCGACCGCCTGGCCGGCGACGACGTCGACGTGGTCATCACCGAGATCGGCGGCACGGTCGGCGACATCGAGATCCTGCCCTTCCTCGAGGCGATCCGGCAGTTCCGCCTCGACGTCGGGCGCAACAACGTGGCGTTCGTCCACGTCACGCTGGTGCCGTTCATCGGCCCGGCCGGCGAGCAGAAGACCAAGCCCACCCAGCACTCGGTGACCGAGCTGCGGTCCCGGGGCATCCAGCCCGACGTGATCGTGTGCCGCAGCGAGCGGCCGCTGTCCGACGCGCTGAAGCAGAAGATCTCCCGCCTGTGCGACGTGCCCACCGAGGCAGTCGTCAACGCGGCCGACGCCGCCAACCTCTACGAGGTGCCCCTCGTGCTCCACGAAGAGGGCTTCGACGAGGTGATCTGCCGCCACCTCGGGCTCGACGACGTCGCGCCCGACCTGGCCGAGTGGGAGCGGCTGGTCACCCGCATCGAGTCGGCCACCCGCGAGGTGCGGGTCGGCGTCATCGGCAAGTACGTGAGCCTGCCCGACGCCTACCTGTCGGTAGCCGAGGCGCTCAAGCACGGCGGCTTCCACCACGGCGCCCACGTGGCCGTCGAGTGGATCCAGGCGGAGGACACCGAGGGGCTGCTCGCCGAGGGTCGCCTCCGCGACCTCGACGGCATCGTCATCCCCGGCGGGTTCGGCGAGCGGGGGGTCGAGGGGAAGGTCGCGGCCGCCAACTACGCCCGCGAGAACAACATCCCCTGCCTGGGCCTGTGCCTGGGCATGCAGGTGATGACCATCGAGTTCGCCCGCAACGAGCTCGGCCTGACGGGAGCCAACTCCACCGAGTTCGACCCGGCGACGCCGCACCCCGTCATCGACCTGATGGACAGCCAGCGCGACGTCACCGACAAGGGCGGGACGATGCGACTCGGCGCCTACATCGCCGAGCTGACCGAAGGATCGATCGCGGCCGAGGCCTACGAGAAGGCGGTCGTGTCCGAGCGCCATCGCCACCGCTACGAGTTCAACCCTCGCTACCGGGGCAAGTTCGAGGGCTCGGGCTTCGTGTGCTCCGGGTCGTCGCCCGACGGCCGGCTCGTCGAGTTCGTCGAGCTGGCCGACCACCCGTTCTGGGTCGGCACCCAGGCGCACCCCGAGTTCAAGAGCCGGCCCAACCGGCCGGCGCCGCTGTTCCGCGAGTTCGTGGGCGCGGCGCTCGACCGGGCGGAGGGCCGGCGGCCGCACCTGTTCCCGGTCGACGAGCCCGACGTGGAAGCCGAAGCCGTCCGGTCGGCTCCGTGAGCGGCGGAGACGGAGACCGCACCTTCCGCATCGTGGGCGAGCGCCCCATCTGGTCGGGGCGCATCGTGCTGGCCATCGCCGACGTCGAGGGCCCCGACGGCAGCCGGCACGACCGTGAGGTGGTGCACCACCCCGGGGCCGTGGGCGTGGTCCCGGTGCACGAGGACGGGTCGGTGACGCTGCTGCGCCAGTACCGCGCCCCGTTGGACGCCGACCTGTGGGAGGTGCCGGCCGGCCTGCGCGACGTCGATGGCGAGCCGACGGCCACCACGGCGGAGCGCGAGCTGGCCGAGGAAGCGGGCCTGCGGGCCGACCGGTTCGACCACCTGATGACGTTCCACAACTCGCCGGGGTTCTCCGACGAGGCGGTCGTCGTCTACGAGGCCACCGGCCTGACCG
>DASUYL010000147.1:0-30152 GCA_036377395.1 Jiangellaceae bacterium
TCGACGCGCCGATCGACAGGCACCCGACCCATGACGCTCGCTGGGCCGTTGTCGCCGGAGGGCGGCCGAGCATCACCCACTACGACACCCTCGAAGCATTCCCGGCCGCCAGTCTGCTCGAGGTCCGTCTCGAGACCGGGCGCACTCACCAGATCCGGGTGCACATGAGCGCGGTGCGACACCCCTGCGTCGGCGACATCCTCTACGGCGCGGACCCCACGCTGGCGGCGCGGCTCGGCCTGCATCGCCAGTGGCTGCACGCGGTCCGGCTTTCATTCGACCATCCCGGCACGGGTGAGCGGGTCGAGTTCGAGTCGCCGTACCCGCCGGATCTCCGGCAGTCCCTGGATCTGCTGGCCGCCTGAACCGACGGCGACGAACGGCGGCGGACCGCGGCGAACGAGACATCGACCAGCGGCGGCGATCTCGTGATGCGAGACGGCGATTCCGAATTGCTGGACGCGGACCGACGGTCGTCCCTAGAGTCCAGCCCGTGCGAGAGGCGTATTTCGCGTTTACGGTGCCGGCCCGGGTGGCCGGCGGCGTCGGCGTGACCTGACGCAGCATCCACCCGAGTCGGCACGAGGCTCCAGGCATGGCCTGGGGTCTCTGTTCATGTAAGCGGCCGACCCGGGCAGGTCACCGGTGCCGGCCCCGGCCTCCCAAGGAGCACCCCGTGACCGCAGCGCCCGACCAGGCGACCTCCCTGCGTCCCGTCCGGATCGGAACCCAGGTGATCGGTGGGACACGACTGCCGGTTCTCGCCGGCCCGCGGCAGGGCGCCGATGTCGTCCACCTGAGCCTCCGCCGTCAGCACGGTGCGGCCAGCGCCGAGGCGGAGCTCGGCGAGATCCGCAGCCGAACGGCCGTACCCCTGCTCGTCGAACCGTTCAGCGCCGACGACCTGGCTGCTGTGGGCCGGTTCGCTGACGGAGTCGTCGTGGGCGGCGCGTGGATGCAGGACTTCCGCCTGCTCACCGCGGTCGGACGCACCGGCCTGCCGGTCGTCCTCCACCGCGGCCACCACTGCACGGTCGACGAGTGGCTGTCGTCGGCCGAGTACCTGGTCGCCGAGGGGAACGACGCCGTAGTGCTCTGCGAGGCCGGTAGCCGCCGCTACTGGGGTGGACGTACCACGCTGGACCTCGCGCTGGTCACCGAGGTGCGTGACCGCTCCGGCCGCCCCGTGATCGTCGACGTCGGCGACACCCCATGGCTCGCGAGTGCGGCGGTGGCGGCCGGAGCCGACGGCGTCTGGCTGGCCGAGGGCGCCGCTGTCGCGGACGTCGCCGCGGCCGTCGACGCCACAACGACGCTCACTCCGGTCGTCCGCCAGGTCGACCCGCCGTCGTTCGCCGGCTGCCGCGAGGCGATCGACCGCGTGGATGCGGCGTTCGCCAGCCTGCTCGAGTACCGCGTGGCGCTGGTGGCCGCGGTCCAACGGCACAAGCCGGTGGCCGGCCACGCCGGGCGGGACCGGACCCGGGAGGCCGAGATCGTGCACGCGATGGCACACCGGGCGCCGTCCGTGCCCCGACGGCAGCTCGCGAAGATCATGGATGCGGTGATCACCGCGGGCCTGGACGCGGCCGAGGCTGCCGAAACGGGCGGCCCGCCGGTCTGGCGCATCTGATCGAGCCCACAGTTCCCGCAGGCTGGACGCAATTGGAGGAGACACGCCGGCATTTCCCACCAGATGCGTCCAGTCTGCCGGGACCGGTCCGGCGAGGAGCGAATCGCCCAGGCCTGCCTCCGGGTATCTGTCGGCGTGGCCTCCTAGAATCGCCCAGGACGGGCCGCCGACGTTCCCGGCGTTGCCGTCGAGTCGCGAGCCTGCCCGAGGAGGCGTCAGCCGTCGTGCCCGATTCGCACGCGACCTTCGTGCACCTGCATGTCCACACCGAGTACTCGATGCTCGACGGGGCCGCGCGGATCGACGACCTGCTCGCCGAAACCGCCGCTCAGGGCATGCCCGCCCTGGCGATGACCGACCACGGGAACGTGTTCGGTGCGTACGAGTTCTACACCAAGGCCGGCCGATACGGCGTCCGGCCGGTGATCGGCATGGAGGCATACCTCACCCCCGGCACGTCCCGGTTCGACAAGACGCGGGTCCGGTGGGGCAACGGGGACGAGGACGACGTGTCCGGTGGCGGTGCCTACACCCACCTGACCTTGCTGGCCGAGAACACCGGCGGCATGCACAACCTGTTCCGGCTCTCGTCGCTCGCCTCGCTCGAGGGGTTCTACTTCAAACCGCGGATGGACCGCGAACTCCTGCAGACCTACTCGGGCGGGCTGATCGCCACCACCGGGTGTCCCGGCGGCGAGGTCCCGACCCTGTTGCGGATGGGCCGGTACGACGACGCCGTCCGCGCTGCGGCCGAGTTCCGCGACATCTTCGGCACCGACAACTACTTCGTCGAGTTGATGGACCACGGCCTGCCGGTCGAGCGCCGCGTCCGCGACGACCTCCTGCGCCTGGCCCGCGACCTCGGGCTCTCGCTCCTCGCCACGAACGACCTGCACTACACCTACCAGCGCGACCACGAGGCGCACGCCGTCTTGCTGTGCGTGCAGTCCGGCTCGACGCTGGCCGATCCCCACCGGTTCAAGTTCGAGTCCGACGGGTTCTACCTGAAGTCGCCGGAGGAGATGCGCCGCATCTGGTCGGAGTTGCCGCAGGCCTGCGACAACACGTTGCGCATCGCCGAGCGGTGTGACGTCCGGTTCGTCGAGGGCGCCAACTTCATGCCGAGGTTCCCGGTGCCCGACGGCGAGGACGAGACGTCGTGGTTCGTCAAGGAGGTCGAGCGAGGCCTGCACGTGCGCTATCCCGCCGGGGTGCCCGATGAGGTCCGCCGCCAGGCGGGCTACGAGACCGAGGTCGTCTGCGACAAGGGGTACCCCGGGTACTTCCTGGTCGTGGCCGACTTCATCAACTGGGCCAAGAACGAGAGCATCCGGGTCGGCCCGGGTCGCGGGTCGGCCGCCGGCGCGATCGTGGCCTACGCGCTGGGCATCACCGACCTCGATCCGCTCGAACACGGCCTCGTCTTCGAGCGGTTCCTCAACCCCGAACGCGCCTCGATGCCCGACATCGACATCGATTTCGACGAGCGCCGCCGCGGCGACGTCATCCGTTATGTCACCGAGAAGTACGGCGTCGACCGAGTCGCCCAGATCGTCACCTACGGCACGATCAAGGCCAAGCAGGCGGTCAAGGACGCGTCCCGGGTTCTCGGGTTTCCGTTCGCCATGGGCGAGCGGATCACCAAGGCGATGCCCCCGTCGGTCATGGGCAAGGACATCTCCCTGTCCGGCATCTTCGACGCGGAGGACAGGCGATACGCCGAGGCAGGTGAGTTCCGCGAGCTCTACGGTTCCGACCAGGACGTCGCGAAGGTCGTCGACACGGCCAGGGGCCTGGAGAACCTCAAGCGCCAGTGGGGGGTCCACGCCGCGGGCGTGATCATGTCCTCCCAACCTCTCATCGACCACATCCCGATCATGAAGCGCGAGCAGGACGGCGCGATCATCACGCAGTTCGACTACCCGACCTGCGAGGCGCTCGGCCTGGTCAAGATGGACTTCCTCGGGCTGCGCAACCTCACCGTGCTCGACGACGCGTGCCGGAACATCGAGCGCAACGGAAAGGAACGCGTCGAGCTCGAGACGCTCCCTCTGGACGACCCCGCCGCCTACGAGTTGCTCTCGCGCGGAGACACCCTGGGTGTGTTCCAGCTCGACGGCGGCCCGATGCGCTCGCTGCTACGGCTGATGAAACCGGACAGCTTCGAGGACATCTCGGCCGTCGGTGCCCTGTACCGGCCCGGGCCGATGGGTGCGCAGTCGCACACCAACTACGCGCTGCGCAAGAACGGCAAGCAGGCGATCACCGCGGTACACCCCGAGCTCGCCGAGCCGCTGGCCGAGATCCTGGACGAGACCTACGGGCTGATCGTCTACCAGGAGCAGGTGCTCTCGATCGCGCAGAAGGTGGCCGGTTACACCCTGGGCAAGGCCGACCTGTTGCGCCGGGCGATGGGCAAGAAGAAGCGTGAGGTGCTCGACGCCGAGTTCGTCGGCTTCTCCGACGGGATGAAGGCCAACGGATTCTCCCCGGCCGCGATCAAGACCCTCTGGGACATCCTGGTCCCGTTCTCCGACTACGCCTTCAACAAGGCGCACAGTGCCGCCTACGGATTGGTGTCGTACTGGACGGCGTATCTCAAGGCCAACCACCCGGCCGAGTACATGGCGGCCCTGCTCACCAGCGTCCGCGACGACAAGGACAAGACCGCGGTCTATCTTGCCGAGTGCCGCCGCATGGGTATCAAGGTGCTGCCGCCCGACGTCAACGAGTCCGAGGGCGACTTCACCCCGGTCGGCACCGACGTCCGCTTCGGCCTGGCCGCCATCCGCAACGTCGGCGGTTACGTGGTCGAGGGCATTGTCGCCGCGCGGGCCGCGCAGGGCCGCTACGAGTCCTTCCCGGACTTCATGGACAAGGTCCCGGTCGTGGTGTGCAACAAGCGGGTCGTCGAGTCACTGGTCAAGGCAGGCGCGTTCGACTCCCTCGGTTACTCACGGCGGTCGCTGGCGGCGATCTGTGAGAACACCGTCGACGCGGTGATCTCCGTCAAGCGGAACGAGGCGATCGGGCAGTTCGACCTGTTCGGCGGTGCCGGCGGCCCTCATCAGGGTCTCGAGGTGACCGTGCCCGACCTCGCCGAGTGGGACAAGCAGGTCAAGCTGGGCTTCGAGCGCGAAATGCTGGGTCTCTACGTCTCCGATCATCCCCTTTTCGGCCTCGAGCACGTGCTCACCAGGCTCACCGACCGCACGATCGCGTCGCTGTCGGACGAGGACGAGTCGCCGCCGGGCATCACGGTCACCATCGGCGGGCTGGTCACCGGGTTGCAGCGCAAGGTGACCCGCCGCGGTGACACCTGGGCGATCGCGACCGTCGAGGATCTCGAGGGCTCGGTGGACGTCATGCTGTTCCCGGCCACCTACCAGCAGCATGCGCTGCAGCTCGCCGAGGACACCGTCGTCGTGGTCAGGGGCCGACTCGACCGTCGTGACGACGCGCCCGCGGTGATCGCCAGTGAACTCACCCTTCCGGATCTGTCCGCGGCGCCGGCCGGCCCGGTCGTCGTCACCGTGCCCGCGGCCAGGTGCACGCCGCCGGTGGTCGAGAAGCTCAAGGACGTCCTCGCCACCCATCCGGGTGGCACCGCGGTCCACCTGCGGCTGCAGACCGGCGACCGAACGACCGTGATGCGCCTCGACGACGGCCTGCGGGTCACACCGTCGACGGCGCTGATGGGAGACCTGAAGGCGTTGCTCGGGCCGGCGTGCTTGGGGTGAGCGAGCCGGTGCCGGAGGGCGGCACTCGACGCCACCGTACCGCCGCGGCGGCGAGGCGCCCCGTGGCAGAGACCGTGCTCGTCTCGATAGCGGCCGGCCTGGTGGCGGGCCTGGTCTGGTGGCTGGTCGCCCCCGAGGTGACGGTCGGCGTCCGCGGCGGGCAGTCGATACTGGTCGCGGCGGAGGCCCGCGGCCTGTTCGGTGTCGACGTCTCGTTCGGCTTGGTCGGCGCCGTGACCGGGCTTCTCCTCGGTGCGGTGATGTTCGTCCGCCACCGAGAGCACCCGACCGCCGTCCTGGCCGGCCTGGTACTCGGCGGCGTCGTGGGCTCCCTGGTCGCCTGGCAGGTCGGCTCCACGCTGGGGCCCGGCCCGCTCGGAGACCGCACGGACGGTGCTGCCGACGGTGTCACTCTGGCCATCCCGCTGGACCTCGAGGCCACCGGAGTCCTGCTCTTCTGGCCGATCATGGCCGTCGTCGCCACGCTCGTGCTCGGTGGGCTGACCTCCCCGCTCCCGCCCCGGCGCCGCGGGCTCGGCGATGTCGTCAACTCCGCCGAGCGATCCGAGCCGTCGTAGCACTGGTGAGCCTGATCAGGTCGGCCGGCGCCAGTCCGACGTCGAGTCCACGACGACCGGCCGAGACGTAGACGGTCGCGAACTCGACCGCGCTGGAGTCGACGACCGTGGGCAGGCGCCGACGCTGCCCGAGCGGGCTGATACCGCCCAGGACGTACCCGGTGGCCCGCTCCGCGGCAGCGGAGGCGGCCATGGCGGCACGCTTGCCACCGGTCGCGGTGGCCAGCGCCCTGAGGTCGAGCGACCCGACCACCGGCACCACCGCCACCACGAGACTGCCGTCGACATCGGCCAGCAGTGTCTTGAACACGCGATCCGCGTCGACGCCGATCGCTTGGGCCGCCTCGAGGCCGTATGACGGTGCGGCCGGGTCGTGGTGGAAGCGGTGAACGGTGAACGCGACCCCTGCCCGGCTCAGCTGCGAGGTGGCCGGCGTCGCGCCTCCCTTCGAGACGCCCATCCCGACATCCTGCCCGACGGGGCGAGGAACCCGGGGGGCGGCTGTCTTGGCATCCGAGCGGCCGGTCCGGCCTTCGGACCGTCGACCTACACTCGACCGGGTGATGCGTCGCATCGACCTGCGCGGTCGTCTCGCTGCGGGCGACGACCTCGACTACCAGGCGCTCGTGCCGCGGGCGCCGGTCGACGTCGAGGCGGCACTGCGCGACGTCCAGGTCGTCTGTGACGACGTTCGACGCCGCGGCCCCGCCGCCGTCCGCGAGTACACGGCCCGCTTCGACGGGGTGGAGGTCGCCGACGTGCGCGTTCCTCCGGCGGCATTGACCGACGCACTGGACGGATTGGAGCCGGCCGTACGGGCGGCACTGGAGGAGTCGGTCGCCCGCGTTCGCCGTGTCCATGTCACGCAGGGGCGATCCGAGGTCACGACCACGGTGGTGACCGGCGGCACCGTCACGCAGCGGTGGGTGCCGATCGACCGGGTGGGGCTCTACGTGCCCGGCGGGCTGGCCGTCTACCCGAGCAGCGTTGTCATGAATGTCGTGCCTGCGCAGCTGGCGGGAGTCGGCGCGCTGGCCGTCGCGAGTCCGCCCCAGCGCGACCACGGCGGCCTCCCGCACCCGGCGATCCTCGCCGCCTGCGCTCTGCTCGGTGTCGACGAGGTGTACGCCGTCGGCGGCGCGCAGGCGATCGCGATGTTCGCCTACGGCCTGCGCGACGGTGACCAGGTCATATGCCGGCCGGTCGATCTCGTGACCGGACCCGGCAACGTGTACGTGGCGGCCGCGAAACGACTTCTGCGTGGGGTCGTCGGCATCGACGCCGAAGCCGGACCCACGGAGATCGCGATCCTGGCCG
Source organism: Jiangellaceae bacterium (assembly GCA_036377395.1). GTDB lineage: Bacteria > Actinomycetota > Actinomycetes > Jiangellales > Jiangellaceae > DASRTE01. Next base: position 7,269 of record DASUYL010000147.1, read on the forward strand.
ACGACACCGCCGACCCCCGGTACGTCGCCGCCGACCTGCTCAGCCAGGCCGAGCACGACCCGCTGGCCGCCAGTGTCCTGGTCACCGACAGCGAAGCGCTCGCCGCCGCGGTCGACCTCGAACTCGGCACGCAGGTCGCGGCGACCAAGCACGTGGAGCGGGTGCGGTCCGCGCTCACCGGCGAGCAGTCCGGTGTGGTCCTGGTGGACGACCTCGACCAGGGCATGGCGGTGGTGGACGCCTACGCGGCGGAACATCTCGAGATCCACACCCGTGACGCCCGCACGCTCGCCGGGCGGGTCCGGCACGCGGGTGCGGTGTTCGTCGGGCCCTGGTCGCCGGTGAGCCTGGGCGACTACACCGCCGGGTCCAACCACGTCCTGCCGACAGGCGGCACCGCGCGGCACAACGGCGGGCTGTCCGTCCAGTCGTTCTTGCGCGGCGTCCAGGTCGTCGAGTACGACCATGCCGCGCTCGGGCAGGTCGCAGACCAGGTCGCGACGCTGGCGGCGGCCGAGGACCTGCCGGCCCACGGCGCGGCCGTCCGCGTCAGGTTCCGGTGATGGGCGGCACACTGCCGCTGCGCGACGATCTGCGCGGCCTGGAGCCCTACGGCGCGCCGATGTTCGACGTTCCGGTCCGGCTCAACGTCAACGAGAACCCCTACCCACCGTCGGAGGACCTGGTCAGCGAGGCGGCGGCAGCAGCGGCCGAGGCGGTCCGGGGCCTCAACCGCTATCCCGACCGCGATGCGGTGGATTTGCGCGGCGACCTGGCGGCCTACCTCGGCCACGGGCTGGATGTGTCGCGGGTATGGGCGGCCAACGGGTCCAACGAGGTCATGCTCCAGCTGCTGCAGGCCTTCGGCGGACCCGGCCGCACGGCTCTGTCGTTCGCACCCACGTACTCCATGTACCCGGAGTACGCGCGAGACACGGGGACCGCGTGGGTGGTGGGTCGACGCGAGCAGGACTTCGGCATCGACACCGAGCACGCCCTCGACCAGGTGCGCCGGCACCGGCCGAGCGTGATCCTGCTCGCGTCACCGAACAACCCCACCGGAACCGCCGTCGCGCTCGAGCTGGTGACGGCGCTGCACGAGGCCGCCGCCGGAGTCGTGGTCGTGGACGAGGCGTATGCGGAGTTCCGCCGGGCGGGGACACCGAGCGCGCTCAGGCTGCTTCCCGACCACCCCCGCCTCGCCGTCGTCCGCACGATGAGCAAGGCCTTCGCGTTCGCCGGTGCCAGGCTCGGCTTCGTCGCCGGCGCGCCGGAGATCGTCCGGGCGCTGCAGGTCGTCCGGCTCCCGTATCACCTCTCGGCGGTCACGCAGGCCATCGCCAGGGTCGCGCTGGCCCACGCCACCGACCTGCTGGCGACCGTCGATGCCATTCGCGCCGACCGCGACGAGCTCGCGGCGTGGCTGCGCGGGCTCGGCCTGACCGTGCCGGAGTCCGATGCGAACTTCGTCCTGTTCGGTCGGTTCGCCGATCGCCACGCCGTGTGGCAAGGCCTGCTCGACCGCGGGGTCCTGGTCCGGCAGACCGGTCCGCCGGGCTGGCTGCGCGTGTCGGTCGGGACGCCGACCGACTTGGCCGCGTTCCGGACCGCGCTCCAGGAGGTGCTGAGGTGAGCCGACGGGCAGCGCGAGTGGAACGCGCGACCAAGGAGAGCCGGGTCGTCGTCGAGGTCGACCTCGACGGTACCGGCGAGAACGACATCGCCACCGGCGTGCCCTTCTACGACCACATGCTCTCCGCGTTGTCGCGGCACGCACTGATCGATTGTGCCGTGAGCGCCGAGGGCGACCTCGACGTCGACGCCCACCACACGGTCGAGGACGTCGCGATCGTGCTCGGTCAGGCGCTGCGCGCGGCGCTGGGCGACAAGGTAGGCATCCGCCGCTTCGGTGATGCGCTGGTGCCCTTGGACGAGGCGCTGGTCCAGGCCGCCATCGACGTGGCCGGTCGGCCGTACTGCGTCCATACCGGGGAGCCGCCCGGCCAGGAGTACGCACTGATCGGCGGACACTACATCGGGTCGCTGACCCGACATGTGTGGGAGACACTGGCCGTCCACGCACAGGTCGCCCTGCACGTCCGGGTCGTCTGCGGACGCGATCCCCACCACGTGGTCGAGGCCCAGTTCAAGGCCGTGGCCCGAGCCCTGCGGGACGCGGTCGCGCTGGATCCGCGAGAAGGTGGCGTCCCGTCCACCAAGGGCAGCCTGTGAGCCGTCCGTCGGTCGTGGTCCTCGACTACGGCTCGGGCAATGTCCGCTCTGCCGTACGGGCCCTCGAGCGGGTCGGTGCGACAGTGGCGCTGACCGGCGACCGCAGCGAGGCTGCCGACGCCGACGGCCTGGTCGTCCCGGGTGTCGGCGCGTTCGCGGCGTGCGTCGCGGGACTGCGCGCCGTTCGTGCCGACCAGCTGGTCGACCGGCGGCTGGCCGGCGGCCGTCCGGTGCTCGGCATCTGCGTCGGCATGCAGGTGTTCTTCGAACGGGGCATCGAGCACGGCGTCGAGAGCCGGGGGCTGGGGGAGTGGCCGGGAACGGTCGAGCGGCTGGTCGCCTCGCCGCTGCCGCACATGGGCTGGAACACCGTCGAGGCCGCGGCGGACTCTCGGCTGTTCGCCGGCGTGGAGCACGAGCGGTTCTATTTCGTGCACTCCTACGCGGCGCGCCGATGGGAGATGGTTCCGCCGGAGCGCCTGCGTCCACCGGCCGTGAGCTGGACCGCGCACGACGGGGACCGGTTCGTCGCCGCCGTCGAGAACGGTCCGCTCTCGGCGACGCAGTTTCACCCGGAGAAGTCCGGCGACGCGGGGACGACGCTGCTGGAGACCTGGGTGAGAGGGTTGGCGGCATGACGGCGGACACGGCGGTCTACGACCGGGACTTCGCCTTCGTCTCGGCCTACGGCGCAGAGCTGCTGGACTGGCTCGACCCACGGCCGGGGGAGACCGTCGTCGATCTCGGCTGTGGCACCGGCGTGCTGACCTCCCGCATCGCCGAGGCCGGTGCACACGTGATCGGTATCGATTCCGACCCGGCCATGGTCGCCGCGGCGCGCAGGCGGCTGCGCGACGCGGACCTGCGAGTCGCCGACGCGCACGACTTCACCGTGGACGAGCCGGTCGACGCCGTCTTCTCCAATGCCGCCCTGCACTGGATGCCGGCGCCGGTCGAGGTGCTCGGGTGCGTCTCCGACGCCCTCCGGTCCGGTGGCAGGTTCGTGGCCGAGATGGGCGCGACCGGCAACGTCGCCACCGTGACCGAAGCGGTCGACCGCGCCTGCCGGGAGGCCGGCCTGCAGGAGCGCGACTGGCCCTGGTTCTTCCCGTCGCCGGCGCAGTACGCGGCGATGCTGGAGGACGCCGGCCTGGAGGTCCGCCGCCTCGACTTCCGCGACCGCCCGACCCGGCTGACCGGCCGGAACGGGTTCGTCGGCTGGCTGGCGATGTTCGCCGGCACCGTGCTCGGCGACGTTCCGCCCGCCGTCCTGGACCGGGCCGCCGAGATCGCCAGACCGGCACTGTGGCGTCGCGGTGCCTGGTGGGCGGACTACCGGCGGCTACGGTTCTGTGCGGAGAAGGTCGGCGCGTGACCCGGCTGGTGCTGCTGCCGGCCGTCGACGTGTCCGGCGGACGGGCTGTCCGCATGGTGCGTGGCGAGGCCGACTCCGAGACGTCGTACGGCGGCCCGCTCGATGCGGCCCTGGCGTGGCAGGCGGCGGGTGCGGAGTGGGTTCACCTGGTGGACCTCGACGCCGCGTTCGGACGCGGTAGCAACCACGACTTGCTGGCCGAGGTCGTGGGCCGCCTCGATGCCGCCGTGGAGTTGTCCGGCGGGATCCGCGACGACGAGTCCCTTGCGGCGGCTCTGGCGACCGGCTGCACCCGGGTGAACCTCGGCACCGCCGCCCTGGAGGATCCACGCTGGACCGCCGAGGCGATCTCGCGTCACGGCGACACGATCGCCGTCGGCCTCGACGTTCGCGGGACGACGCTGGCGGCGCGCGGCTGGACTCGCGAGGGCGGCGACCTGTGGGAGGTGCTCGACCGGCTCGACCGGGAGGGCTGCAGCCGGTACGTCGTCACCGACGTCGGCAGGGACGGCACGCTCGGCGGGCCCAACCTGGACCTGCTGCAGGCGGTGTGCCGGCGCACGGACCGGCCGGTCGTCGCCAGCGGCGGCGTGTCCAGTCTGGCCGACATCACTGCGCTCCGGTCGCTGGTCCCGCTCGGCGTCGAGGGAGCGATCGTCGGCAAGGCCTTGTACACGGGGAGGTTCACGCTCGCCGACGCGATCGAGGTGGCCGGATGACCCGGCGGTTCGGCTCGGGGGCGCCGTGGGAGCCGGTGGTCGGATACAGCCGGGCGGTGGCCGCCGGCGACCACGTCTGGGTGACCGGGTGCACGTCGATCGTCGACGGCGAGGTCGTGCACGACGGCGATGCCTACGCCCAGACCGTCCAGGCGCTGCGCAACATCGAGTGGGCGCTGGTGCAGGCGGGCGCGTCGTTGGCCGATGTGGTGCGGACCCGCATCTTCGTCACCGATATCGCGCGCTGGGAGGAGTACGGGCGCGCCCACGGTGAGGCCTTCGGTGCCACCATGCCGGCGACGTCGATGGTCGAGGTGTCGCGGCTGATCGACCCGCGGATGCTGGTCGAGGTGGAGGCCGTCGCGTACCGCCCCGGCGTCGGCGCATGAGCGTCGCCGTCCGCATCATCCCCTGCCTGGACGTCGATGCCGGCCGCGTGGTCAAGGGGGTGCGGTTCACCGACCTGCGCGATGCCGGCGACCCGGTCGAGATGGCGGCGGCCTACGACGCCGAGGGCGCGGACGAACTCGTCTTCCTCGACATCACGGCCTCCAGCGACGACCGCACGACCACGTACGACGTGGTGTCCCGAACCGCCGAACAGGTGTTCATCCCGCTGACGGTCGGCGGCGGCGTACGGACCGTCGACGACGTCGACCGCCTGCTCCGGGCCGGCGCCGACAAGGTCGGCGTGAACACCGCTGCCGTCGCGAGGCCGGAGCTCGTGGCCGATGTCGCGGACCGGTTCGGTGCCCAGGTTCTCGTACTCTCGGTGGACGCCAGGCGTGGCGGTCGCACGGACTCGGGCTTCGAGGTCACCACGCACGGCGGGCGCCGGGGAACCGGTATCGACGCGGTCGCGTGGGCAGCACGTGCGGTGGCGCTCGGCGCCGGCGAGATCCTGCTCAACTCCGTCGATGCGGACGGGACACGCGACGGTTACGACCTCCCGCTGATCGCAGCCGTGCGGTCGGCCGTCACCGTCCCGGTGATCGCCAGCGGCGGCGCCGGTGCACTCGGACACTTCCCCCCTGCGGTGGATGCCGGCGCCGATGCCGTGCTGGCCGCGAGCGTGTTCCATTTCGGCACGCTCCGCATCGCCGCCGTCAAGCAGGTGTTGGCGGCCGCAGGGCACCAGGTCCGCTGACCGGGACGCGCAGCGACCTGACCTCGCTGCATCTTGTGGTGGGTTGTCAACGCGTCCCAGGTCGCCGAGACGTTCCCATCCCGCCACATGTCGCAGGTGCAGAGGCTGGATGCCAGGGTGGTCACCGACCTCAGCGGCCGAGGTGGACGGCCCGGAAGGCGGTCAGGTCCTTCGGCGCGCCGTCGAGGTCAGCCCACTGCGCGGAATGTCTGGCACAGGGCGCGACGTTCGGTGCGGGCGAAGGCGGCCATGGCCGCGAGCGTATGGCGCGTTCGCCGGTCGGGAGAATGTCGCGACGACGAGGACGGAGACGGTGTGACCGACCGGTCGGACCAGGTGACACTGCGGGAGGGCTTGGCGGTGCTCGGCCGGGCCGTCAGGGACGAACCGGGCATCTTCGCCGTGGCGGTGACCGGCAGCGCCGTGTTCGGCGCGGCCACGGCGTTGACCGCCGCCGTGATCGGCGCGGTGACCGACCGGGTGATCGTGCCGGCGTTCGCCCGGGGACACACAACCACGGCGGCGCTGGCCGGCGCAGCGGTCGCGATCGTGGGCGTCTCGGTCCTGAAGGCCGCCGGGATCGTGACCCGGCGGTACTTCGCCGGGGTGATGCAATACCGCCTGCAGGCCCGTTACCGGCGGCGGGTGACCCGCCAGTACCTGCGGCTGCCGCTGTCGTGGCATCACCGACACCCGACGGGCCAGCTGCTCTCCAACGCCAACGCCGACGTCGAGGCGGCGTGGTATCCCATCGCACCGTTCCCGATGGCGGTGGGCGTCCTGGTCATGCTCGTCGTCGCCGTCGTCGCGGTCGTGCTCACCGATCCGGCGCTGGCCGCGGTCGGACTGCTGGTCTTCCCGGCGATCCTCCTGGTCAATCTGCTCTACCAGCGGCGCCTCTCACCGCTGGCGACGCGGTCACAGGCACTGCGGGCGGAGCTGTCCGGCGTGGCGCACGAGTCGTTCGACGGCGCACTGGTGGTCAAGTCGCTCGGCCGCGAGGCCGAGGAGACGGCCCGTTTCGCCGCCGTGGCGCGGGAGCTGCGCGACGCCAACACGGCCGTGGGAACGGTGCGCGGAGCGTTCGACCCGGTGCTCGAGGCACTGCCGAGCATCGGCGTGCTCGCCGTCCTGCTCGTCGGCTCCACCCGGGTGAGTGCGGGCACGCTCGACCCGGGTGCCCTGGTGTCGGTGGCCTACCTGCTCATGGTGGTTGCGTTCCCGATCCGGGCGATCGGCTGGGTGCTCGGCGAGCTGCCGCGAGCGGTCGTGGGGTGGCGGCGGGTCGACAGGGTGCTGAGTGCGACCGGTGCGCCGTCCTACGGCGACGTGCCGGCCGGTGACGGTCAGGCGCCGGTCCATCTGGGGGTCAGCGACGTCTCCTTCGCCTATACCGGCCGTGATCCCGGTCAGGCCTACGACGTCCTGCGTGGTGTCACCCTCGAGGTCGCACCGGGCCGAACGGTGGCGGTCGTCGGCCCGACCGGCTCGGGAAAGTCCACGCTCGCGTCGTTGCTCGTCCGGTTGGTCGACCCGCGAACGGGCCGGATCCTCATCGACGGTACCGACGTGCGCGACCTGGCCCGAGGCGAGGTGGCCGGCGCCGTGGCCCTGGTGTTCCAGCATGCGTTCGTGTTCGACGACAGCATTCGCGAGAACGTGACACTCGGCGCCGACTTCACCGACGAACAGGTGTGGTCGGCGCTCCGCCTCGCCCAGGCGGACCGCTTCGTCGCCGCATTGCCCGCGGGGCTGGACTCGGTGGTGGGCGAGCGCGGCGCCACGCTGTCCGGCGGGCAGCGCCAGCGGCTGGCGCTGGCCCGGGCCGTGGTCCGCCGCCCGCGCCTGCTCGTCCTCGACGACGCGACGAGCGCGGTCGACCCAGAGGTCGAGCGACGGATCCTGGCCGGTCTGCGCGATGCGGCTCTGCCGGCGACGGTCGTGGTCGTCGCCTACCGCCGGGCGACGATCGCGCTCGCGGACGAGGTCGTCTACGTCGAGCACGGGCGCGTGCTGGCCCGCGGGACGCACGAGGAACTGCTGGCCGCATCGGCCGGCTACCGCAACCTTCTCACCGCGTACGAGCGCGACGCGGCCGAACGTGCGGCACTGCGGGCCGAAGAGGAACGCGACGGCGCCGACGTGTTCGCCGATGACGGGGTCGCCCGGTGAGCGTGCCGACGGCGGCGAGCAGCGTCGGGCAGGGAGCCGACACCGCATGGGCGACCATCCGACGCGGCCTCGCCCTTTCACCGGAGATCCGCGACGGTCTCGCCCTCACCCTGGGTCTCGCCCTGCTGGCAACCGCGGGCCGGGTGGTCGTGCCGATCGCGGTGCAGCAGACGATCGACCGGGGGTTGCTGCGTCCCGGTGGAGCCGACCTGGGCTTTGTCCGCTGGATGTGCCTGGTCGCCGGAGTCGCCGTGCTGGTCACCGCCGGTGCCGCGTTCCTGATGAACGTGCGGATCTTCCGCGCCAGCGAGGCCGGACTCGCCACGTTGCGCGTGCACGCATTCCGGCACGTGCACGACCTGTCCGTGCTCACCCAGAACACCGAGCGGCGCGGCTCGTTGGTCTCACGGGTGACCAGCGACGTCGACACGCTGTCGCAGTTCGTCCAGTGGGGCGGTCTCCTGCTCGTGGTCAGCGTCGGCCAACTGCTCGTGGCGACAGTGATCATGGCCGTCTACTCGTGGCAGCTGACCGTGCTGGTCTGGGCGTGCTTCCTTCCGCTGTTCCTCCTGCTCCGGCATTTCCAGCGGCTGGTGTCCGCCGCCTACACCGTCGTCCGGGAACGGGTCGGAGCCATGCTCGGCGCGGTGTCGGAGTCCGTGGTGGGCGCACCGGCGGTGCGGGCCTACGCGATCGAGGAGCGCACCCAGAGTCGCATCGACGACGCGGTCGAGCAGCATCGCGCCGCGGCGACCCGGGCGCAGCGGCTGGTCGCGTTCAGCTTCACCACCGGCGAGATCGTCGCGGGCGTCGCCAACGCAACGGTCGTGGTCGTCGGCGTGATGCTCGGACTGGCCGGGGAGCTGACGCTGGGCGCACTGCTGGCGTTCCTGTTTCTCATCACCCTGTTCGTCGGGCCGGTCCAGGTGGGCACCGAGGTGCTCAACGAAGCCCAGAACGCGGTCGCCGGCTGGCGCCGCGTGCTCGGTGTCATCGACACGCCGGCCGACGTCGCCGATCCCGGCCACGCCGGTCGGGCACTGCCTCGTGGACCGATCGACGTCCGCTTCGACGCGGTCTCCTACGCGTATCCGAACGGGCCGACGGTGCTGTGCGAGGTCGACGTGGCCATCCCGCCGCGCTCGCGCATCGCGGTGGTGGGCGAGACCGGTTCGGGCAAGACGACGTTCGCGAAGCTGCTCACGCGCTTGATGGATCCCGTCGCGGGGCGGATCCTCCTCGACGGCGTCGATCTGCGTGAGATCCGCTTCGCCTCCTTGCGTGAGCGCGTCGTCATGGTGCCGCAGGAAGGGTTCCTGTTCGACGACACACTCGCGGCCAACGTCCGCTACGGGCGTCCGGACGCCTCCGACGACGACATCCGGCTGGCGCTGACCGAACTGGGACTCCTCGAGTGGCTCGACAGCCTGCCCGAGGGGCAGGCGACCCAGGTCGGGCAACGCGGAGAGTCGCTGTCGGCTGGGGAGCGCCAGTTGGTCGCCCTGGCGCGCGCCTACCTGGCCGATCCCGACCTGCTGGTGCTCGACGAGGCCACCAGCGCCGTCGATCCGGCGACCGAGGTCCGGCTCGCCCGGGCGCTGGAGGGCATCACCCGAGGTCGGACGGCGGTGACCATCGCCCATCGGCTGTCGACGGCGGAGGCGGCCGACCAGGTCCTGGTCTTCGACGACGGCCGGCTGGTCCAGCGCGGTCCGCATGCCGCGCTGGTCGCCGCGGACGGTACCTACGCCGGTCTTCACGCCGCCTGGGTCAGCCAGTCGCACTGACTCGACGCGCGATGCCGATGCCGGCCGTGGTGCAGTCCCCGGCGGTGGGCGAGCGATACCTTCGGGCCATGGCTGCAGCCGACGCCCCGGTGGCCGACCCGCCCGAGAGCATCGGCCCTCAGTTCGACGTCGACCCGTGGACCCTGCGCACGACCAGTCTCGACCCCTCCGCGCTCGCCGCGACCGAGAGCCTGTTCACGCTGTCCAACGGCAACATCGGCCTGCGTGGCTCACTGGAGGAGGGAGAGCCACGAGCCGTGGCGGGGACCTACGTCAACGGGTTCTTCGAGGAGCGGCCGCTTCCCCAGGCCGAGGCGGCGTACGGGAACCCCGAATCCGGCCAGACGGTGGTCAACGTGACCGATGCGAAGCTCATCCGGCTGCTCGTCCGTGACTCGCCGTTCGACATCCGCTACGGCACGGTGCGTTCGCACGAGCGCGTCCTCGACCTTCGGGCCGGCCTGCTGAACCGGCGTACCGAGTGGACCTCGCCGAACGGGTCGACGATCCGGGTGGTCTCCCACCGGCTGGTGTCGTTCAGTCAGCGCTCGTTGGCCGCGATCAGGTACGAGGTCGAGCCGCTCGACGGCGACATCTACGTCGCCGTTCAGTCGGACCTGCTGGCGAACGAAGCCGTCTTCGAAGCGTCCGGTGATCCACGTGACGCCGCGAGGCTGGATCGGCCGCTGCAGGCCGAGCTCGCGGCCCGCCGGGACCACCGTGCCGTGCTCGTTCACCGCACCGCCCGCAGCGGGCTGCGAGTCGCGGTCGGCATGGACCACTTCCTCGAGGTTCCCGACCATGTCGAGACCACCATGGAGGCAGCGGGCGACCTGGCCCGGTTCACCATCGCCGCCCGGTTGCCCCGGGGGACGAAGCTGCAGTTGACCAAGCTGATCGCGTACGGCTGGTCCAGCCGCCGGTCCGCGGAGGCGTTGCGGGACCAGGTCGATGCGTCCCTCGCCGTCGGCCGGCTCACCGGGTGGGACGAGCTGGTGGAGAGGCAGAGTCGCTTCCTGGAGGAGTTCTGGTGGCGAGCCGACGTCGAGATCGACGGTGATCCGGCGCTCCAGCAGGCAGTCCGGGTGGCGTTGTTCCACGTGCTGCAGGCAGGTGCACGGTCGGAACGACAGGCCATCCCGGCCAAGGGGCTCACCGGTGCCGGTTACGACGGCCACGCGTTCTGGGACACCGAGACGTTCGTGCTGCCGGTGCTGACGTACACGACGCCCAGCGCCGCCAGGGACGTGCTGCGGTGGCGACACCGAACGCTCGGACTGGCCCGGCAGCGGGCCACGGAGCTGGGCCTGCGCGGGGCCGCGTTCCCCTGGCGAACGATCAACGGCGAGGAGTGCTCCGGCTACTGGCCCGCGGGTACCGCGGCGTTCCACATCAACGCCGACATCGCCGACGCAACGGCGCGTTATCTGGCGGCCACCGGCGACACCGACTTCGAGACCGCGTGCGGGGTGGAACTGCTCGTCGAGACCGCCCGGCTCTGGGCCTCCCTCGGCCACTTCGACGTGGGTGGGTTCCGCATCGACGGTGTCACCGGGCCGGACGAGTACACGGCCGTGGCCGACGACAACATCTACACGAACCTGATGGCTCAGCGGAACCTGCGTGAGGCGGCCGACGCGTGCGAGCGGCGACCGGAGGTCGCGCGCCGTCTCCACGTCGGGCCGGAGGAGGTGCCGCTGTGGCGCGAAGCCGCCGACGCGGTGCGGTTGCCCTACGACGAGGAGTTCGGCGTGTACAGCCAGTCGGAGGACTTCACCGCCCACGGTGCATGGGACTTCGAAGGCACGCCACCCCAGCACTACCCGCTGATGCTCCACTACCCCTACTTCCAGCTCTACCGAAAGCAGGTGATCAAGCAGGCCGACCTGGTCCTGGCCATGCACCTGCGCGGAGACGCGTTCACGCCGGAGGAGAAGGCCCGGAACTTCGCCTACTACGAGGCTCGGACCGTGCGTGACTCGTCGCTGTCCGCCGCGACCCAGGCGGTGATCGCAGCCGAGGTGGGGCATCTGGAGCTCGGCTACGACTACTGGGCAGAGGCCGCCTTCACCGACCTGCGCGATCTGCACCGCAACATCGACGACGGCCTGCACATCGCCGGGCTGGCGGGTGCGTGGACGGCCGCGGTGGCCGGCTTCGGCGGGATGCGCGACCACGGCGGGCGAATCACCTTCGCCCCACGACTGCCGCCGGCGCTGTCGCGGCTCTGCTTTCGGATGACGTTCTCCGGGCGGGTTCTCCTCGTCGACATCCGGCGGCACACGCCCGCGGGCGATTCATCCAGTGCGCCCGAGCAGGCCACCTACAGCCTGCTGGGCGGCCAGCCCGTCCGTACCTGGCACCACGGCGAGGCGATCGACCTCCACGTGGGTGCGCCGGTGACCCGGCCGGTGCCGGCACCACCGCAGGTGGACCCGGTCCAGCAGCCGGCCGGGCGGGCTCCCGAGCGTCGACGTCCGGGCGACGCCGGCGACCTACGCTGAGCGCGGCAGGCGGGCGACGAGTTTGCGGAGCTCGCCGGCCCACAACACGATGCTGGCCATCGCGACGCACACCAACCACTGCTGGAGCGTCAGCGGGCTCGTCCCGAACGCGGGGCTGAGGAACGGCGCGTGCACCACGGCCACCTGCAGCAACAGCGAGGCACCGATGGCCGCCCACAGCCACCGGTTGACGAAGACGCGGTGGAACGCGCTGGTGGTCTCCGAGCGCGCGTTGAAGCAGTTGAACAACTGCGCGAGCACCAGGACGGTGAAGCCGGCCGTCCGGGCGTTGTCCAACGAACCGGCGCCGTCGATCAACCCACCGGGCAAGTACATGTCGATGGTGAGCAGGGTCACCGCCGCCATCACCAGGCCGATCAGCAGGACGCCGGCCCACATCCGGGCGTCGATGACCCGTTCGGTCAGGGAGCGGGGCTTACGGCCCATGACGTCCTCGGTCTCCGGGTCGACGCCCATGGCCAGCGCCGGGCCGGTATCGGTGAGCAGGTTGATCCACAGGATCTGCGTGGCGAGCAACGGCAGCACGAGACCGTCGCCGTCGCCGGCCAGCCCGATCGTGCCGGCCAGGACGACCCCGAGGAAGACGGTGAGGACCTCACCCATGTTGGAGGACAGCAGGAACCGCAGGAACTTCTTGATGTTGTCGAAGATCCCCCGGCCTTCGCGCACGGCTGCCACGATCGTCGCGAAGTTGTCGTCCGCGAGAATCATCTTCGCCGCCTCCTTCGTCACCTCGGTGCCGGTGATCCCCATGGCGATGCCGATGTCGGCCGACTTCAGCGCCGGGGCGTCGTTCACGCCGTCACCAGTCATCGCCACGACGTTCCCGTCCGCCTGCAGGGCGTCGACGATCCGCAGCTTGTGCGCCGGCGCGACCCGGGCGTAGACCGAGGTCTTGCGTACGGCGTCGACGAAGGCCGAGTCGTCCAACTCATCGAGATCCGCCCCGGTCAACGTCCTGGCACCGGCGGACACGATCCCCAGGTCGGTGGCGATGCGGGACGCGGTGTTGGGATGATCACCGGTGATCATGATGATCCGCACGCCGGCGCGGTGGGCCTCGCGGATCGCCACGGCCGCCTCGGGTCGCGGCGGGTCGATGATGCCGACCATGCCGGCGTAAACCAGTTCGTGCTCGACCGACTCGTCGGCCGCCGGTGGGCTGGTCGCGTCGAGCCGCTTGTAGGCGACGGCGAGGGTGCGGAACGCCTCGCCGGAAAGGCGGTCGACGTCCGCAAGCACCTGCGACCGCCGGGAGTCGTCCAGCGTTACCACCCCGTCACCGACCTGCACGTGGGTGCACCGCCCGAGCAGGACGTCCGGCGCCCCCTTGGTGACGACCGCGATCCGCCCCGACCGCTCGGCGTCGACCTCGAGGCTGGACATCATCTTGCGCTCGGAGGTGAACGGCACCTCGGCGACGCGTTGGAACCGTTCCAACCGGGCCTCCCGGCTGCCCAGCTTGCGCTCGGCGACCAGGAAGGCGGCCTCGGTTGGGTCGCCCTCGATCACCCACTCGCCGTCGTCCTCCCGCAGGACCGCGTTACTGGCCAGGCTGCCCCCGCCGAGCACACGGACGTCCTCCGCCCACAGCGGTCCGTCCTCGTCGATCTCGGCGCCGTCGTGCTCGACGCGCCCGTCCGGCCGATAGCCGACACCGGTGATCGTCGTCTCGCCCGACGCGGTCACGACCCGCTGGATCGTCATCTCGCTCTTGGTCAGCGTGCCCGTCTTGTCCGAGCAGATCACCGACGCGGAGCCGAGTGTCTCCACCGACGAGAGCTTCTTCACGATGGCGCGGTGCGCCGCCATCCGTTGCACGCCCAGCGCCAGCACCACGGTCAGGATCGCCGGCAGCCCTTCCGGAACGGCGGCCACGGCCAGCGACACGCCCAGCAGCAGGACCGTGACGGCCTCGTCCGCGCTGTCGATCCGGGTCGTGAGGAACACGGTGGCCATGACCACGAGAGCGATCACGACGACCGCGATCCCGAGCATCCGTCCCACTCGGGAGATCTCCCGCTGCAGGGGCGTGGGTTCCTCGACGGTCTCGTGCAGCAGCCCGGCGATCCGACCCATCTCGGTGGCCATGCCGGTGGCGATGACGACGGCGCGTCCTGTGCCCTGGGCAACGGCCGTGCCGTTGAAGACCATGTTGAGGCGATCGCCGAGAGCGACGGGTTCCGGCAGCGTCCTGGCGTCCTTGAGGACCGCTTCGCTCTCTCCGGTCAGGGATGCCTCGGAGATCCGCAGCGTCGCCGCGGTGACCAGCCGGGCGTCCGCGCTGACCGTGTCACCCTCCGCGAGCGCGAGCAGGTCGCCGGCCACGATCTCGCGCGTCGGTACCCGCACGAGATCGCCGTCGCGGACGACGCCGGCGGTGGGTGCGCTCATGCGCTGCAGTGCCGCCACCGCGGTCTCGGCCCGCGACTCCTGCACGTAGCCCAGCACGGCGTTGAGGATCACGATCGCCAGGATCACCAGCGAGTCGAACGGCAGGCCGTCCGCACCCTCGACGACCCACGCGGCCAGCGACACGACGATCGCGGCGAGCAGCAGGTAGATGAGCGGGTCCTGGAACTGCGCGAGCAGCTTGCGCCATCCGGGCACCGGTTCGGCCGCTTGGAGCTCGTTGGGCCCGTCGGTCGCCAGGCGGCGGGCCGCCTCCGCGCTGCTGAGCCCATTGTCCGGGTCGGTTCCGAGCCGGCGGGCGACCTCGAATGCGTCGGTCACCGTCGGGTCGGGTCCGGTGTCGGTCGTCATCACGCCGTCGATCCCTAGCTCGTGCGCACCAGGAAGTGCCAGCCCAGCCACCACCAGATCAGCACCACCAGCACGCGCCACGCGCGGCGGGCCATGAGCAGGTCGACGACCTCGCCGAAGCGCGGCAGGCGGCCGGCCCACGATGCGGCGACGAGGGTCACCGTGACCACACCGAGCACGATGAAGCCTCCGATCGTCACGTCGCGGGTGCTCATCGGCGGATCAGCCTCCAACCGGCGTACAGCCACAGCGACCAGGCCGCGAAGCGGATCACCTGATCACTCAGCAACGGTGCGAGCAGGACGGACAGCGTCGGATGCTCGTACTGGCCGACGGTCAGCTCGCCGAGGTAGGCGCCGGCCTCCCAGAGCAGTCCGGCGAGCACGACGACCGCCCAGATCGCGGTGCCCCGACGGAGCGCGGGCGCGGCCGTCACGGTTCGGCTCGGCCGCCGCAGTGTCAGGACCGCCACCGCCGCACCGGGAACCGCGACCGCGACCACGGCGCCGACCGTGTTGACGCCGGTCGTGGAGGCGAGGGCCGCGTAGGCCGCCGTCGCCGCGGCGGCGAGCAGGACGACCGCTCGGTGCGCGGTGCCGTCCCGTGGCTGATCGTCGGCGGTCATGGCGGCCAGTGTTCCATCGCCGCCGTGGTCGTCGCGGTCGTGCCGGCTCGGCAAGAATGTGCCCATGCCCGGTCTCGATCCCGCTCTCGCCGTCCGGCTCAAGCGCGACGCCGACGGACTGGTGGCCGCCGTCGTCCAGCAGCACGACACCGGTGAGGTGCTGATGCTCGCCTGGATGGACGACGAGGCACTGCACCGGACCCTGACCACCGGGCGGGCGACGTACTGGAGCCGCCGCCGGAAGGAGCACTGGGTGAAGGGCGCGACGTCCGGGCACCGGCAATGGGTGCGGGAGGTCCGGCTCGACTGCGACGGCGACGCCGTGCTGGTCAGCGTCGACCAGGAGGGGCCGGCATGCCACACCGGGAACCGCACCTGCTTCGACTCGGGTCTGCTGACGACCGTCGGCGGGCCGCGGTCGTGACCGGACTGGACGCTTCGCCGGGACTCGACGCCTTCCGGGTCCTGGCCAAGGACCGACGGGTGATCCCGGTGGTGCGGCGCCTGCTGGCCGACGGGGAGACACCCGTGGGCGTGTACCAGAAGCTCGCGGGCAGCCGGCCCGGCACGTTCCTGCTCGAGTCGGCGGAGCACGGTGGCGTCTGGTCGCGCTACTCGTTCGTCGGGGCGCAGTCCTCGGCGGTGCTGACGGAGCGCGACGGACAGGTCCGCTGGCACGGCACGACCCCCGCGGGCCTGCCGGACGGAGGTGATCCGTGGGAGGTGTTGCGCGGCACGCTTGCCGCCTTGCATACGCCTCGCCTGCCCGACCTCCCGCCGCTGACCGGAGGGTTGGTGGGCTTCGTGTCCTACGACGCGGTGCGCCGGCTCGAACGGCTGCCGGACATCGCCGTCGACGACCTGCGACTGCCCGAGATCGCGTTCCTGCTCGCCACGGACCTCGCCGTTCTCGACCACGAGGACGGCACGGTGCTGCTCGTGGCCAATGCAGTGAACTGGGACGACACCGACGAACGCGTCGACGAGGCCTGGGCCGGCGCAGTCGCCCGGCTGGACCGGATGACGGCTCTGCTCGCCGCGCCGACGCCCTCGTCGGTGGCCTCGTACAGCACCGAGGCATCGTCCCGACATGCCAGCCGCACTGCGCGTTCGGACTACCTGGCGGCGGTCGAGCAGGCGAAGGAGGAGATTCGGGCCGGCGAGGCGTTCCAGGTCGTCGTCTCCCAGCGGTTCGAGGCGCCGACCGACGCCGACGCCCTGGACGTGTACCGCGTGCTGCGCCGGGAGAACCCGAGTCCCTACATGTACCTGCTGCGGCTTCCCGGACCGGAGGGCGGCCGGTCCGGCGCGTTCGACGTCGTCGGCTCGAGCCCGGAGGCACTGGTCAAGGTCACCGGTGACCGGGTGATGACCCACCCCATCGCGGGCACCCGGTGGCGCGGAGAAACTCCCGAGGTCGACGCCGCACTCGCCACTGAACTACTGGGCGACCCGAAGGAGCGTGCCGAGCACCTCATGCTGGTGGACCTGTCCCGCAACGACCTCGGCCGCGTCTGCGAGCCCGGCAGCGTCGAGGTGGTCGACTTCATGACCGTTCGCCGGTACAGCCATGTCATGCACATCGAATCCACGGTCGTGGGCCGGCTCGCCGCCGACCGGTCCGCGCTGGACGTGCTGGCGGCGTGCTTCCCGGCCGGGACCCTGTCCGGAGCGCCGAAGCCACGGGCCATGCAGATCATCGAGGGACTCGAACCGACCCGGCGTGGGCTCTACGGCGGGGTCGTCGGCTACCTCGACTTCGCCGGCGACCTGGACGTCGCCATCGCCATCCGCACCGCCGTCGTCCGGGACGGCATCGCCTACGTCCAGGCCGGTGGCGGCGTTGTCGCCGACTCCGATCCGCAGGCCGAGGAGGCCGAGAGCCGTAACAAGGCCGCCGCGGTGCTGCGTGCGGTGGCCGTCGCCGGGTCGATCCGCCCGGTGGGAGGTGGGACGGCAACGTGACCGGTACGCCCGGGCCCCGCCGCGGCTACCGGGCGGCGCTGTCGTGCCTGGTGGCCGGAGGTGCCGTCGGACTGCTCGCGTCGGGGCGTACCTGGGGCGAGGCGGCGGTCGACGACGGGCTCGTGTCGACGACGGTACAGGTCGGCGGCCGGGATCTGGTCCCCCTCGTTCCCGCGGTCGCACTTCTCGCGCTGGCAGCCGTCGTCGCCGTCCCGGCGACCCGGCATACCGGGCGGCGGCTGGTCGGAGCGGTGCTGGCCGCAACGGGCCTGCTCACGGCGGCGTGGGCAGCCGTCGTTGCATCCGACCTGACCTCCCGTACCGCGCAGTGGGCCGGGGCCGGTGGCGGTGACGTGACGGCAGTGCGGACGTCACCCGCGTGGGCAGTGGCCGCCGCCGCGGCCGCCCTGCTCATCGGCGGTACCGGGCTGGCGGTACTGGTGTGCGGTCCGGGATGGCCGGCCCTGGGCCGCCGCTACGAGCGGCGGACGGCGCGGGCGGACCCACCGGTGACCGGTGACACGTCGGACCTACGGGCAGCTCGCGAGACCTGGGACGCGATCGACCGCGGCGAGGACCCCACCAGCTGACCGCAGGCCCCGCAGATCCGGCGGAGCGGGCACAATGGGCCATAGCCCGACCCGCCCAGGAGGAGCCCATGGCTGAGCACCGGAGCCACAACGAGCACGGCAACACACCGGCCGGGTGGACGGCCGTCATCATCATGGTGATCGGCTTCGTCGTGGGTGCCATCGCAGTGATCCAGCTCAACTGGCCGCTGTTCTGGATCGGTGGTGTGGGCGTGGTGGTGCTCGGTGCGATCGTCGGCAAGGTCATGCAGATGATGGGGATGGGTCAGCCGCTGCCCGCCGAGCAGCAGGGGGCGTCCACCTCGACGGCGCCGGACCACGACGGGTAGGCCGTGGGCGCCGGGGTGCCCGATCCGGACCAACCGCCGGTCACCGTCGGCGGCGTGACCCTCGACGTCGCACGCAGGTGCGCCGTCGCCGCCGGTCGCGA
Organism: Jiangellaceae bacterium; assembly: GCA_036377395.1. Taxonomy (GTDB): domain Bacteria; phylum Actinomycetota; class Actinomycetes; order Jiangellales; family Jiangellaceae; genus DASRTE01. Next base: position 25,599 of record DASUYL010000147.1, read on the forward strand.
GGTTCGACTCACGGCGCTGCAGTCGGCACTTCTCGCCCACCTGATGGGGCGACCGGGCCAGGTCGTCAGCCGCGAGGAGCTGATGAGCGAGGTCTGGGGCTATCCGGCGGCCATGGGCACCCGGACCATCGACGTCCACGTGGCCGAGCTCCGCGCGAAGCTGGGTGAGGAACTCCGGATCCGGACCGTGCGCGGCGTCGGGTACGGCGTCGAGGCGCCCGGTCGCTCCGTTTGAGCCGGCCGATCCGCACAGAACCCGGGGGGCCGGCGGTGAGGTCCGGTGCTCTGGCTACCCTGGTGCGACCGGCGCGCCCAGGTCCGGCGCCCGGAACGGACGGCGAAGGGGGAACGTGAGCGTTCTCGACGAGATCCTCGACGGTGTTCGGGCCGACCTCGCCGAACGCCAGCAAGGGGTCTCCCTCGACGACCTCAAGGCCCGGGCGGCCCGCCAGCCGCCGACGCGCGACCCCATGCCGATGCTCCGGTCGCCCGGGGTGTCGGTGATCGCCGAGGTCAAGCGCGCGAGCCCGTCCCGCGGCGCCCTGGCCGAGATCAGCGATCCGGCGGCGCTGGCGCGCGACTACGAGGCCGGCGGAGCCGCGGCGATCAGCGTGCTCACCGAACGCCGGCGCTTCGGCGGCACCCTGGACGACCTGAAGGCCGTCTGCGACGCCGTGGACGCCCCGGTGCTGTGCAAGGACTTCATCCTCACCAGCTACCAGCTGTGGGAGGCGCGTGCCTGCGGTGCCGACCTGGCGCTCCTGCTGGTCGTGGCGCTCGAGCAGAACGCCCTCGTCGCGCTGGTCGAGCGGGCCGAGTCGATCGGCCTGACGCCGCTGGTCGAGTGCCACACCGCCGACGAGATCGACCGGGCGGTCGACGCGGGCGCCCGCCTGATCGGCATCAACGCCCGCGACCTCACCACGCTGGCGGTCGACGTCGGCACGTTCGAACGGCTCGCGCCGCTGATTCCGGACGGAACGGTCGCGGTGGCCGAGTCCGGTGTCCGCGGGCCTCGAGACGTCATCGAGCTCGCCCGGGCGGGTGCGCACGCGGTCCTGGTCGGGGAGAGCCTGGTCACCGGCAAGGAGCCGCGGACGGCCGTCGCCGACCTGGTCGCCGCCGGAGCCCATCCGGCGCTGCGCCAGGGGCGGTCGTGACGGCGGGAGCGGCGGGTTCCCGCACGGCGGTTCCCGACGCCCGTGGCCACTTCGGACCCTACGGTGGCCGGTTCGTACCGGAGGCCCTGGTCGCCGCCCTCGACCAGCTCGACCACGAGTACCTGGCCGCGCGGAGCGACCCCGCCTTCGCCGTCGAACTCGACGGCCTGTTGCGTGACTACAGCGGACGACCGACCCCGCTCACCGAGGCCCGTCGTTTCGGCGCCGAGGCCGCCGCCGGTGCCCGGGTGCTGCTCAAGCGGGAGGATCTGAACCACACCGGTTCACACAAGATCAACAATGTGCTCGGACAGGCACTGCTCACCCGCCGAATGGGCAAGCGACGTGTCATCGCCGAGACCGGCGCCGGCCAGCACGGTGTCGCCACGGCCACCGCCGCCGCCCTGCTCGGCCTCGACTGCGTCGTCTACATGGGGGAGGAGGACACTCGCCGGCAGGCTCTCAATGTCGCCCGCATGCGCCTGCTCGGCGCCGAGGTCGTCTCCGTGCGGACCGGCGCGCGCACCCTGAAGGACGCGATCAACGAGGCGATGCGCGACTGGGTCACCAATGTCGCAACCACGCACTACCTGCTGGGCACCGTGGCCGGCCCGCATCCGTTCCCCGTGCTGGTGCGGGACTTCCAGTGCGTGATCGGGCTCGAGGCACGCGGTCAGGTACTCGGACTCACCGGTCGCCTGCCCGACGCCGTCGCCGCCTGCGTGGGCGGTGGTTCGAATGCGATCGGTATCTTTCACCCGTTCCTGGACGACGAGGACGTGCGCCTGTTCGGCTTCGAGGCCGGCGGCGACGGAGTCGACACCGGCCGGCACGCCGCGACGCTCACCGGCGGCTCGCCGGGCGTCCTCCACGGTGCGCGCTCCTACCTGCTGCAGGACGCCATGGGTCAGACCGTGGAGTCGTACTCCATCTCCGCGGGTCTCGACTACCCCGGAGTCGGGCCCGAGCACGCCTGGCTGCACGACACCGGACGGGCCGGCTACGAGGCCGTCCCCGATGCCGAGGCGATGGAGGCCTTCGGCCTGCTGTGCCGGACCGAGGGGATCATCCCGGCGATCGAGAGCGCGCACGCTCTGGCCGGGGCGCGGCGTCTGGGCCGGCGGCTCGGTGAGGGCACGGTCGTGCTCGTCAACCTGTCCGGGCGTGGCGACAAGGACACCGACACGGCTGCCCGGTGGTTCGGCTTGGTGGCCGGTGGTGACTGACGGGTCGGGCCCGCGGCTGTCGGCAGCGTTCGAACAGGCCCGGTCCGAGGGCCGGGCGGTGCTGGTGGGATACCTTCCGGCCGGCTACCCGACCGCCGCCGGGGCGGTCGCGGCTCTGCGGGCGATGGTGGCCGCGGGTGTCGATGTGGTCGAGGTCGGGTTGCCGTACAGCGATCCGTTGATGGACGGGCCGACGATCCAGCGCGCCGTCGACGCTGCGCTGCGCTGTGGTACCACCACCGTCGACGTGCTCCGGACGGTGGAGGCGGTCACGTCGGGCGGGACGCCCGCGGTGGTGATGTCGTACTGGAACCCGATCGCCCGCTACGGGCCCGATCGCTTCGCCCGCGAACTGGTGGCGGCCGGCGGATCAGGAGTCGTCACCCCCGATCTGATCCCCGACGAGGCGTCGGAGTGGCTGCCGCCTGCCCGCGCTCACGGGCTCGACACGGTCTTCCTGGTGGCGCCGTCGTCCACCGACGAGCGGATCGCTCTGACCGTCGACGCCTGCAGGGGGTTCGTCTACGCCGCCTCGACCATGGGGGTCACGGGTGCCCGGGCCAGGGTGAGTGACGCCGCGGCCACGCTGGTGGCTCGCACGCGCGCGGCGACCTCCCTGCCGGTCGCCGTCGGGCTCGGTGTGTCGACCCGTGACCAGGCCGCCGAAGTGGCGGGCTTCGCCGACGGGGTCGTCGTGGGCTCGGCATTCGTCCGGTGCCTGATCGACGCCGACGGCGAGGCGTCGGGCGTCGCCGCGGTCGCGGAGTTGGCGGGCCAGCTCGCGGGCGGAGTGCGGCAGGCCGGGAACCGCCTCGCCGGGCGTTGAGCCGGAGGGATACGACATGATCACTTGGAGGAGCCGGTTCGATGAGCCGTGACAAGGCGTCGATCCGGGCTCGGGCCCGGCAGCTACGGGAGGCCGATGCGCGCCGGCTGCGCCGGCGCGAGCAGCTCATCCGGTTCGGCGTCGTCGCCGGTGTCGTCGTGGTGGTCCTCGTCGTCACCATCGCCGTGCTGGCCAGCCGCCCCTCCGCCGACGACTCCGCGGCCCTACCCAGCGGCGTGGCCGCATCGGACGGGGGTGTCGCGGTCGGCGACGAGTCGGCGCCGGTGACCGTCGACCTGTGGATCGACTTCCAATGCCCGTTCTGCCGCGACTTCGAGCTGGCCTCCGGACCGACCCTGGACGAGCTCGTGGCCGACGGGAGTGCCCGGGTGGTCTACCACCCGCTCTCGTTCCTGGGCGAGGAGTCCGAGCGGGCCGCCAACGCGTTCGGTTGCGCGGTCGACGAGGGCAGACCGGTGGAGTACCAGCGCGTGTTGTTCGAGAACCAGCCGGCCGAGGGCACCGGCGGGTTCACCGTCGAAGACCTGATCGCACTCGGTGAGCAGGCGGAGGTCACCGGAGACGCGTTCGAGACCTGTGTGGCCGACGGCACCTACGACGGGTGGGTGGCCAACGTGGCGGCCAGCCAGCAGGACGCGGGCGTGACCGCCACTCCGACGGTCGTCGTCGACGGGCAGACCCTGGAGTCCGAGCAGCTGACTCCCGAGGGCGTCCGCGCCGCGGTCGAGCAGGCTGCCGCCTGAGTCCTGCGACGACCCGATAGCGTCGGGACCGTGCTCACGTCCGCTGCGGCGTCGGTGCCGCTGGCCGTACCGGCATCGATTCCGAGCCCGGCCGAATCGGTCTGGTACCTCGGTCCGGTTCCGCTGCGCGCATATGCCCTGTGCATCCTGGCCGGCATCGTGCTGGCGATCTGGCTGGGCGATCGGCGCTGGATTGCGCGCGGCGGCGAACCCGGCGTCGTCGGCGACATCGCCATCTGGGCCGTGCCCTTCGGCATCGTCGGCGCGCGGCTGTACCACGTCGCGACGGACTGGGAGATGTACTTCGGCGAGGGCGGCGATCCGCTGGAGGCGCTGCGGGTGTGGCAAGGCGGCCTCGGCATCTGGGGCGCCATCGCGTTCGGCGCGCTCGGAGCCTGGATCGGTGCGCGCCGGCGGGGCGTGCCGCTGCCGGCCCTCGCCGATGCACTCGCGCCCGGGATCGTCCTGGCCCAGGCGATCGGCCGCTGGGGGAACTACTTCAACAACGAGCTGTACGGGCGCGCGACGGACCTGCCGTGGGCGCTGCGGATCTACGACTGGGACGGCGGGCGGGCGGT
>DASUYL010000148.1:0-6478 GCA_036377395.1 Jiangellaceae bacterium
CGTCAGCAGGAACCCGGCTATCACCGCGGCGGCGAAGCCGAGCACCATCTCATGGCCGTGCCAGATCGTCGGCGGCAGCGTCGATGCCAGCTCGAACGAACCCTGATAGATCAGCAGCCACAGCGGAACGGCCACCGCCGCCATGATCGCGGCGAGCAGGAAGAACGGCCGGAAGCCGAGCGCCAGGATCGGCCACCCGCCGTCGGCGCGTTGCGGCTCGACCAGGTGGATGAAGCTCATTCAGATCGCAGCGGCGTGCCGCTGCTCCTCCGGCTGCAGATAGGCGTCGAACACCGCGGCGACCGTGCGCGCGAGCGGCCAATAGGCTTCGTCGAGCGAAACCACCGCACCGTCGAGGCGGACGATGCCGTCCTGTTCCAAGTCGGCAAGGCGCGCCAGCTCGTCCATGAAATACTCCGGCCGCACGCCATGGCCGGCGCCAATCGCGCGGAGGTCGACGTGGAAGTCGCACATGATGCGCTCGATCACGTCGCGCCGCAGCCGGTCCTCCGCCGTCAGGCGGCGCCCGCGCTGGAGCGCAAACGAGCCGGCTTCGATCCGCCGGCGATACTCGCCCACCTGGGTCGTGTTCTGCACATAGGCCAGCGGCAGGGTGCCGACCGCCGACGCGCCGAACCCGATCAAGGTCGCGCACTGGTCGCTGGTGTAGCCCTGGAAGTTGCGGTGCAGGGTCCCGGCGTCGAGGCAGCGCACCAGCCGGTCGTCGGGCTTGGCGAAATGGTCGAGCCCGATGCGGCGGTAGCGGGCCTCGGTCAGGCTCTGGGCGATCGCCCCGAACTGCGCCAGCCGCTGCTGCGGGTTGGGCAGCGCCGAGGTTTCGATCATGCGCTGGTGCTTTTTCATCCACGGCACATGCGCATAGCCGAACACCGACAGCTGGTCCGGCACCAGCTGCAGCGCCTGGGCGACGGTGTCCTCGCACGAGGCGACCGTCTGGTGCGGCAGGCCATAGATCAGGTCGAAATTGACCGCCTCGATCCCCATGCTGCGCAGCTTGTCCGTGGCGTGCGCGGTCTGCTCGTAGCTCTGGATGCGGTTGATCGCCTTCTGCACGGCCGGGTCGAAGGATTGCACGCCCAGGCTGGCGCGCCTGACGCCGCTGTTGCCCAGCGAACGGATCATGTCGTCCATGATCCGGCGCGGGTCGATTTCGACCGCGACCTCCGCGTCGGCCCACTCCTTCAGCTCCGGGTTGGTGATCGTCGAGCCGCGGGCGGCGTCGACAGCCTCCTCGGAGACCACGCCGCAGAAGGCCTCGTAGTCGATCAAGCCCTCGATCGGCTTGGTCTCCGGGTCCTTGCGGATGCGGATGGTCCGGTACGACATTTCCAGGGCGTCGTAGACCATCAGCCGGCCGAGCAGCGGCTCGCCGATGCCGGTGATCAGCTTGATCGCCTCGGTCACCATGATCGAACCGATCGACGCGCACAGCACGCCGAGCACGCCGCCCTCGGCGCACGAGGGCACCATGCCCGGCGGTGGCGGCTCCGGGTACAGGCACCGGTAGCAGGGGGCCTCCCCTCCCGGCGCAGACGCCCAGAACACACTGGCCTGTCCGTCGAAGCGGTAGATCGAGCCCCAGACGTACGGCTTGCCGAGCAGCACGGCGGCATCATTGACCAGGTACCGGGTGGCGAAGTTGTCGGTGCCGTCGATGATGAGGTCGTAGTCGGCAAAGATGCGCATGACGTTGTCGTTGTCTAGACGCTCCTCGTGCACGACGACGGAGACGTACGGGTTGATCTCCGCGACGCTGGCCTTCGCCGACAGCGCCTTCGGACTGCCGACGTCGGACTGACCGTGGATCACCTGTCGTTGCAGGTTGGACTCGTCGACCACGTCGAAGTCGATGACGCCCAGCGTCCCCACGCCGGCGGCGGCAAGGTACATCAGCGCGGGAGACCCGAGCCCCCCGGCGCCGATGACCAGCACCCGGGCGTTCTTCAGCCGCTTCTGTCCCGCCATTCCGACATCGGGGATGATCAGATGCCGGGAGTAACGCCGAACCTCGTCGACGCTCAGGTCGTCGGCGGGCTCGACCAGGGGTGGCAGCGACACGTCGTCTCCGTAGCGTGGTTCCGGTCTCGACTTCGCCAACGGTGTCACGCGGCTCGGCATTCCAGTCGACCCGACCAGCCGGTGAGACGCGGGGGTCCACAGGGGAAGATCCTCGTAGCCGGAGTCCGCAGTAGTCTGACGAACTCGCCGACCGCAGGAGGCTGGCCATGTCCGACAGCGACATCCGTGCCGACGACAGCCAGGACAGCTGGGCCCCCGGGGGCCCGATCGATCCCGGCGCCGTCGAGGCGCCCGAGGCCGACGCGGTCGAGCAGCAACAGGACGTCGTCGACCCCGAACCCGAACCCCCGCAGAGCGTTCCGGACGACGTCAACCCGGCCGATGCGGTCGAACAGGGACTCCCCGTCGGCTTCGACGAGGACGACTACCGCTGATCGCGACCGGCCGGTCGCGGACCGCCCGGGAGGTACGATCCGGCCAGCCGACGCCGCGAGGAGCACCGTGACGAGCCTGCCCGACCTGCCTGCGCGCGGCATCCGCCTGCCTCGGACAGCGCGCCGCGCCCAGCTGCTGCGCGCCGCCCACGACGTGTTCGTGGCCAACGGCTACCACGCCGCGGCCATGGACGAGATCGCCGAGCGCGCAGGAGTCAGCAAGCCCGTGCTCTACCAGCACTTCCCGGGCAAGCTCGACCTCTACCTCGCGCTCCTCGACGACAGCGGCGAGGAGCTGCTCCGGCGCCTGCACGCCGCGCTGCGATCCACCGAGGACAACAAGGAGCGCGTGACGGCGACGATCACCGCCTACTTCGCGTTCGTCGACGACCCTGCGGGCACGTACCGGCTGCTGTTCGAGTCCGATCTCACCAACGAGCGGGCCGTCCGCGAGCGCCTCGACCGTCTCAACACGGCCTGCGCGGACGAGATCGCCAAGATCATCGCAGAGGACACCGGCCTGCCGGTCGAGGAGTCGACGCTGCTGGCGATCGGCCTCGTCGGCATCGCCCAGGTCACGGCCCGGTACTGGCTCGACGCCGATGGCTCGATCCCGCGGGACGCCGCCGCCGATCTCGTTGCCACGCTGGGATGGCGGGGCATCCGCGGGTTCCCCAAGCGTGCAGGTGGCTGATCGTTCGCCGAGGGCACAGACCCGTTCACGGCGGCCTGCTGCGGTCCTCGACTAGCCTGACGAACGAGGGGTCCGGGGCGCCGCGGATGCGCCCACCGAGCACCGAAGGGGTGACCGTGGAGGTCAAGATCGGCGTTCACAACGCCACGCGCGAGCTCGTGCTCGAGAGTTCACAGACTCCGGACGAGGTACAGAAGGCTGTCTTCGACGCACTGGGCGGCAAGAGCGGTGTGCTCGACCTGGTCGACGAGCGCGGCCGGCGTGTCATCGTCGTCACCGCCCACCTGACCTACGTCGAGATCGGCGAGCCGATCGAGCGCCGGGTGGGCTTCGGCGCGCTCTAGTCGACATTGGACGGCGCGCCGCCCGTTGTCCTTGCCGTGCAGTCGTGGCCGCGCGATGATCGCTCCGTTGGCTTGCCGTACCCAACGGCGCGGCGTAGGAAGGGAGCAACCGTGGATCTCGTCGACATCATCGGTCTGATCATCGCCGGTCTCGTCATCGGAGCGCTGGGCCGCCTCGCCGTTCCGGGCAAGCAGAGTATGCCGATCTGGGTGCACATGATCGTCGGCGTCGCGGCCGTGCTGGTCGGTTACTGGATTGCGTCGCTGCTCGGCGTCGAGGAGACCGACGGCATCGACTGGATTCGCTGGATCATCAGCATCGTCGTGGCCGCGGTCGCCGTGTACCTCGTCGCCAGGTTCACCACCCGGAGGACCATCACCTGAACGACCGCGCGATTCGCGGCTGTGCGCTCGGCGAGTCGCGCGTCCTACGCCGTCAGCCCCAACGTCTCCATGCGCCGGGCGTGGTTCTCGGTCAGCCGCGCGAAGACGCGTCCGATCGCGGCGAGGTCCATGCCCGGCCGGTCGACCCCACCTGCGGCCAGCGCCGAGAGCGAGTCCCGCTCGGCCGCGACCCGTTGGGCCTGCGACAACGCCTCGCCGACCAGTCGGCGCCCCCACAGCGCCAGCCGCCCACCGACGCGTGGGTCGGCGTCGATGGCGGCACGGACGCGGTCGACCACGAAGTCGGCATGGCCCGTGTCGGCCAGCACGTCGAGCACCAGCGATCGGGTCTCCTCGTCGAGATAGGCGGCCACCTCACGGTAGAAGTCCGCGGCGATCCCGTCGCCGACATACGCCTTCACCAGGCCTTCGAGCCAGTCGGCCGGCGCCGTGTGGTCATGGAAGGCCTCCAGCGGCTCCCGGAACGGCGCCATCGCCGAGTCGGCGTCGACACCGAGTGCCGCCAGGCGCTCCCGTAGCCGCTCGAAGTGGTGGAACTCCGCGACGGCCATCGCTGCGAGCGCTGCCTTGTCGCCCAGCGTCGGCGCCATCTCGGCGTCGGCGGCCAGGCGCTGGAAGGCGGTCAGCTCGCCGAGGCCGAGCACGCCCAACAGGTCGACCACCGCCGCCTTGTACTCCGGGTCGTCCAGCGCCGCCGCTGTGGTCATTGCCGCACGATATCCGTTATCGGGCTCAGGGCTTTCCTGAAGACCGGCGGGGTGGAGCCGCCTACCACCACCTCCTCGTGCACCGGCATGATCAACGGGTGGAATCCCGGCACGACCTGTACTGTTGACCAGGTATGCACGGCGTCCGGGCGAAACGGGCGCCCCTCGAGGACAGCCCCCGGCGTCCGCGCAGCATCACGGCGAGGCCCTCCGCCGACGTGGAGACGTGCCCCGTGGTGCGACGACGAACGCGGTCCGCGTCCTCGAGACCCGACGACCGAAGAGGCGAGACGCCCTGACCACCTTCACCGACCTCGGGGTCCTGACCCCCATCGCCGACGCCCTCGAGCGCGTCGGCATCACCGAAACCTTTCCGATCCAGGAGATGGCCCTCCCCGTCGCCCTCATGGGCAGCGACCTCATCGGCCAGGCCCGGACGGGCACTGGCAAGACTTTCGCCTTCGGCGTGCCGCTGTTGCAACGCATCGTCGCACCCGGCGACCGCGACTACGACCTGGCGGCCGACCCGGGCAAGCCACAGGCGCTGGTGGTCGTCCCGACCCGCGAGCTGGCCGTCCAGGTGACGGCGGACCTGGCCACGGCCTCGCGTGTGCGTGCCGTCCGGATCCTCACCGTCTACGGCGGTCGCGCGTACGAACCGCAGGTGGAGACGCTGCGCACGGGGGTCGATGTCATCGTCGGCACACCGGGGCGGCTGCTCGACCTGGCCGGACAGGGTCATCTCGACCTTGCGCACGTCAAGGTCCTCGTGCTCGACGAAGCCGACGAGATGCTCGACCTCGGGTTCCTGCCGGACGTCGAGAAGATCGTCGCACTGACTCCGGAGTTGCGGCAGACGATGCTGTTCTCCGCGACGATGCCCGCCGCCGTGGTGAGCCTGGCCCGGCGGTACATGCGGCACCCGCTCAACATCCGGGCCGAGTCCCCGGACCAGACCCAGACCGTGCCGACGACGGCCCAGTTCGTCTACCGCACACACGCGCTGGACAAGGAGGAGATCATCGCCCGCCTCCTGCAGGCCGAGGGGCGGGGTCTCACGATGATCTTCTGCAAGACCAGGCGCCAGGCCCAGCGGCTCGCCGACGATCTCGTGTCCCGCGGATTCGCTGCGGCCGCGGTCCACGGCGACCTCGGACAGGGAGCCAGGGAGCAGGCGCTGCGGGCATTCCGCAAAGGCAAGGTCGACGTTCTCGTGGCCACCGACGTCGCCGCCCGCGGCATCGACGTCGAAGGCGTCACCCACGTCGTCAACCTGGCCTGCCCCGAGGACGAGAAGACCTACCTCCACCGGATCGGCCGGACCGGCCGGGCCGGCGCCTCCGGCGTTGCTGTCACGCTGGTCGACTGGGAGGACGTGGCACGCTGGAAGATGATCAACCGCATGCTCGACCTGCCCTACGACGAGCTGGCCGAGACCTACTCGTCCAGCGAGCACCTCTTCCACGATCTCGGTATCCCGCCGGGCACGTCCGGTCGACTGCCGGAAGCCGCCCGTACGCGGGCCGGCCTGGACGCCGAGGAGGTCGAGGACCTGGGCGAGACGGGGCGACGCGCCAGCGGTGCGCGCGGCCGGACCCGCGCTGGGGAGGACTCCTCGGGCCGCCGGCGCGGACGTGGCGGCCAGTCCGCGGGGCGTGACCGTGAAGCCGCAGCCGGACGCGACCGGGCCGGGCGCGACACCTACGTGGGCGACGCGGTGACGGACCTTCGGCCACGCCGCAGCCGGACGCGTCAGCGAACCCGTGGCGGCGTACCGGTCACGGAGCCGGCCGGGGCCACCCCTGCCGGCCAACCAGCACCGGAGGCGGCGCAGACCTCGAGCGCTCCGCGTCG
>DASUYL010000149.1:0-11674 GCA_036377395.1 Jiangellaceae bacterium
TCACGCGCCGGTGGAGCGCGGAGACGATCAAGGCCGGGTTGGCCGACGACGGTATGCGTCGGCTCGACGACCTCGAGCCCGATGTCGTGGAGCCGACGGGTACGGAGCTTGCGGCCCAACTCGCCGCGCTGGGGTGGCGACCACCCGCCGGCAGCGGCGGGTTCACGGCCGGCCAGCCCCGGCACGTCCTCCAGTTGCCGCTGGCCGGTCGCGACGAGGACGACCTGCTCAAGGGGTTCAACCAGCTCTGGCGCCGCAACATCAAGAAGGCCGATCGGGCCGGCGTGACGACAGAGCTCGGCACGCACGACGACCTGGCCGTCTTCCACGAGCTCTACTCCGAGACGGCCCGCCGCGACGGCTTCACCCCGCGTCCGCTGTCCTACTTCGATGGCATGTGGCAGGCAATGACGTCGGAGGATGCGCGGCGGCTGCGGCTCTACGTGGCCAGGCACGCGGATGACCTCGTCGCCGCCACGACGATGGTCCGGGTGGGTGTCCACGCCTGGTACTCATACGGAGCGTCATCCACGGACAAGCGCGACGTCCGCGGATCGAACGCGATCCAGTGGCGCATGATCCGCGACGCGCTGGCCGAGGGGTGCGATGTGTACGACCTGCGCGGCATCACCGACACCCTCGATCAGAGCGACCCTCAGGTCGGCCTGATCCGTTTCAAGATCGGAACCGGCGGGGAGGCCGTGGAGTACCTGGGCGAGTGGGACCTGCCGATCTCGAAGGTGCTCTACTCCGCGTTCGACCTCTACATGAAGCGGCGGAGCTGACCGGTGCCGCTGACCCTGCAGGTCGACGCCGACCGGTGGCGCGCGCACGCGCGGGCGTACGTGTCCGGCGGGACGCGGATCGTGCCGGTCACCAAGGGCAACGGCTACGGCTTCGGCAACTCGGTGCTGGCGGCGGAGGCATCCACACTCGGCGTCGACACCATGGCCGTCGGCACCTACGAGGAAGTCTCTGCGGCGACCGGACCGTTCCGCGGCGACGTGCTCGTGCTCTCGCCGTGGCGACCGGGGGTCGACGTCGACCTCGTCGACGAGGGCCGGGTCATCCACACGGTCTCCCGGCTGACCGACCTGCGTGACCTCGCGGAGAGTGACCGCCGGCCGCGGGTCGTCGTCGAGGTGCTGACGACCATGCGGCGCCACGGCATCGCGACGACGGAGATCGGGCAGGCGGTGTCGCTTCTCGGCCAGGTCCACTTCGAGGGGTGGGCTCTGCACCTTCCGTTGGCCGGCGACCGGCTCGCACAGGCGCGCGACCTCGCCCGGCTGTTCGTCGCAACCTCGGGCTCCGAGGGCCACCGGCTCTGGCTGAGCCATCTCGACCGGACCGACGCCGCAAAGCTCGCCACCGAGACCTCGGCCGAGCTACGGCTCCGCATCGGCACGGCACTCTGGCTGGGCGAGCGTTCGGCGTACCGGACCCGGGCCAGCGTGCTCGACATGCACGCCATCCGCCGCGGGCAGCCCTACGGGTACCGGCAGCGCCGCGCGACGCGCGACGGGGTGCTGCTCGTCGTGGCCGGCGGGACGGCGCACGGCATCGCCATGGAGGCTCCGACCCCCGCGGCGACCATGCGGCAGCGTGCGGTAGCAGTGGCCACGGGCGGGCTGGCGGCGTTGGGCCGTGCGCTGTCCCCGTACCATGTCGCCGGCAAGCGTCGGTGGTTCGCCGAACCACCGCACATGCAGTGCTCGCTGATCTGGCTGCCGCCGGGTGCGGATCCGCCCGCCATCGGTGATGAGGTCGACGTCGACGTTCGCTTCACCACGACGACGTTCGACCGAATCGTGTGGAACTGACCCTGCCTAACCGGCCCAGCGACCGGTCAGGAACGCCGCGGCCCAGAGCGTCATCAATGGCACGCTGACGCACAGATATGCCCAGAGCACCCACCGCCGGCGGACGGCGACGACGGCCAGCGCGATCCACAGCGGCCACCAGAGCAACGTCGCCCGGGGCACGGAGAAGTACCAGAACGACGTCCCGAACGCGACCACCTGCAGGCCGACCCACGTCGCCTCACCCCATCGCCGCCAGACCAGCAGCCCTGCGGTCAGCGCCACGCCGACCGCCATCGCGACGATCTCCGCGCGGAACATCCACGCGAAGCCGGGAGTCTGGGTGCCTCCGAACCCGGCCTCCCAGGTGTTGGAGAACGCCGTCCACGGCGCGGTGAACTCGCGACTCCACTCCTGCGCCTGTGCGTCGAGCCAGGCCAGCCAGTCGCCGGTCGTCACACGCAGGTAGGCCGTCCACGCCGCCAGCGGAACGACGGGCACGAGCAGCCACGGCAGGTCCGCCCACCGTTTCTCTTGCGACGTGAGCCAATGGACGCCCAGTGCGGCGAGCAGGAACACGCCGCTCACCCGCACCGTGCAGGCCGCCGCGGTGAGCACACCTGCGTACGCCCACCTCCCCCGCCGAGCGCACAACCACGCGGGGACGGCGAATCCGAGGAACAGGGACTCCGTGTAGGGCGCGGCCAGGAAGATCGCCGGTGGGGCGAAGACCCACATGAGCACCGCCCGCCTGCCCACGCCCGGCCCGCCGTCGAGATCACCGAGCCGGGCCAACGCGACCGCGGCGACGCCGCCGGCAACGAACGATACGAGCAGCCCGGCGGCGACATGCGCGAGCCCGATGCTGCCGCCGAGCGCGAGCAGAGCCGGGAACCCGGGGAAGAACGCCTCGTTCGGCACGCCCGTGGGTTCGCCGCCGTAGCCGTACAGAGCGATGCCCCAGAAGTGGTGGAAGTCCCACTGCTGCCAGCGTTCCAGCAGCGGTTGGACGCCGACCTCGGTCGCGAACAACCAGCCCACCGCACCGGCTACGACCCATACCGAGGCGCGGCTGGCCAGCCACACCAGCACAGCGTCACGGTCGGTCGGCGGCTGGCGTGTGACCCAGGCCCGGGCGCGCTCGATCAGCTCCGGCCTCTGCTGCTGCCGCTCCTCCTCCGCGTCGATCATGGCGAAGTGGGGGCAGTCGAGGCGTGGGAGTGGCCCACATTGCCATGATCAACGTAGGGACGGACGAGATCCGACCGCGGCTGCATGATGTCGCGTACCACGACGCCGGCCAGCCAGGCCAACCCGCCGATGCGGATCGCCGTCGCCGCGGCGAAGCCCCCCGATCCGATCAACGGCGCGCTGCTGTCGTACAGCGTCGCCAGATGCCACCACACGGCTACGAAGTACAGCACCTCGGCGCCTTGCCAGATGAGCAGGTCGCGCCAGCGGGGTCGGGCCAACGCCGCCAGCGGGAGCAGCCAGAGTGCGTACTGCGGCGACCACACCTTGTTGACCAACAGGAAGGCCGCCACGGCGAGGAAGGCCAACTGGGCCAGCCGAGGTGGTTCCGGCGCGGCGAGTCCGGCGAGAACGACCAGGGTCAGCAGGACCACTGCCGAGGTGAGCAGGACCGGCTCGATCCGATCCGGCAGCAGGTCGGGCACGAGGAGGTCGATCGCATACCAGGGCGAGCCGAGGTCCGCCCGTCGCTCGGTGTTGAACGCGTAGAAATGGCGCCAGCCGTCCGGGGCCCAGAGGTAGGCAGGCAGGTTGACCGCTGCCCATGCGGCCACCGCCGTCCCGAGCGTGACCAGATAGTCGCCGACGGCCCGACGCCGGTCGGGTTCCCGCCAGGCGAGCACCAGCATCGGGCCGAGCAGGAGCACCGGGTAGAGCTTCGCGGCGGCGCCGAGCCCGACCATCAGGCCGGCGAGAACCGGTCGCTTCCGGGTCCAGGCCAGGACCGCCAGGCTGGTGAGGGCCACCGCGAGCAGGTCCCAGTTGATGGTGGCAGTGAGCAGCAGCACCGGCGATGCCGCCACCAGCATTGCGTCCCATGGTCGGCGCGGAACCGTCCGGGCAGTGGCGACGACGGCGCCCAGCGCGGCCAGCCCCATCAGTACGGCGGTGACATCGTAGAAGCGCAGGCCACCGACGAGCACCTCCTCGGCGGGATTGCTGCCGGTGTCTCCGCCTTCCGCGAGAGCGCGGGCCGCGTACGCAGAGACCTGGATCACGGCTGCGGTCAGCACCGGGTACTCCAGCGGTGCATCGCGATATGTCAGCCCGTCGGCGAGACCTCGCTCGCGATACAGGAACGCCACGTCGCTGTAGCACAGCCCGGTCCAGATCGCCCGGTCGCCTCGGTTCTCCCACCGGTCGTTGTGGCAGCCGGCGTCCGCGAGAACGCCGAGCCCGAGCACGACACACGCGACGGCGAGTGCGACCCGAACCGGGCCCCACCACCCTCGCCCAGGTGCTGCGCGCCGCCCGACCGGGCCGCCTACGGCCTCGCTGGCGGCGCTGACCAGCGGGTCGTCGCGACTCGGCAGCGCGATCGGCGTGTTCATCGGGCCGACGGTACCGACCGGCTCGGCCGACCGCCCTTGCCTCCCGCCGGTCCGGACGGTCCTGCCTACCCGAGCACCGCGATCGCCGGGAACCAGTTGGACTACGAGCCTCGGTCCCCCAGCCGGACGTCGACTGTCGAGCCGACCTCGACGGATTGGCCGGGCCCCGGACTCTGATCGACGACCACCCCGTTCGGGTTCCCCATGAAGTTCGGCACGAGCCCGGCGGCGTTGAGCGCCTGTTCGGCTGCGGCCCTGCTCATGTCGGTGAGGTCTGGGACGTCGACGGAGCTCGGCTCGGGTTCGACCGCGACGACGATGGTCACCGTCGAGCCCCGCGGTGCCGCCGTCCCGCCCGGCGGACCCTGGTCGACGACCTGTCCCGGCGGCGCCTGGTCGGTCTCGGCGGTCTGCGCCGCAACGTCGAAGCCGGCCCGTCGCAGGGTCCGCTCCGCGTCGTTCTGCTGCATGCCGACGACGTCGGGGATCTCGATGCCCGCATCCTCGGACGGGGTCGGTTCGATCGGCGTGCAGTCCGGTGGCGTGCCCTCGGTTCCCGGCGGGCAGACCTCGATTGTCGGCCTCGGCGTCGAGCTCGGGTCCTCGGCGAAGTCCGGGCGCTCGGGGAACTCCAGCACCTCGGCACCTTCCAGCGCTCCCTGCATGAACGCCGTCCAGGTCCGCCCCGGGTACTTGCCGCCGGTGAAGGTCGCCTCACCCCCGGTGCCGTCCAGCGACAGCATCGACCCACCGGTGGCGTAGTCGCTCTTGAAGTAGACGACCGAGGCAGCCAACTGCGGCGTGTACCCGGAGAACCACGACCCGAGGTCTTCGGCCTGACCGGTCTTGACCGCGACGGGGCGGTCGAGAGCCTGTGCGACGGTTCCGGTCCCGTTCTCGGCCACCTGGGTCAGGGCGTACGTCACCTCGGCGGTCATGTCGCGCTCGATGACCTGTTCCGGTTCCGGCTCGACCTCGTGCCGGACGGTGCCGGACAGATCGGTGACCTTCGCGACCGTGTACCAGTCCGCCTGCTTGCCCTGCGCGGCGAGCGTCGCGTACATGTCCGCCATCTGGACCGGCGGGATCGACGCGGTACCCAGCGTGATCCGGCCGTTGGGCACGCCGCTCTCCCCCACGATTCCGGGCGCATTCTCGGGGAGGCCCGACCTCACCATGGCATCCATGACCTTCTCGGGGCCCAGTTGCATCGTGAGGTCGACGAACGCGGTGTTGATCGAGTTCTCGGTCGCCTGAAGCAGGTCCACGGTCTCGCCGTAGTCGCGGTCGCTCTCGTTGTTCACCGGCTTGCCGAGGCCAGGGGCCTCGAATCCGGAGTTCCCCCAGAAACGGTCCTTCAGGGTGAAGTCGTTCTCGAACGCCGCGACCAGCGTGAACGGCTTGACCGTCGACCCCGCCTGCGGGATCGAGTCGACCGCGTCGTTGAAGCTCTGTGCGACCGCATCGGGGCCGCCGTACATCGCGACGACCGCGCCGTCGCCCGGACGAACCGCGGCGAGGCCGATGTGGAGGTGCTCGACATCCTCCGTCGGCGCCTCCGACTCGACCGCCTCGACGGCGGCGGACTGGGCGTTCGGGTCGAAGGTGGTCGTGACCCGCAGGCCGCCGGTCTCGATCTCGGCCGGATCGATACCGACCGCCTCGAGCTCGTTCTTGACCTGCTGGAGCAGGTAGCCACCCGGGCCGCCGAACGTGTTGCTCTTCTGCTCCGGCAGGACCTCCGGCGGGATGGCCGCGTCGGCGGTGGCCCGGTCGAGCCATCCCCCCTCCACCATCCCGTCGAGGACGTAGCGGAACCGGTCGGTGAAGCGCTGGACGTTCTCCTCCGAGAGCGTCGGGTCATAGCTGCCGGGGTTGCGCAGGATCGCCGCCATCGCGGCGCCCTCCTCCAGCGTGAGGTCGCTGACGTTCTTCCCGAAGTACGACTTGGACGCCGTCTGGATCCCGTAGGTGCCGCGTCCGAACCAGATCGTGTTGAGGTAGTCCTGCAGGATCTGGTCCTTCTCCAGCTGCTGGTCGATCTTGACGGAGATGAACAGCTCCTTCACCTTCCGGGTGAGAGTCTGCTCCTGCGTCAGGTAGTAGTTCTTGACGTACTGCTGGGTGATGGTCGAGCCTCCGCCGGCGATCTCGCCGCCCCGGAGACTGTCCCAGCCGGCCCGGATGATCCCGACAGGGTCGAATCCGTCGTTCTCGTAGAAGGTGCGGTCCTCTGCGGCCACCACGGCCTGCCGCACGTGTTCCGGGACCTCCTCGATGCCGACGCTCTCGCGGTTCTCGGCGCTGAACCGGCCGAGCTCGGTCTCACCGTCGTTCCAGTAGACGATCGTTGCCTGCGAGGTCGAGAAGTCGTTGGCCGCGGGCACGTCGGTCATGGCGAACGCGACGCCCACACCCAAGAGTCCGAGCAGGACGATGCCCAGGCCGGCCAGTGAGACCTTCTTCCAGGTCAGCCACCGACGCCAGCCCCCCGTGGGTTCCTTGTCGGCCGCGTATCGTCTCGCCCGACGTCCGGTCGTACCGTTCGGCGACGAACGGCCAGGGCGGGGCGCGCGATACCCGGCGGGGCCGGGGCCACGGGCGACGCCGCGCTCCGGTCCGGTCTCGGCGGGGCGGGGAGCCGGGCGCCTCGCGGTTCCGGGATCCACCGTTGGACGCGACGCCGAGGCAACCCTCCGATGGGTACCGGCCGGGCGTCGTCGTTCGTTGCTCACAGGGGATCTCTGCTCGGTAGGGGACGTATCAGGTCAGGCGGCACCGGGTGGCAGCCTACGACGCTTCCCCCTCCGCGGCCCAAGCCACAACCGCCCGATTACCGGGCCCTGGGGAGCATCCGGACGTGTCCTTGCATATCACGCGTCCGTCGCACTATCGTCTCATCGTATCAGTCTGATGTATCGGCCCGATACATCGGTTCGAGACTCGCCCGAGGAGCCTACCGCGGTGGGAAAGCGTGCCGACGCGCTGGAGCTGGCCGTTCTGGGCCTGCTCCACGACGCGCCGATGCACGGGTACGAGCTCCGCAAGCAGGTCAACGCGTTGCTCGGCTGGGGCCGGGCGTTCTCGTACGGCACCCTCTACCCCTGCCTGAAGGACCTGGTGCGCCGCGGGTACCTCGCCGAGGACTCGCCCGGCGAGGCCGCCGCTGCGCACATCGGGGGCCGCCGGAGCAAGATCGTGTACAAGCTGACACCGGAGGGCAAGGAGCGGTTCGCCGAGTTGCTCGCACAGGCAGGTCCGGCGTCCTGGGACGACGAGCAGTTCGGTGTCCATTTCGCATTCTTCGCCCGAGCCGACGCGGCTACCCGGATGCGCATCCTCGAAGGTCGCCGGATCCGCCTACAGGAGCGGCTGGAGACGTTCCGCTCCGCGCTGCAGCGCACCCGGGAGCGGCTCGATGCCTACACGCTCGAGCTGCAGAGCCATGGGCTCGAGTCGGTCGAACGTGAGGTCCGCTGGCTCGACGAGCTCATCGCCGTCGAGCGCGGCGACGACCCGGCGGAGCGGTCGAGCCGCCGGGCCGAACGGGGCGGAGGCGCCGAGCCGACGCCGGCTGACGGCTTCCGGCAGTGGGGGGACGAGCCGACCGCGACCGAGAGCACATCGCTGACAACGCGGCGGGCGGACACATCCCGCCGGAGGGCCGGCGCCCTGCCGTCCCGCCCCCCAGAATGAAAGGAGAACCGATGACCTCGGTTCGGGTAGCCATCGTCGGCGTGGGCAACTGCGCCGCCTCGCTCGTCCAAGGCGTCCACTATTACCGCGATGCCGACCCGGCACAGAAGGTGCCCGGTCTGATGCACGTACGGTTCGGTGACTACCACGTCCGGGACGTCGAGTTCGTGGCCGCATTCGACGTCGACGCCAAGAAGGTCGGAATGGACCTCGCCGACGCCATCGGCGCGAGCGAGAACAACACGATCAAGATCTGCGAGGTACCGGCCACCGGTGTCTTGGTGCAGCGTGGCCATACCCTCGACGGGCTCGGGAAGTACTACCGCCAGACCATCACCGAGTCCGAGGACGCGCCGGTCGACATGGTGACGGTGCTGCGCGAGACGCGCGCCGACGTCCTCGTCTGCTACCTGCCGGTGGGGTCGGAGCGGGCCGCGAAGTTCTACGCGCAATGCGCGATCGACGCCGGAGTTGCGTTCGTCAACGCGTTGCCGGTGTTCATCGCCGGCACGAAGGAGTGGGCGGACAAGTTCACCACCGCGGGCGTGCCGATCGTCGGCGACGACATCAAGTCGCAGATCGGCGCGACCATCACCCACCGGGTACTCGCGAAGCTCTTCGAGGACCGGGGGGTGACCGTCGACCGGACCTACCAGCTCAACGTCGGCGGCAACATGGACTTCAAGAACATGCTCGAGCGTGAGCGGCTGGAGTCGAAGAAGATCTCCAAGACCCAGGCCGTCACCTCTCAGCTCGTCGACGAGATCGCACCGCGCAACGTCCACATCGGCCCGTCCGACTACGTCGAGTGGCTCGACGACCGCAAGTGGGCGTTCATCCGGCTGGAAGGCCGCAACTTCGGAGACGTTCCGGTGAGCCTCGAGTACAAGCTGGAGGTGTGGGACTCGCCCAACTCGGCGGGCATCATCATCGATGCCATCCGGGCGGCCAAGATTGCCAAGGACCGCGGCATCGGTGGTCCGATCCTGTCCGCGTCGTCCTACTTCATGAAGTCGCCGCCCGAGCAGTACCCCGACGACGTCTGCCGCGAACTGGTTGAGAGGTTCATCGCCGGGGAGGTCGAGCGCTGAGACCACGACCGATCTCTTTTCCGCGCCGGGTCGACCGCGCCATCCGCGTGGTCGACCCCGGCGCATGATCCGGGCGATCGAGGGCCGGCAGCCGGCACGAGGAAATGGCCGGTTTGGGGGTTTGGCGCGTCGTCAGGCACCCTAGAGCGTCCGCCCCGCGTATCACGGACTGTCCAGCTATTGACAGGATGCGGTTCAGATGGGAAGCGTCATCTACCGTCTCGTGCCGTGACACTGCACGGCCGTGGCGGCGTAGCCGCGGCCATGCGCGGTCGACGACGCCCGTTCGGGGGAAGAAGGAAAGGACCGACCGATGACGCGGAACCCGCGAGGACACCGGAGCAACAAGACCGGCGTCGCCAAGCGGGCGCACGCGACCGAGCGCCCCACCGCGGCTGATCAACCCGAAGCATCGAGGCCGACGCGCGAACCGAGGGCATCGTCGTTCTGGCGCTCGTTCCTCCACGACCGGAGCGTGCGGTCGCGGGTCGGTGCGCTGGTCCTGCTCCCTCTGCTGGGTGCTCTCGTCCTCGGTGCGTTCCTCTTCCGCGACGCCCTCACCCGGGCCAGCGCCGCCAGCGGCGTCGAGCGCAACGCCCGGGTCGCGGTCGCGGCCCTGGAGACGGCCGATCGGCTGCAGGACGAACGTGACGTGTCGGGGCTGTTCGACATCGGCGCGACAGGTCAGGGTGCGGTCGCCGACGCGCGGAACGCCACCGACGAGGCCGTCGCGACCCTCAACGAGCAGATGGCCGAGCTACCCGATGATGTCGACCCGGCCGTCGCCGAGGCCCGCCGCAGCACCGAGGTCCAGCTGGGCCTGCTCGACGCCTACCGAGGGTCGCGCGACATCGTGCTCGAGCCGTTCGACGAGCCCGGCGTCGACGACTACAACCTGATGGTCGAGGCGTTGCTCCGGTTCGTGAAGGCCAGCGGGTCGGGCTCGACCGATGCCGGGCTCGTGGTCGAGGTCGACACGCTCGACGCGCTGGCGCGAGCAACGGAGTCGGCCTCGGTCGAACGGGCGTTGCTCGCCCACGTCCTGGCGACCGGTGATCCCCTCAGCGACGAGCAGCGCCAGCGCGAGGCGATCTCCGTGGGCGAGCAGGATTACCTGATCTCCCGCTTCGTCTCCACGGCCGAGCCGGAGGTACGGTCACAGTTCTACTCGACCGTGCCGGGAACACTCGGCCCCGTCGCGGCGGTCCGTGGCCGCGCGCTCGCCACCGGTGAGGAGCCCGACGCGACGCCCGAGGAGTGGTACCAGGCGGCTACGGGCCGTATCGACGTCCTCCGCGATATCCAGACCGGCATGGCCGAGTCCATCGTCGACGAGGCCTCCGGCATCGCGACCCGGGCGCAGATCGCGGCCGGCGCCACCGCCGTCGCAATCCTCGTCGTCCTTGCCGCCACGGTCGCCCTGGCGGCCGCGGTCGCCCGGTCGATCATCGGTCCGCTGCGCCGGCTGCGCGGTGCTGCCCTCCAGACCGCCGACACCGGCCTGCCGGCGTTGGTGTCACGGATCCAGAGCGACGGCCCGGCGGTCATCCGCAATGTCGGCGACGCCGTCCAGCCCGAGGGCAAGGACGAGATCGGGCAGGTCGCGAACGCGTTCAACGACGTCCACTCCACGGCCGTGCGCGTCGCCGGCGAGCAGGCCCTGCTGCGTCAGAACCTCGACACGATCGTGGTCAACCTGTCCCGTCGTACCCAGTCGCTGGTCGACCGCCAGCTCGGCGAGATCGAGGAGTTGGAGGCCCGCGAGCGCGACGCCGACCAGCTCGGGACGCTGTTCCGCATCGACCACCTCTCCACGCGCGTCCGGCGCCACGCCGAGAGCCTGCTGGTCCTCGCCGGTGTCGAGGAGATGCGACGCACCGGCACGGCCGCGCCCGTCCTCGACGTCGTCCGGACCGCCGTCGGCGAAGTGGAGCAGTACCCACGGGTGAAGTTCGGCGTGATGCCCACCGACCTCGTGACGCCGGCCGCGGTCGACGACGTTGCCCACCTGCTGGCAGAGCTGCTGGACAACGCCACGGAGTTCTCCGCACCGTCGACGCCGGTCATGATCACCAGCCAGCCGCTCCTCGGCGGCGGGCTGCGGATCCAGGTCGCCGACTCCGGTCTCGGCATTCCCGCCGACCAGCTCGCGTCGCTCAACGAGCGGCTCCGTGAACCGGGCGACATCGACGTCGCGGCGTCGCGCACGCTCGGTCTCTACGTCGTCGCGCGGCTGGCCTCCCGGCACGGCATCGTCGTCCGCCTCGTCCCCGGCGAGCCCAACGGAACTGTTGCCCAGGTCGACCTTCCGGCCCACCTGGTCGTGTCCCCACTCGACACGACCGACGGGGTCATGCCGGCGCGAGCCGGGTCGCCAGCCCCCACGCCCCTGCTCGGTGGGGTCCCGATCGAGGAGCAGGTCCGCAGGGCCGTCGAACAGTCGACCCCGCGGCCGAGCGAACCCTCCTACCGCTCCCCGTCGCCGTCCCGCCCGCCGTCGACA
>DASUYL010000150.1:0-14075 GCA_036377395.1 Jiangellaceae bacterium
CACTGCGCTGGCCGGGTCGAGCAGGCCGGTCCCGGCGAGGTCGAGTGCCGCACCCGAGCGACGCAGCAACTGGGCGTCGAGAACGGCGCGGGACGCGTCGACCCGCCAGTGCAGGCGATCGAGGCGGCCGGCCGTCCAGGACAGGTAGATGCCGAGGAGGACCACGGCGACGGGGATGATCCACTCCACGACGACGGAACCTACCGACCGGACAGGCGGTACCGCCCGTGCCCGTGGCCGGTCCCGGCGGCCACGGCCATCTCATACACCGCGAGCACCTCGTCCGCGACAACCGACCAGTCGTAGCGCCGCACGGCGACCCTGGCCGCGTCGGCCAGGTTGCGTCGCCGGTCAGGAGCCGCCAGCAGATCGAGGGTCGCTGCGGCCAGGGCGTCGGAGTCCCCGACCGGGATCAGGACACCCAGCCGGCCCTCGTCGAGGACGGTGCGGAACGCCACCAGCTCGCTGGCCAGCACCGGCGTGCCTGCTGCCATCGCCTCGGCGAGCACGATGCCGAACGACTCGCCACCCGTGTGCGGCGCGACGTAGATGTCGCTGGAGGCGAACATCGCCACCTTCTCCTCGTCGGTCACCCCGCCGAGGAAGACCACGTCGTCCCGGCAGTCCGCCGGAATGCCGCGCCGGATCTCGTCGATGTCGCCGCGGCCAGCGACGAGCAGCCGGCTGCCCGGCCGTTCGCGGTGGATCGTCGGCCACGCGTCGAGCAGCACGGGCAGGCCCTTGCGGGGCTCGTCCAGGCGGCCCAGGAACGACAGCGTGCCGCCCGCACCCTGCCACTCCGGTCGTGCCGGCACTCCGGTGAAACGGTGGACGTAGAGCCCGTTCGGGATAAGCACCGGATCGCCGCCGAGATGCTGGACGACGACCGTCCGCGCCTCCTCGGACACCGCGATCCGGGCCGAGATCTTCTCGACCGCCGACTGCAGGATGCCGGACGCCGCGCTCATCGCCCTCGACCTCGGGTTGGCCTGGTGGAAGGTGGCGACCACCGGCATGTCGGCCCACCAGACCGCGAGCAGGCCCAGGCTCGGCGACGCCGGCTCGTGGACGTGCAGAACGTCGAACTTGCCGTCGGACAGCCATCGCCGGACCCGGGACGCGGACAGCGGGCCGAAGGTCAGCCGGGCGACGGAGCCGTTGTAGTGGATGGGCACCGCCCTGCCGGCGGAGACCACATACGGCGGCACCGGGGTGTCGTCGTCCGCGGCGGCGATCACCGAGACCTGGTGGCCCCGGCTCATCAGCTCCTCGGCCAGGTCGCGGATGTGCACTTGCACTCCCCCGGGCATGTCCCAGGAGTACGGGCACACCATGCCGACCTTCATGCGCTGGCTCCACTGGACACGGTACGTCGCGGGTCGTCGCCGGGCAGGTCGGCCAGGAACATCGGCTGCAGCATGTGCCAGTCGTGCGGATGGGCGGCGATGCTCCGGCTGAACTCGTCGGCAAGGTCCTGCGTCATCCGGCCGATCCGCTCGGCTCCCCGCATGCCGGCGGAGGGCCTCAGTTCCTCGTGGAAGCGGAGGACCAACCGGTGGTCGGGTTCGGTGCCCTCGTACCAGAGGCTCACCGGCAGCAGCGCCGAGCCGGTGCGGAGTGCGAGCGCCGCTGGGCCGGCCGGCATCCGGGTGGCCTCGCCGAACAGGGTGACGCCGAGGCCGCGGCGGGACAGGTCGCGATCGGCCAGGAGCGGTACCAGGCGCGGCTCGCGCAGGCGGGTCGCCAGCGTCGTGAAGACGTCCTCCTTGCCTCCGGTGAGGGGCAGGATCTCCATCCCGAGGCCTTCGCGAAACGCCACGAACCGCTCGAACAGAGCCTCGGGTTTGAGGCGCTCGGCGACGGTGGTGACCGGCGCACCGGTGAGGCACGCCCATGCGCCGGCGTGGTCCCAGTTGGCCATGTGCGGCAGCGCAGCGACGACTCCCCGGCCCGCCCGCAACGGTGCCCGCATGTTCTCCTCGCCCTCGACCCGGATCCGGGACACGATGCGCTCGGTGTCCCAGTCGGGCTGGCGGAACGCGTCGCACCAGTACCGCAGGTAGGACCGCATGCCGGCCCGGGACGCCTCGCGTACCTCGTCGTCGTCGGTGGTTCCGAGCGCCCGGGCCAGGTTGGCCTCGAGCCGGCGCACGCTGGGACCCCGACGTCGCCACGCCCGGTCGGCGATCCTGCGGAACATCCCGTAGGCGGCGCGGTCGGGCAGGTGCCGGACGGCCGACCAGCCGCCGGTGTACCCGAGCAGCACGATGCGCTCGCTGAGGCGCGTGCTCATGCCGGCTCGGTGATCGACTGCCGGTACACCGTGCGGACCCGCTGGAACACCGTCCACGCGCTGGCGGCGGCGAGCAGCCACAGCACGACCTCGAGGACGACGACCGGCAGGTCGAACCAACCGACCAGCCCGGTCGTGACGAGCACGGCCACCAGCCGGTCGGCCCGCTCGGCGATGCCGACGTCGGCGCTATAGCCGAGGCTCTCGGCCCGGGCCTTCGCGTAGGAGACGACGGCACCCAGCGCCAGGCAGGCCAGGCACAACGCCACCATGCGAAGGTTGTCGCCCTCGCCGGCGAACCACAGCGTCAGCCCGATGAAGATCGCCGCATCGCCGAACCGATCCAGCACCGAGTCCAGGAAGGCACCCCACGGGCCCTGCCGGTCGGAGAGCCGGGCCATGATGCCGTCGACGTTGTCGGAGAACACGAAGGCCGTGATCACCAACGTGCCGACGAGAAATTGGCCGCGTGGGTAGAACCACAACGCTCCGGTGCACACGCCAACGGTGCCGACGACGGTCACGACGTCCGGCCGGACGCCCAGCCGCAGCAGTGCGGTGGCGATCGGTGTCAGCAGGCGCGTGAAGAACGCGCGGGCGAAGCGGTTGAGCATGCGGGCCATTCGCTCCGTTCGGGTCTGCGGGCGGCGCCATGCTAGCCCTGGCGGGTTCGGCCTCCCCCTTGTGTCGTGCGCTCGGTCACGCCAGGGTGGAATTACCAGGTGTACGTGAGTTGGCCGGAGCGTGACCGGCGTCGCCGGGCCTCCGGAGGTCGAGTGTGGAGGCGAGCGCGATGGCGGACAAGAACCCTGCGACGGCCGACGGCACAGTGCCCGGGGCCGACCAGAGCGGCGACGGGCAGAGCGTACGCAACGTCGTCCTGGTCGGCCACACCGGAGCTGGCAAGACCACGCTGGTCGAGGCCCTGCTCGTCGCGACCGGCACGATCCACCGGGCCGGGCGCGTCGAGGACGGCACCACGGTCAGTGACCACGACGAGGCCGAGCTACGCCAGCAGCGTTCGGTCAGCCTGTCGCTGGCGCCGTTCCACCACCAGGGCATCAAGGTCAACCTGCTCGACACGCCGGGGTATGCGGACTTCGTCGGCGACCTCCGTGCCGGCCTGCGGGCGGCCGACTGCGCGCTGTTCGTCGTCTCCACCGCCGAGGCGATCGACGGCTCGACGCGGATGCTGTGGGCGGAGTGCGCGGCGGTCGGCATGCCGCGCGCCGTTGTGCTTACCAAGCTCGACCACCCCCGGTCCGACTACGAAGGGACGCTGGCCGCTTGCCGCGAGGCGTTCGGCGAGAAGGTGTTGCCCCTCTACCTGCCGGTCGCCGGCTCCGACGGAGCGGCGACCGGGCTGATCGGCATGCTCAGCGGCCGGCTGTTCGACTACTCCACCGGCACTCGCACCGAGTCCGACCCGTCGTCCGACGACGCCGACCGGCTCGAAGCCGCGCGGGGTGAACTGATCGAGGGCGTGATCGAGGAGTCCGAGGACGAGAGCCTGATGGACCGCTACCTCGGCGGCGAGGAGATCGACCAGAAGGTGCTGATCGACGACCTCGAGCAGGCGGTCGCCAAGGGCTCGTTCCACCCGGTCATCCCCGTCTGCGCCGCGACCGGCCTCGGCACGGCCGAACTGCTCGAGATCATCACCAGCGCCTTCCCCTCTCCCGCCGAGCACCCGATCCCCGAGGTCTACACGACCGCCGGGAAGGCGCGGGAGGGCGTCACTTGCGACCCGGCCGGCCCGCTGCTCGCCGAGATCGTCAAGACCACCACCGACGCCTACGTGGGCCGCATCAGCCTGGTCCGGGTCTTCTCCGGCACGCTGCGGCCGGACCAGACGGTGCACGTCTCCGGTCACTTCCTCTCCGACCGCGGGCACGAGGACCATGACGAGGACGAACGGATCGGTGCGGTCACATCGCCGCTGGGCAAGACGCAGCGGCCGGTGTCGTCGTGCGCCGCCGGCGATATCTGCGCGATCGCCAAGCTGTCGCGTGCGGAGACCGGGGACACCCTGTCCGGCAAGGACGATCCGCTGGTGATGCGGCCGTGGGTGATGCCCGAGCCGCTGCTGCCGGTCGCGATCGTCGCCCATGCCAAGGCCGACGAGGACAAGCTGTCGCAGGGCCTGCAGCGGCTGGCCGCCGAGGACCCGACGCTGCGCATCGAGAACAACCCGGAGACCCATCAACTGGTGCTCTGGACCATCGGCGAGGCCCACGCCGACGTGCTGCTGGATCGGCTTCGCTCCCGCTACGGCGTGGCGGTCGACCAGGTCGACCTGCGGGTGCCGCTGCGGGAGACGCTCGCCGGCACCGCCCGGGGGCACGGCCGGCACGTCAAGCAGTCCGGTGGCCACGGCCAGTACGCGGTCTGCGACGTCGAGGTCGAGCCGCTGCCGGAGGGCGAAGGCTTCGAGTTCGTCGACAAGGTTGTCGGCGGGTCGGTGCCGCGGCAGTTCATCCCGTCGGTCGAGAAGGGCGTCCGCGCGCAGATGGAGCGGGGCACGACGCCTGCCGGCTACCCCGTGGTGGACATCAGGGTCACGCTCTTCGACGGCAAGGCGCACAGCGTCGACTCCTCCGACATGGCCTTCCAGACCGCCGGCGGGCTGGCGCTGCGGGACGCTGCCGCCGCCGCGGGTGTCAACATGCTGGAACCCGTCGACGAGGTCGGCGTGCTCATCCCCGACGATTACGTCGGCAGCGTGATGGGCGACCTGTCCAGCCGCCGCGGGCGGGTGCTCGGTACCGAGCCGGTCGGCGCCGGCCGGACGCTGGTGCGCGCGGAGGTGCCGCAGACCGAGATCGTCCGCTACGCCATCGACCTGCGGGCGATGAGCCACGGCACCGGCACGTTCACCCGTACGTTCGTCCGCTACGAACCGATGCCGCAACACCTGGCCGCGAAGGCCAAGGCCAAGGGCGACTGACTGAGCCGCCGGTCTTTGATCACGTTCACCACCCTGGTGGACCGTTCACCAGGGTCCGGACCCTGGTGAACGGTCTCGGCGCATGGTTAACGTGATCAACGGGAGGCCGGCCAGTGGCCGGCGATCAGGTCCCGGGTGTCGGCCAGCAGCTGCGGCATCAGCTTGGTGTGTCCCAGCACGGTCATGAAGTTGGCGTCCCCGTTCCATCGGGGCACGACGTGCTGATGGATGTGCTCTGCCAGTGACCCGCCGGCGACGCTGCCGAGGTTGATCCCGACGTTGAACCCCTGCGGCCGGGAGGCCGCCTTCACCGCTAGGACCGCATCGCGCGTCATCGTCGACAAGTCGGTCAACTCGTCGTCGGTGAGGTCCTCGATCTCGGCGACATGCCGGTAGGTGACGACCATCAGATGCCCGGGGTTGTACGGGTGCAGGTTCAGCACGGCGTAGACGAGCCGCCCGCGGGCAAGAATCAGGCCGCTCTCGTCGTCGAGGGTGGGGATCCGGCAGAACGGGCACCCGTCCTCGGCATCGCGCCCGCTGCCCGGCTCGCGCTTGATGTAGGCCATCCGATAGGGCGTCCACAGCCGCTGGAGCCGATCGTCGGGCTGCACGTCCATCTGTCCCGGTGAGCTGTCCGCCGCGGCCGCCCTGCGATCGTCTGCCGACACCGGTACAGGGTCCCACGCGGCGGGTCAGACCTGGACCCGGCTCTCGATCACTCCGACGATCTCCGCGACGGCATCCGCCACCGGCACGCCGTTGTTCTGCGAGCCGTCGCGGTAGCGGAACGACACGGCACCCTTGGCCACGTCGTCGTCGCCCGCCAGCAGCATGAACGGCACCTTCTGCCGCTGCGCGATGCGGATCTTCTTCTGCATCCGGTCGTCGGACGCGTCGACCTCCACCCGGATGCCACGCTCTCGCAGCGTCGCGGCGACATCCCCGAGGTAGCCCACGTGCTCATCGGTGATCGGGATCCCTACCACCTGGACCGGCGCCAGCCAGGGCGGGAAGGCGCCGGCGTAGTGCTCGGTCAGGATGCCGAAGAACCGCTCGATCGAGCCGAAAAGGGCGCGGTGGATCATGACCGGACGCTGCCGTGAGCCGTCGGCCGCGGTGTACTCGAGCTCGAAGCGCTCGGGCATGTTGAAGTCGAGCTGGATGGTCGACATCTGCCAGGTCCGGCCGATCGCGTCGCGCGCCTGCACGGAGATCTTCGGACCGTAGAAGGCGGCTCCCCCCGGGTCCGGCACCAGCTCGAGGCCCGACTGCTCGCCGGCCTGCCGCAGCACGTCGGTCGCCTCGTCCCAGGCCTGCTCGGTGCCGACGTGCTTGTCCGGGTCCTTCGTCGACAGCTCCAGGTAGAAGTCGTGGAGCCCGTAGTCGCGCAGCAGGTCGAGGACGAAGGTCAGCAGCGAGGTGAGCTCGGCGCCCATCTGCTCCCGGGTGCAGTAGATGTGCGCGTCGTCCATCGTCAGCCCGCGGACCCGGGTCAGGCCATGGACGACGCCGGACTTCTCGTACCGGTAGACGGTGCCGAACTCGAACAGACGCAGCGGCAGCTCACGGTACGAGCGTCCCCGGGCCTGGAAGATCAGGTTGTGGAACGGGCAGTTCATCGGCTTGAGGTAGTAGTCCTGCCCCGGCTTGCGGACCTCCCCGGTCTCCTCGTCGATCTCGGCGTCGACGTGCATCGGCGGGTACATGCTTTCCCGGTACCAGTCGAGATGACCCGAGGTCTCGAACAGGGTGGCCTTCGTGATGTGCGGGCTGTAGACGAACTCGTACCCGGCCTGCTCGTGGCGCTCGCGCGAGTAGCCCTCCATCACCCGCCGGATCACGCCACCCTTGGGGTGGAAGACCGCCAGTCCCGACCCGATCTCCTCGGGGAACGAGAACAGGTCGAGCTCAGCACCCAGCCGGCGGTGGTCGCGCCTCTCGGCCTCAGCGAGGTGGTCGAGATGGGCCTGCAGCGCCTCGCGGTTCTCCCACGCGGTGCCGTAGATCCGCTGCAGCTGCGGGTTCTGCTCGCTCCCGCGCCAGTACGCGGCCGCGACCCGGGTGAGCTTGAACGCCGGGATTTGCCTGGTGGTCGGCAGGTGCGGCCCCCGGCAGAGGTCCTTCCACGCACGCTCGCCGTCCCGGCGGAGGTTGTCGTAGATCGTGAGCTCGTCGCCACCGACCTCGGCATCGGCGTGGTCCGCACTCTCGGCGGCCTCCGGTCCCTTGATCCCGATCAGCTCGAGCTTGTAGGGCTCGGCGGCCAGTTCGGCGCGAGCCTGGTCGTCGGTCACCGCCCGGCGGGAGAACGACTGCCGTTCCTTGACGATCTGCTGCATCCGCTTCTCGATGCGCTTGAGATCGTCGGGGTGGAACGGCTCGGGGACGTCGAAGTCGTAGTAGAAGCCGTTCTCGATCGGCGGTCCGATGCCGAGCTTCGCCTCCGGGAACAGCGCTTGCACGGCCTGCGCCAGCACATGGGCCGTCGAGTGCCGCAGGATCGACCGGCCGTCTGCGGAGCCGATCTCCACCGGCTCGATTGCGTCGCCGTCGGCGAGCACCCGGGTCAGGTCGACCAGGTTGTCGCCGACCCTGGCCGCGATCACGTCGGGATCCTCCGCGAACAGGTCGGCCGCCGTCGTGCCCGCCTCGACCGATCGCTCGCTTCCGGCGACGGCGACGCGGATCTGTTCGGACACGACTGCACTCCGACCTCTGGCAATTTGATGGCTGAACCCCGCCGATCGTACCGACGGCACACGCCGGCCCGCGTACGGTTTCCGACCCGACAAGATCGCGAGACCGGAGGAGGAACCCCCGGGCACCAATCCGTGCCCGTGCCGGTGACGAACCAGGGCTGAACGATGCGGCGTCCGACCTGCCGGCCGGACCTACCACCGCCACGGCACCGGTCTCGCCGACGATCGGCGGTTCACGGTGACCGGCGGCCAAGTCACCGAGGTCGACTGGACCTGATGCACACCACTCACCTCAACGCTGATGCCTGGTCGTCGACGGGCGCCGCCTAGATTCGGCGGTGTGCGGACCATCGACTGGCGCGACGGGCGGGTCGTGATCGTCGACCAGACGCTGCTCCCGGCCGAGCTGCGGACCGTCGAGCTCAAGTCGGTCGACGAGCTGGTCGAGGCCATCGCCCGGCTGGCGGTACGGGGTGCACCGGCGCTCGGCGCCGCCGGCGCCCTCGGCGTGGTTCTCGCCGTCGACCCGGCCGGCCGGGAGGGTTGGGACGACCACCGGCTGACCGCCGAGCTGGCGCGACTGCGAGCCGCCCGACCCACGGCGGCCAACCTGTCATGGGGAGTCGATCGAGCCGTCGGCCGCCTGCCCCAGGGGCGGCAGGCCGTCCTCGACGATGCCCTCGCCGTGCTGGAGGAGGACGTGGCCGCAAACCGGGCGATCGGGGAGAGGGGCGCCGATCTGCTCGACGAATTGCTCGCCGGAGCCTTGACCGCGACCCAGGCGATCAACGTTCACACCCACTGCAACA
Organism: Jiangellaceae bacterium; assembly: GCA_036377395.1. Classification (GTDB taxonomy): domain Bacteria; phylum Actinomycetota; class Actinomycetes; order Jiangellales; family Jiangellaceae; genus DASRTE01. Next base: position 8,752 of record DASUYL010000150.1, read on the forward strand.
CCGGCAGTCTCGCCACCGTCGAGTGGGGCACCGCCCTGGGCGTGGTCCGGGCGCTGCACCGCCGGCGCCGGCTGGGCCGGGTGTACGTCGACGAGACTCGCCCGCTGCTGCAGGGGAGCCGGCTCACGGCATGGGAGCTCGATCGGCTCGGGATCGATTATCGGCTGGTGGTCGACGGTGCCGGGCCGACGGTGATCGCCAGGGGCCTGGTCGATGCCGTCGTCGTCGGCGCCGACCGGATTGCGGCCAACGGCGATGTGGTCAACAAGGTCGGCACATATCCGCTGGCCCTGGCCTGCGCCCGGGCCGGCGTTCCCTTCGTCGTGGCGGCTCCCGAATCGACCGTCGACGAGACGACCGCGACCGGCTCCGGCGTCGAGATCGAGACCAGGGCCGACGCCGAGGTGCTCGAGTGGTCGGGCGTCCGGGTTGCTCCAGCCGGGGCCGGGGCGCTCAACCTCGCTTTCGACGTGACGCCGGCCGATCTGGTGACGGCCATCGTCACCGACCATCGGGTGATCAGGCCGAAAGAGCCCGCCGGTGAATGACGCGGCCGCCGAGGAACTGACCGCCTTGGGCCGGCGCGTGGTCGCCGCCGGCCTGGTCGTGGCGTCGGGTGGAAACCTGGCCGTCCGGCTCCCCCAGCGGGACCGCATCCTGGTCACGCCGCAGGGATGGGCCCTGGACGACCTCGACCCGGCAGCCCTGGTGACGGTCGGGCTCGATGGCGGTCAAATCTCCGGCGCCTTCGCCCCGACGACCGAGCTGGCGCTGCATCTCGCCGCCTTCACGGCCCGGGCCGACGCCGTCGTCTGCCTTCATCTCCACCCGCCGATGGCGACGCTGCTCCACGCCGCGGGTCTGCCGATCCGCCGGATCACCACCGACCATGCCTACTACCTGCGCCGCCTCGTGGAGGTGCCGTTCGTGCAGCCCGGATCCGATCAGCTGGCCCGTGCCGTGGCGGCTCGGCTGACCGGTGCCGACGTCGTCCTGCTGGGCCATCACGGTTGCGTGATCATCGCCGACTCCTTCGATGTCGGGTTCAGCCGGGCGGCCAACCTCGAGGCCGCGGCCGTGGCGACCTACCGAGCCCAGGCCCTGGGCCTCGACGTGGCCGAGTGCCCGCCCGAGTTCCTGACCGAGATAGCGGCCCAGGAGGCAGCGGGCGTGGTCTACGGCAAGGACGCCGGCTCGGATTCGGCCGGAGCGCCATCGTCGTAGAGCCCCGTCACGGTCTCGACCGGCACACCGGCAACCCGCCACTCGAGCATGCCGGCCGTGGCCCGGCGCGCTCGCCGACCCCGGGCGGTCAGCAGCCGGACGGCGTCGTGCGCGAGCGCGCAATAGGCGCCGCGGCAGTAGGCGATGACCTCGCGGTCGGTTGGTAGCTCGTCGATCCGCTCGGCGAGTTCCTCGAGGGGGATGTGCACGGCACCCGGCAGGTGGCCCGCGGCGTACTCCAGTCCGGGCCGCACGTCCAGCACGATGACCTCACCATCCGCGGCGCGGCGGACCAGGTCGTCGCGATCGACCTGCTCGACGTCATCCGCCCCGAGGTAGGTGCGCCGAGCGATCTCGGTGTGCGGGCGGTGCCGCTGGGCCACCGAGCGCAGGTCGGCAAGCAGAGCCGCGACGTCGTCCCCGACCAGGGAGTAGAAGATCCTGGTGCGGTCGCGGCGGGTTTCCACCAGTCCGGCGACCCGGAGTGCCTGCAGGTGCGCGGAGCAGGTGCTGACCCCAAGGCCGGCGGCACGGGAGAGGTCTTCCACGCTGCGCGGGCTCTGCGCGAGCAAGTCGATCAGCTCGAGGCGCTTGGGGCTGCCGAGAGCCTTGCCGATCGCAGCGAACTCTGTGAACAGCGCGTTCTTGGCGGAACGGTCACCCATGACTATCTGCCTCTCATGTGGCCGTCGCGCTCGGGCGGGGGTGAGTCTCGTACATCCGGACCGCGACGACGATTCCCGATGCGGCGGTGAGAAGTGCGACGGCCCAGACGGCGGCCCGCACCCCGAAGGCGTCGGCCACCACACCCGCCAGAAGAGCTCCGACGGCGAAACCACAGTCGCGCCAGAGGCGGTAGACGCCGACCGAGCGTGCCCGCCAGGCCGGGTGCGCCACGTCCCCGATGGACGCGAGCAGCGTCGGGTAGGCCATCGCCGTGCCGGCGCCCAGCAGAGTCGCCGCGACCGCCCAGGCGGCGAAGGTGTCCTGCATGGCGACCATGGCCAGGCCGGCGGCCTGGATCCACATGCCGGCGGTGATGAGCCACTTGCGGCCCCAGCGGTCTGACAGCGCACCCGCGACGAGCTGGCCCAGCCCCCACACCGCCGGATACAGCGCCGCCAGCACGCCGATGCGCGCAACCGACAATCCCGCGGACGCGAACAGAACGGGAAAGAGGCCCCATGCGACGCCGTCATTGAGATTGTTGACCAGCCCCGCCTGGCTGGCCGACGACAAGGCCGGCTCGCGAAAGCTGGTCTGGGTGAACACCTGCCGGTCGGATGCCTCGTCGGAGGTGCGGGCGAAGCGGCCGGTGGTGCCAGCCCTTACGGCCTCCAGCCGAGCGTGCTCGCGCGTCTCGCGCACCGCCAACGTGGACAGCCCCACTCCGAGCGCGGTGAACGCCACGCCGAGCAGGAACGGTGTCGGCCGAAGGCCATGGGCCTCGGCCAGGTAGCCCGTGGCCACGGCGGTCGCGGCGACGGCGGTGTACCCGGCTGCCTCGTTGAGGCCCATTGCCAGGCCCCGGCGGTGTGGTCCCACCAGGTCGATCTTCATGATCACGGTCGTGGACCAAGTCAGGCCCTGACTGACGCCGAGCAACACGTTCGCGGCGACGACCCAGGCCCACGACGGCGCCCAGATGAGCAGCAGCGGTACAGGCACGGCGACCAGCCAGCCGGCGACGAGCACCGGCTTTCGGCCGTAGCGGTCCGACCAGGTGCCGGCCAGGTAGTTCGTCACCGCCTTCGCCAGGCCGAAGGCGAGGATGTACGTCAGGGCCGACGTATGGGCCCGTAGCCCGAACTCGGACTCGGCCAGCAGCGGTAGGACGGTGCGTTCCTGGCCGAGCATCGCGCCGACCAGCGCATTGACTGCGACGAGCAGGGCGAACTGAGCGGCGTTCTTCCGGAGGCCGAGCCTGACCGGTCGGGTGGTCGTCGCTGGGCTGGTCGCTGCGCTCGGGCTCACGTCCCCCCCTGAAGTGGCTGCCCCACCGCCGCCGACCAGTCCTCGGCGCCACCGACCATGACGGCCACATCGGTCCTCCCGGAACGAGACAGCAGGCTCGCGGCGCTCATCGCTCGCTCCCCGTGCCCGCACATCACCACCAGGGGCTCGGCGGCCGCGGCGCCGGGGCGCGCCGGAAGGTCGCCGAGTTCGACGTGGTGGGCGCCGGGGACATGCCCGGCAGCGAACTCGCTCGCCTGCCGGACGTCGAGCACGTCCACCTCGCCGACGGAAGCGGGCGCCACCACCGGAATCTGGCCGGTGGGCTGCCCGGCGGAGATCCAGGCGCGCATGCCGCCGTCCAGCTCACCGGCGACCGTGTCGTAGCCGATCTTGAGCGCCTGCCAGACGACCTCGTCAGCGTCTTGATCGGTCCCGCGGACGACCACCAGCGGAACGTCGGGTTCGACCAGCCAGCCGAGCCAGGTGGCGAAAGCCGGGCGCAGCGGGATCGAGATCGAGCCTGGTACGTGCTCGACGGCGAACTCGGAGACGGCTCGGACGTCGATCACCTCGCCCCCTGCGCCAAGCAGCCGGCGGGCGTCTACCACGGTCAGAGCGGGCAGCCCGGCCGACTGACCCACGAGCGCGGGGCCGCGGCGATTCTGCTCGGCCAGGCGGAGGAAGTACGGCGGGTAGCTACCCAGGGACTCCATCAGGGCATCGACGAACGCCTCCTCGGACGGCGCACGCAGCAACCGGTTCCTGGCCTTCTCCGTGCCGATTGTCGACGTCCGTGCCGCTCCGGAGGGCGCAGTGCAGAACGAACCTGCGCCGTGTGTGGGCCACACCGTGACGCTGTCGTCCAGCAGCGCCAGGCGCCGCAGCGAGCGGTATTGGGCCCCGGCCAGTTGTTCGGTGAGCTCGGGCGAGACGAGGTCAGTGCGGGCAGCCGCCCCGACCAGCAGGGACCCGCCGGTGAACACGCCACGCGTGGTCGGCCCGTCCAGCAGCTCCAAGGCGACATGCTCATGCGTGTGGCCCGGGGTGGACAGGGTCCGAAGCGTCAGCCCGCCGAGGTCGACCTCGTCGCCGTCACCGAGCGCCGTATGTCCGTACTCCCGGCTTCCCGCCGCCGAGGCGAGGACCTGCGCACCGTCGCTGGCCGCCAGTTCAACCGCGCCGGTGAGGAAGTCGGCGTGCAGGTGGGTGTCCGCCGCGTACGCGATCCGCAGACCCTGGCGCTTCGCCGCCGCGCGTAACGCTCGCAGATCCCGGCTCGGGTCCACCGCAAGCGCCCGTCCGTCGCCTACATCCACCAGGAAAGCCGAGTTCCCGAGCCCCTCGTCGACCAGCACCGTCACCTCGACCATGGCGGCGAGCCTGCGGCACCCAGCCGGGCCGCGCGCCATGAAAGAGCCACACCCAACCGTCACAGGCGGGCAGCCGCGATGAGAGCGTCCGACCGGGCACCTACCCGGACACTGACCGGCCAGCCAGTCCCAGGCAACAAACAGCCGCGGACAGGGTGAACGCGCAGTGGCCACCCGCACGTGACACGTCCTTGGGGGTAGGAGCGGCCAACCGGGGTCGCCACTTCCCAGGAGAAGACCATGGCTGCCACCATCACCCTTCGGCTCGTTTCGCTCAACGACGCCGCGGAAGCACTTGCCGTTTCCACGCGGACGGTTCGTCGCTACATCGCCGACGGCCAGCTCGAGGCGGTGCGGCTCGGGCGGAAGACGTTGAGGATCAAGGTCAACTCGATCGAGCGGTTCATCGACGCCCGGCCGGTCGGCAACGGACGATGAGCGGGCCCGAAACGAGGACAGGAGCGGTCAAATGTGACCGCTCCTTGTTCCTGGTATGTTCCTCGTGCCAGATTCGGTTTTCAAGAAAACGGCCTCTGACCTGCGAAAACGTGGTGGGCGATACTGGGATTGAACCAGTGACCTCTTCCGTGTCAAGGAAGCGCTCTCCCACTGAGCTAATCGCCCTTGCCGTGCGTGCCGAGGTGGAGACGGGATTCGAACCCGTGTACACGGCTTTGCAGGCCGTTGCCTCGCCTCTCGGCCACTCCACCGAGGTGAGGCCCGCGTGGCCTCGCTCCGAGCGGACGACGGGGATCGAACCCGCGACCTTCACCT
>DASUYL010000151.1:0-7338 GCA_036377395.1 Jiangellaceae bacterium
ATCGACGACCCGGGCTTCCTGCAGCCGGCGCGGCCGATGTCGGCCATCGGCGGGTAGGCGCTGAGGGCGCTCGTCACGAGGACGACGCCGGGCAGCCACGGGGGAAGCCGCCCGGCGTCGCCATCACGACGCGCACCGACGGGGGAATACGGAACGCGCGCGGACGGAGTATTGCACGGAAACGTTGGTCGGTGAAGGGTCGGTCATGCGGTATCACGCATGTTCGGCGTGTCGGGAGGTGGAAGCGCTCTCGCACCCTGATCGTCCACGGGAACGAGCGCTCCCGAGACCGGCCGCCGAGCCGCGTTCGCCACCACCACGGCGATGTACGGCAACACCACGGCGCCGATGATGAACACCCATCGCGCCCAGCCCTGCATGACGATCGCCAGCGGCAGGCAGCCGATGCGGATGCCCATGATCAGCAGGTAGCGCCGCTGCCTGGCGTCGATGTCGGCGCTGTGGCTCGGGTGCGCCGTGGTGACCGACTGGACCGGATCGCCACGTCGATGGACCGGCGTCCTCACTCCTTCACCGTAGGTCTCCTCGCCCCATATCGCCACACTGGCCGGCCTTTCGTCGGTGCGGACCGCCAGCCGGATGGTCGTACGGGATCATGATCTCGAGCGCACCGTTCGACACGTAAGGAGGACCGCCATGAACCGTACCTACCGAGTCACCGAGATCGTCGGGACGTCCGCCGAGAGCATCGATGCCGCGATCCGCAACGGCGTGACCCGCGCCGGTCAGACGCTGCGCCACCTCGACTGGTTCGAGGTGACCGAGATCCGGGGTCAGCTGGACGACGCCGCCGTCCAGCACTGGCAGGTCGGCCTGAAGATCGGGTTCAGGCTCGAGGACTCCTGAGCCGCGCGTACCGTCACCCGGCCGAGGCCTCACGCTGGGACCTGATGCTGATAGGTCGACGATCCGCGCCTGTGCGGACGGCCGACGTGCGCGAGTAGCCGATAGCGTCGGCTCTGGTCCGAGGAGAGGAGGCGGTGAGTGAGCCGGTCCGTGCTGGTCACCGGGGGCAACAGGGGCATCGGCCTGGCCATCGCCAGGGCGTTCGCCGAGATCGGCGACGCCGTGACCGTGACCCACCGCGGCGGCGAGCCGCCGGACGGGCTGGCGGCGGTCCGCTGCGACGTGACCGACCAGGAGTCCGTGACGGCCGCCTTCGCCGAGGTCGAGGAGCGTCAGGGATCGGTCGAGGTACTCGTGGCGAACGCCGGTGTCACCCGGGACACGCTGCTGCTGCGGATGAGCGAGGACGACTTCGCCGGTGTGGTCGACACCAACCTCACCGGGACGTTCCGGGTCGTGAAGCAGGCCGCCAGAGGCATGCTGCGGGCCCGTCGGGGGCGAATCGTGCTCATCGGCAGCGTGGTCGGCCTGCTCGGCTCGCCGGGTCAGGTCAACTACGCGGCCAGCAAGGCGGGCCTGGTCGGCCTGGCCCGATCCGTCGCGCGTGAGCTCGGCAGCCGCGGCATCACCGCCAACGTCGTAGCGCCGGGATTCGTCGAGTCGGACATGACCGCGGAGCTCACGCCCGAGCGCCGGTCCGAAATCCTGGCCGGCATCCCGTTGGGCCGGTACGCGCATCCCGACGAGGTCGCACGGGTGGTGCGGTGGGTCGCGAGCGACGAGGCGGCGTACGTCACCGGAGCGGTGATTCCGGTGGACGGGGGACTGGGGATGGGTCACTGATGGGACTTCTCCAGGGCAAGCGCATCCTCGTGACCGGTGTGCTCACCGACGCCTCGATCGCGTTCCACGTCGCACGCCTGGCCCAGGACGAAGGCGCTACCGTGGTGCTGACCGGATTCGGCCGGCTGAGCCTGGTCGAGCGGATCGCCAAGCGGCTACCGCAGCCGGCGCCGGTGATCGAGCTCGACGTGCAGGACCCGGAGCAGCTGGCCTCCCTGGCCGAGCGCGTGGGCGCACACGTCGACGCCCTCGACGGCGTCGTCCACTCGATCGCGTTCGCGCCGCAGGAGGCACTGGGCGGCAGCTTCCTGGAGACGAGCTTCGACGCCGTGTCGACCGCCGTTCATGTCTCGGCATATTCGCTGAAGTCGTTGACCATGGCGGCATTGCCGCTGATGCCCGACGGTGGCTCGGTGGTCGGACTGAACTTCGATGCGCAGGTTGCCTGGCCGGGCTACGACTGGATGGGCGTGGCCAAGGCCGGGCTCGAGGCCACGGCTCGCTATCTGGCCAAGTACCTGGGCGAGAGGAACGTCCGGGTCAACTTGGTCTCCGCCGGTCCGGTGAAGACGATGGCCGCCCGTTCGATCCCGGGGTTCGACCAGTTCGAGGGCGTGTGGGACCGGCGTGCTCCCTTGGGTTGGGACCTGTCCGACCCGGAGCCGGCCGCACGCGGAGTGGTAGGGCTGCTCTCCGACTGGTTCCCGAAGACCACCGGCGAGATCGTGCACGTCGACGGCGGCGTCCACGCGATGGGCGCCTGACGTGATCCCGGCGCGCCCGGACGGGACGATGCTGTTCGGCGGGCTGGCGGTACGAGACCACTGGTTCGAGGTGCCGGTCGACCATGCGCGCCCAGACGGCGAGACCCTGCGGCTCTACGCCCGGGAGGTCTCGGCGCCGGGCGCCGTCGACGACGGCCTGCCCTGGCTGCTGTTCCTGCAGGGAGGGCCGGGCGGCAAGTCGCCGCGACCGGTCTCCGCCACGACGTGGATCGAGCGTGCCGTGCGTGACTACCGCGTCCTGCTCCTCGACCAGCGCGGCACCGGTCGTTCCAGTGCGGTCACGGGCGCGATGATCCGGTTGCGGGGGAGCGCTCCCGAGCAGGCCGACTATCTCGCTCACTTCCGGGCCGACTCGATCGTCCGGGACGCCGAGCACGTCCGGCGCACACTGCTCGGTGCCGGAGAGCGCTGGACCGTGCTGGGCCAGTCCTTCGGCGGGTTCTGCACGCTCACCTATCTCTCTTTCGCCCCGGAGGGCCTCTCGGCGGCATATCTGACCGGCGGGTTGGCGCCGATCGAGGCGACCGCGGATGAGGTGTACGACGTCACCTACGGCCACGCCCGTGCCAAGAACGACGCCTTCCACGCCGCCTTCCCGGCCGACAGCGAGCGCCTGCACGAGGTCGCCGACTACCTGCGCGACCATGACGTCGTTTTGCCCGACGGGTCGCCGTTGACGGTCCTGCGGCTGCAGACCCTCGGGATGGCGCTGGGCGCTCGCAGCGGCGTTCCACCGTTGCACTACCTGTTGGAGGAGGCATTCGTGGACGGACCGGACGGCCCGGAGCTGTCCGAGACCTTCCTGCACGACGTCCAGGCTCAGGTCGGGTTCGCGGGCCGTCCGCTCTATGCCGTGCTTCACGAGGCGTGCTACGCGCAGGGCACGGCGACCCGGTGGGCCGCCCAGCGGCGACGCCCGGCCGAGTTCGACCCGGACGCCGTGCCGTTACTGTTGACCGGCGAGATGATCTATCCGTGGTTGTTCGCCGACGATCCGGCGCTCGTCCCGTTCGCCGAGGTCGCGAACCTGCTCGCCGAACGCGACGACTGGCCTGCTCTATACGACCGCGCAGCCCTGCAGGCCAACCGGGTCCCCGTGGCCGCCGCGCTTTATACGGGCGACATGTACGTCGACGCGAACCTGTCGCGGCAGACCGCGGCCGTGGTCGGTGGCCTACGGCTGTGGGAGACCAACGCGCACGAGCACGACGGCCTACGCGAGAGCGGGGACGTGCTCGATCGCCTGATCCGCATGGTCAGAGGCGAACTCTGAACCCCCGGCCCGGCACGGGAGCGTCGCATGGACGACCGTCTCGTGCCACCGCAGGGTTAGACCACCCCGATACGCTCCCTGCGTGCCGAGAACCTTGGTGCTGCTTCGCCACGCGAAGTCCGCGTGGCCCGACGATGTGCCGGACAGCGAACGGCCGCTGGCCAAACGCGGTCGCCGCGACGCACCCGCCGTGGGCCGCTGGCTGCGGGAGCGGGAACTGGCACCGGAGGTCGCGCTCGTCTCCAGCGCCCGGCGAGCGGTCGAGACGTTCGAACTCGTGGCGGCCGAACTCCCGGCCCATCCCCGCGGCACGGTCACGGCGGCCGCCTACGGAGCGAGTGCCGGCGACCTGCTCGAGCTGGTGCACGGACTCGCCGACGACGTCGGCAGCGCGCTGCTGGTCGGTCACAATCCAGGCATCGGGCGGCTGGCGAGCGTTCTCGACGAGGGCGGTCAGCCGGTTCGCGAGTTCCCCACCAGCGCGCTCGCGGTGTTCGACGTCGACGGCGACTGGTCCGCGGTGGATCCGGGTACGGCCCGGCTGGTCGCCTTCGCGGTTCCACGGGGTGAGCGGACGGAGTGACGACCGGGAGGTCATCCGCGTGATTCGGGTCCCGGGACCGGAGGAGCGGGTGTCGGCGTTCCGTCGGCGGCGTCGGCGGCCTCGACGTCCTCGCGGCTGATGCCGAGCAGATAGAGCACCGCGTCCAGGTAGGGCACGTTCACCGCGGTGTCGGCGGCGTCACGAACCACCGGCTTGGCGTTGAAGGCCACTCCGAGGCCGGCGGTGGCGATCATGTCCAGGTCGTTCGCGCCGTCGCCGACCGCGACGGTCTGCGACAGCGGGATCCCGGCCTGCGCGGCGAAGCGGACCAGTGCCGCGGCCTTGCCGGCGCGGTCGATCACGGGTCCGACCAGAGCGCCGGTCAGCCGGCCGCCGGCGACCTCCAGGGTGTTGGCGGCCGCATAGTCGATGCCCAGATCACCGACGAGGTGGTCGGTCAACTGGGTGAAGCCGCCGCTGACGACCGCGAACCGGTAGTCGAGCCGCTTCAGCGTGCGGACCAGGGTGCGGGCCCCGGGTGTCAGGGTGAGCTCGGCGCTCACCTCGTCGAGTGCCGTGGCCGGCAGGCCGGCGAGCAGCCCCACGCGCTGTCGCAACGAGTCCGCGTAGTCGAGTTCTCCCTGCATCGCGGCAGAGGTGAGTGCGGCAACCCGGTCGAGGACACCCGCCCGGTCGGCGAGCAACTCGATCGCCTCGCCCTGCACCAGGGTCGAGTCGACGTCCATGACCACCAGGCGCTTGGCACGCCGGATCAGTCCGGACGGCTGGACCGCGAGGTCGATGCCCTGGGCGAGGGCCTCGGCCGCCAGATCGACACGCAGCACTGCAGGATCGACCCCGGAGACCTCCAGCTCGACGGAGGTCACCGGGTAAGCCGCCAACCGGACGATTCGGTCGATGTTCCCACCGGTGGCTGCGATGCGCCGCGCGACGGCGGCGACCGGAGCGGGCCGCAGCGGATGGCCGAGCAGGGTGACGTGCGCGCGGGCGGTCGCCGGCCGCCTTTCGCCCCTGCCGGGCGTGAGCTCGATGTCCATGCCGAGGTCGCCGGCGACACGGACGAGGTCCCCACGCAATCCGGCCGGGTCGGGAGCGGCCGTGACCAGGACGCCGAGGATGAGCCGGCCCCTGACGACGACCTGCTCGACGTCGAGCACGTCCAACGGGTGGTTCGCGAGAGCGGTGAACAGCGCCGAGGTGACACCGGGTCGGTCGCGACCGGTGATCGTGACGAGAAGGGTCGAGGCGGCGGGCACGGCGGGCATGGCGGGGACAGGCTATGGCGTCGAGTCGGCGAGGACGTTGCATGCGGACACCAGCGCATGCCGGGCCGCGCGCTCGAGCGGCACCAGCGCGTCCCGGCGGGCCCTCGCGGCACCCCCGGTGACCGCCGCGCCGTCGTCGCTCAGTGCCACCTCCACCACGGCGAGGATCCGGGCGGCACGGGCGGCGACGTTCTGCGCCGCAGGTGGGAACGCGCGGGGAAGCGGCTCGCCGGTGCGGTCGGAGCGGACGTCGTCCAGCAGCCGGCTGAACTCCGGTCGCCACGAGGCGACATCGAGGCCGGCAAGCGTGGAGCCCGCGGCGAGCAGAACCTCGGACAGCGACCGTTCGGCGTCGGCCAGTGAGCCCGTGGCGGAAGGCGGCGCCGCGTCGCGCCACGACCAGGTGACGAGGTGGCCCTGGTCGCCGGGCGGGCCGAACGCGCGAACGGCGGGTATCAGTGCCGTCGGGGACCCGACCGCCAGGACCGCCTCGCCGGCGGCCACGGCGTCGGCATTGACCTGCGGGGGACCGGCCAGCCCGTGCAGGTCTCCCGGCCTCGGCAGAGCCACCCGGAGAGCCCGCACGCCGATGGCCCGCAGCGCTGCCAGTGCGGACGCCAGCGAACCGGGTGCGGTCTGTCCGGGAACACCGACGACCTCGTGAGGCTCGTCCTCGCCGTGTACCCGCAGGATCACGTCGTCGAGTGTCGCCATGCCGCCGAGCCAGGCGCCGGCCCAGACGACAAGTCGCGCGGAGCGTGGCAGCGCGAGCATGTCGGTGAGCCTACGGGTGACGGCTGCCGTAGGGTCGTCCACGACCCCGCTGCCCACTCGGAGGGAGAGCCGGGCGCCCCATGACGGACGTCCTCGAGCTGGCCGACGTGTCGGTCGTGCGCTCCGGGCACCGCCTCCTCGACGGCGTCACCTGGTCGATCGGCGACGGCGACCGCTGGGTGGTACTGGGGCCGAACGGAGCCGGCAAGACGACGCTGTTGCAGGTGGCCGCGGCGCAGATCCACCCGACCAGCGGGTACGCCGCCGTGCTGGGCGAGATCCTCGGCGCGGTCGACGTCTTCGAGCTCCGCCCCCGTATCGGGCTGACCAGCGCAGCGCTGGCGGACCGGATACCGCGCGGCGAGCAGGTCCGCGATGTCGTCGTCACGGCGTCCTACGCAGTGGTCGGCAGGTGGCGGGAGGTCTACGAGGGTGACGACGTCGACCGCGCGACGGTGCTGCTCGACCGGCTCGGCGTCGGGCACCTTGGCGCGCGGACCTTCGGGACGCTGTCCGAAGGGGAGCGCAAGCGGGTGCAGATCGCTCGCGCCATGATGACCGACCCCGAACTCCTCCTACTCGACGAGCCGGCCGCCGGTCTGGATCTCGGCGGCAGGGAGGCGCTGGTCACCACGCTGGGCGAGCTCGCCGCCGATCCGCTCTCTCCAGCGACGGTGCTGGTCACCCACCATGTCGAGGAGATCCCGTTGGGCTTCACCCACGCGCTGCTGCTGCGCGCGGGCGGGGTCGTCGCTCAGGGGCCGGTCGCCACGGTGGTCACCGATGACAACCTCAGCAGGTGCTTCGGCCTGGCCTTGACCGTGACCCGCGCGGACGGTCGGTGGACCGCTCGCGCGCGGTGACAATCGCGTTCCGCGATCTCCGTTTTTGTCCACTCGATCCCATAGGCTGGACCGGTGGGCGATGCGTTGGACTGGCTGAGTGACAACGCGTGGGTCCCTTGGC
>DASUYL010000152.1:0-4893 GCA_036377395.1 Jiangellaceae bacterium
GCCCAGCCGTTGCCGTCCGGGTCGCTGAAGAAGACGAACGACCCCCACGGGAACTCCTGGACGTCGCTGACCTCAACGCCCCGCTCGACGAGCTCCGTGCGCGCGGCGTCGATGTCGCTGACCACCATCTGCAGGCCCTGCACAGATCCCGGCGGCGCATCGACGATGCCGGTGCCGAGCGCGATCGAACACGCCGATCCGGGTGGGGTCAGCTGAACGAAGCGGACCTCGTCGCCGACCCGGTGGTCGTGGTCGGCGTTGAAGCCCACCCTCTCGGTGTAGAAGGTCTTCGCCCTGTCCACGTCCGAGACCGGCACCGCCACCAGCTCGAGCTTCCAATCCATGAATCGCGCCCTCCGTTGCCTGATCGTTGCGGCCGGCGGCCGATGCCGACCGCGATCGACGACGCTATCGGTGCCGGCCGACACCACGCGGGTCCCATCTGGAGCGACAGCCGGCCACCTGCGGCGATCACCCAGCCGGACTCCACCCGGGCGGACGAATCCGACGCACGCGTCGGCCGATCCGCATTCGTTCCGCGGATTCGTCCGCGTACCGGCCGACGTGGGCCGCCGCGGGGTCATGCGGACCGGTGCAACTCGGCGTACGCCCGTTCCGCTGCCTCGATCTGCCGGTGCGCCTGCGCAACGGCCCATCGTCGGGATCCCCGGTCGACTGCGAAGACGGTCCACCCGCTCCCGTCCTCGTCGCTGAGGTGGATGAGCAGTGTCTGGTCGTCGTGCTCGACCCGGAGGCGATGGGCCGGATTGGCTGCCTCGTGCAGAATCCGCGGCGGCTCGGCCAGCGGGTCGGCGAGGAACGACGACCACCGCCCTCGTCGTCTGGAACCGGACGACTCCGACCCTGCCATCGAGATCACCTCACCCACGCGAGGAACCACACCCTTCCGCATTCTCGGGGCGCCGATCCGGCAGACCCGCTGTGCCACCATCGACTCGGCGACGGCCACGGCTTCGTGCTCGGCGCCGCGTAGCGACGCCACTGCGGTGTCTCCGCAGGCGACAAGGTCGCGGTCGTGCTCCACCCCGAAGGTCCGCAGCGCGCCGATCTGGCACCCGACGTCGTAGCGGCACTCGACGCGGAGCCTGCGCGGGTAGGCGGTTCAGCGGGACCGGCTGCGGCGGAACAGGGACATCGACGCGACGAAGGACAGCAGGGCAATGGCTCCGAACCAGGCGACCGCCGTCCAGGCGCTGTCGCCGGCCGGTGTACCCATGAGCAGCGCCCGGATGGTCTCGATCATCGGGGTGACCGGCTGGTGGTCCGCGAACCCCTGCAACACTGCCGGCATGGTGTCCGGCGGAACGAAGGCGCTGCTCACGTACGGCAGGAAGAGGATGAAGAAGCTGAACGCGCCGGCCGCCTCGACGCTGTTCGCGACCAGACCGACGACGACCGACACCCAGGAGAGTGCCAGCACGAACAGCAGCACCATCGCCAGCGCTCCCATGTAGCCGAGGACGCTCGCCTCGGGTCGGAAGCCGACCAGGATGGCCACGGCGACGACGACCAGGGTGGAGAACGCGTTTCTCGCCATGCTGGCGACAACGTGCCCCGTCAGCACCGCGGAACCGACGATGGGCAGCGACCGGAAGCGGTCGATGACACCGGTGTGCATGTCGGTGCTCACACTCAACGCCGTCGTCGAGGCGCCGTAGCCGGCGCAAAGCAGGATGATCCCGGGCACGACGTAGTTGACGTACTCGGTGCCGACGTCGATGGCGCCGCCGAACACATAGACGAACAGGAGCATCAGCATGATGGGGAGCATCACGGAGATCAGCAGCGACTCGAGGTCGCGCAGGCTGTGGCGCATGCTGCGCCGGATCATGGTCATCGAGTCGCTGGCGGCCCAGTAGGCCGCCGAGTGGGTGGTCATCGGTTCGTCGCCAATCGGGTGGCCGGCGCCGGTTCGGTGAGCTCGAGGAACACGTCGTCGAGTGACGGCCTGGTGAGCTCGATCGACGTGACCGGGACACCCGAGCGTTCCATGTCGTTGAGCAGCCCGCGGATGTCGGCCGCGCTGCCGTCGGTCGGAACCGACACGACGAGCCGCTCCGGTTCCGGATGCTGGACGCGCCCACCGAGCACCGCCATGGCGCGCGCGTGGTCGGAGGCATCGGCGAACGCGAGCTCGACGAGTTCGCCCGCGAGCCGGCTCTTCAGCTCGTCCGCCGTGCCCTCGGCAACCACGCGGCCGTGGTCGATGAGCACGATCCGGTCAGCCAGCCGCTCGGCTTCCTCGAGGTACTGCGTCGTCAGCAGGATGGTCGTGCCCGCGTCGACGAGCTCGTCGATCACGGCCCACAGCGTCAGCCTGCTCCTCGGGTCGAGGCCGGTCGTGGGCTCGTCCAGGACGATCACCGGCGGGCGTCCGATCATGCTGATCGCCAGGTCGAGCCGGCGGCGCATGCCGCCCGAGTACGTCTTCACCCGGCGGGTTGCGGCGTCGACGAGGTCGAAGCGCCGCAGCAGCTCCGCCGTGCGCATGCGCCCACCGGCGTGGTCGAGCCGTGACAGCCGGGCCATCATCAGCAGGTTCTCCTCGCCGGTGAGCAGCTCGTCGACGGCGGCGTACTGACCGGTCAGCCCGATCGTGGCTCGGACCTTCGCGGCGTCGCCGACCACATCGTGGCCCGCGACCGTCGCCGTTCCGGCGTCCGGCGCCAGCAAGGTGGCCAGGATGCGGACGAGCGTCGTCTTGCCCGCGCCGTTCGGTCCGAGCAGGGCGAGCACGGTGCCTCGCTCCACGCCGAGGTCGATGCCGTCGAGCACGGTCAGGTCACCGAAGGCCTTGTGCACGCCGCTGACCCGGATGATCTGGTCCGACACGACTGTCCTCCTGGACTGTGTATGTCATACACTCATCTGTGTAGGGAGTATACAGATTCAGTGGGACGCGTCAACCGAACGAATGAGGGACCATGTCCGACGTGGACGTTCCGCTGCCGAGTGGTTACGAACTGCTCTGGGGGCTGCGGGAACGGCCGCGCCGCGGCCCCAAGCCGGGCCTGAGTGTCGAGGGCATCGTGCAGGCGGCGATCGACCTGGCCGATGCCGAAGGGCTCGCTGCGGTATCCATGAGCCGGGTCGCGGCGAAGCTCGGGTTCACGCCGATGGCGCTGTACCGCTACGTCGAGAGCAAGGACCACCTGCTCTCACTGATGGTCGACACCGTCGTGAGGGCACCGCCGCCGATCGACCCGGTCGGACCGCAGTGGCGCCCTGCGCTCGAGACCTGGACCTGGGACCAGGTCACGGTCCTGAACCAGCACCCCTGGATCCTGCAGATCCCGATCACCGGCCCGCCGCTGACCCCCGGTCAGATGCGATGGATCGAGCAGGGGCTGCGGATCCTGTCGGTCACCGGGCTGCCCGAGTCGGACAAGGTGGCCGTCCTCGGACTGCTCGCCTCGTTCGCGCTCAGCGAGGCACGGCTGGCCGTCGACCTGTCGTCGGCGGCCGTACGCGGCGACACCCAAGGGACGGCGCCCTCCTATGGCGACCTGCTCCGCCGGCTGATCGACCCGCAACGCTTCCCAGCAGTGCACACCTCGGTTGTCGCGGGAGCGTGGGACGAGCCGCCGGAGTACACCGACGAGGACGCCAAGTTCCGTCTCCACCGTGTGCTCGACGGCGTCGAGATGCTCGTCGAGCGCCGGGCCCGCGAGGCCTCCGCGGGCTGATCCGGCCCGGCGAAACGCGCCCTGGATTCGATGCGGTGACGTGTTCGTAACGAACCATCGTGGCCTGTGGACAGCGTGTCGGGTCCGTGGGTGGCCACGACTACTGTCGAAGCTCCGAACGGGAGGGAACCCGGTGGTCGTGGTCATGGATCCGAGCGCGAACGGCGCGCAGGTCGACGCCGTCGTGGCGCGGGTTCGTGATGCCGGCGGTGACGCGTTCGTCAGCCGCGGCGTCAGCCGCACGATCATCGGCCTGGTCGGCGACGTCGACGAGTTCCGGGCCCTCAACCTGCGCGGCATGCCCGGCGTCGCCGATGTGATCCGCGTGTCCACGCCGTACAAGCTGGTCAGCCTGCCCAACCACCCAGGGCGCAGCACCGTCGTCGTCGGCGGCGCCGACCGCGGGGTTCCCATCGGGCCGGGCACCTTCACACTCGTCGCCGGCCCGTGCGCGGTCGAGTCGGCACAGCAGACCTTCGAGGCGGCCGAGATGGCCAAGGCCGCCGGTGCCACGTTGCTGCGCGGTGGCGCCTTCAAGCCACGGACGTCGCCGTACGCATTCCAGGGCTTGGGCGAGCAGGGCCTGCGCATCCTGGCGGACGTGCGCGAAGCCACCGGGTTGCCCATAGTCACCGAGGTGCTCGATGCGCACGACGTGCCACTCGTGGCCGAGTACGCGGACATGCTCCAGGTCGGTACGCGCAACATGCACAACTACGCACTGCTGCAGGCGGTCGGGCGGGCTCGGCTGCCGGTGCTGCTCAAACGCGGTATGCAGGCCACGATCGAGGAGTGGCTGATGGCCGCCGAGTACGTCGCGCAGCGCGGCAACCTCGACATCGTGCTGTGCGAGCGCGGCATCCGCACGTTCGAGACCGCGACCCGTAACACCCTCGACATCGCGGCTGTGCCGGTCGTCCAGCAACTGTCGCACCTGCCGGTCATGGTCGACCCGTCCCACTCCGGCGGCCGCCGCGACCTGGTGCTCCCGCTCGCTCGGGCCGCGATCGCCGTCGGCGCCGACGGCATCCTCGTCGACGTCCACCCCGCGCCCGAGGAGGCACTCGTCGACGGCGCCCAAGCTCTGGTCGGCGCCGACCTGCGCGAACTCGCCTCGGCGGTTCGCCGGCTGCCGCCGCTGGTGGGTCGCCAGCCCGCCCAACGCCTCGCGCCCGTGCGCTGACCG
>DASUYL010000153.1:0-4273 GCA_036377395.1 Jiangellaceae bacterium
GAGCACCAGCTGGCGCTCCAGCAGATCGCCGACGCCAACGGGGGGACCCGTGCGGCGGGCACCCGGGCTATGACGCATCCGTGGACTACATCGTCGACAAGGCCACCGCTGCCGGGTACGACGTCACCCTGGACGAGTTCACCTATGTCGAATCGTTCAGCGAGGGCTCGCCCCCGGTCCTGCAGGAGACGGCTCCAGAGCAGCAGACCTTCATCGCCGGAACGCGACCCGCGTTCGACGGGGACTTCGTGTCGTTCACCGGAACAGGCGATGTGACCGCGTCCGTTCAGGGGGTCGACCTGGTTCTTCCGCCCGGCGCGGCCCCGAACTCGTCGACCAGCGCGTGCGAGGTGGAGGACTTCGCCGGCTTCGTCCCGGGGAACATCGCCCTGGTCCAACGGGGGACGTGCCCGTATGTCCAGAAGGCCGCGCTGGCGCAGGAGGCGGGGGCCGCCGCGCTCATCCTGTTCAACGAGGGTCAGCCGGGCCGGACCGCAGTCCCCAACAACCTCCCGCTGGGCGCGGAAGGGGTCCACATCCCGGGTGTGGGGACGAGCTTCGAGGTCGGCGTCGACCTGAGCGACCCCGGCACCGTCGCCCGGGTCAAGACGGAGGTCCTGGAACAGCTCGGTGAGAGCGTCAACGTGATCGCCGAGACCCCCGGCGGCGATCCGAACCGGACCGTGGTCATAGGGGCCCACCTCGACAGCGTCCCGGCGGGTCCCGGGATCAACGACAACGGCAGCGGCTCGGGAGGCATCCTGGAGATCGCAGAGGTCTTCGCCGAACAGGGTCGGACGCCGCGCAACAAGCTGCGGTTCATGTGGTACGGAGCGGAGGAGCTCGGCCTCGTCGGCTCGACCAAGTACGTGGAGGGTCTGACCCAGGACGAGAAGGACGACATCCTCGCGATGCTGAACTTCGACATGATCGGATCACCGAACTTCGCCCGATACGTCTATGACGGCGACGGGACGGTCGGCCCCGAGGGCCCGACCGGGTCAGGGTTCATCGAGGACGTCTTCGTCGACTACTTCGCCAGCCAGGGGTTGTTCAACGAGCCGACGGCCTTCGATGGGCGGTCCGACTACGGGCGGTTCATCGCCGACGGGATCCCGGCAGGCGGACTGTTCACCGGCGCCGAGGCGCCCAAGACCGCGGCCCAGGTCGCACAGTACGGCGGCATCGTCGACGCCCAGCTCGACCCCTGCTACCACGCTGCCTGCGACACGTTCGCGGGCTCCGGCGACGGTCCTGGCGCCACCGCGCCCGGGCTCGGCATCGTCGCACTCGACCAGATGTCCGATGCAACGGCCCACGCCGTCCTGTTCTTCTCGAAGACCAAGGTCGACGTGAGGAACACGCCGAACTGAGCGGACATCATCCAGCGCGGGTAAGGGGTGGCTCCGGCCACCCCTTACCGCATTTCGGGCCAGGGCAGGGGTTGCTCTCACCTCGTTGGCGCCACGTTGCGAGCCCGGGACCCGGCATAGGGGGTGATCCCCCGGACCCGCGATCCGGGGACGCCGTGCCCACCGCGACCACCCTCCGAGGGCCGGGCGCCGCCAACAGCGCGCATGACAAGCCGATGTCGACGTCGGCCCGCCGAGGTACAGGGGGCGGCGAGGTCCCTAGACTTGCCCGGAACTGCAGCGTCGGGGAGGGCCGACCGATGGGTCGGGACATCGAGACTGCCGAGTTCACGCCCGATGACCGGCTTCGGTTCCGCCAAAAGGTGAAGGCGAACCTGTCGGCGCTGCGCAAGCTGGTCGACAGCGGCTGCTTCGAGACGGGCCGGCGGACCTGTGGCGTCGAGATGGAGGTCTACATCACCGACCAGGACGGCTCCGCGGTCCCGATCAACGCCAGCCTTCTCGAGCTCATCGCGTCGGCTGATTACCAGACCGAGCTGGCGAAGTTCACCATCGAGTTCGGCGTGAAGCCGCGCCTGCTGTCCGGCCACGTCTTCGCCACGATGGACACCGAGTTGCGCCGCTCGCTCAACCGGGCAGACGACATCGCCGAGGGCCTCGGCGCTCGCATGACGATCATCGGCATCCTGCCGACGCTCAGGGACGTCGACTTCACCGAGGACCACATGTCCACGAACCAGCGCTACAAGGCGCTGAACGACATGATCCTGAAGGCTCGTGGCGAGGACATCCTGATCGACATCAAGGGCGCCGAGGAGCTCGAAGCCCGGGCGAACACGATCCTGTTCGAAGCCGCCTGCACGTCGATGCAGCTGCACCTGCAGGTCGACCCCCACGAGTTCGGCCCGTACTGGAACGCGGCGCAGCTGTTGTCCGCCCCGCTCGTGGCGGCCGGGGCGAACTCGCCCTTCTTCCTCGGCCGGCAGCTTCACCACGAGACACGCATCGCGCTGTTCGAGCAGGCCATAGAGACGCGCACCGAAGAGCTGGTGTTGCAGGGTGTGCGACCGCGAGTGTGGTTCGGCGAGAAGTGGCTCGACGCAGGCGAGGGCCTGTGGGACCTGTTCGACGAGAACGTCCGCTACTTCCCGGCCTTGCTGCCGCTGTGTGACGACGAGGACCCGGCCGCGATGATCGAGGCAGGCGAGGTGCCGAGGCTGCCGGAGCTGACGCTGCACAACGGGACGATCTACCGGTGGAACCGTCCGGTGTACGAGGTCGTTCGGGGTCGCCCGCACATGAGGATCGAGAACCGTGTGCTGCCGGCGGGCCCGTCGGTCCCCGACTCCGTCGCCAACGCCGCGTTCTGCTACGGGCTGCTCCACGGCCTCGTGTCGAGCCCGCGGCCGCACGTCTGGGAACGGATGAGCTTCGCGGCAGCCACCGACAACTTCTACGCGGCGGCACGCGACGGCCTGGGCGCCCGGCTGTACTGGCCCGGCGTCGGCGCGCAGGTTCCCGTGCCCGAGCTGATCCTGCGGCACCTGCTGCCGCTCGCCCGGGACGGGCTCGTCGCGTGGGGCGTCGACGAGGGCGACGTCGACCACTACCTGGGCATCATCGCGGAGCGCACCGTGTCCGGGCTGAACGGTGCCGGCTGGCAGATCGCCACCTGGCACAAGCTGGTGCACGACGACAGGCTCAGCCGCGAGCACGCCAGCCGCGAGCTGGTCCGGCTCTACCAGCAACGCTCGTACGCCAGCACACCCGTCCACACCTGGCCCGTGGGCGGCTGAGGTTCGGCGGCTCATATATGGTCACGGCGGCGCCGGGCAGGCGGTAGCTTGTCGGGCCGTGACCATGGGCCTCTACCACCGCTTCGACGGCTACGAGGAGCTCAAGCCGCTCCTGGACGGGTCGGACGAGGAGGTCCTTGCCCGGCTGGAAGGCAAGCCGGCGCTCATCCGGCTCCCGGCGACGAGCACGGCTCACGCGCCGAGGGCGCGGCTGGTGTCGTGCCTCCTGCACGGCAACGAGCCCTCCGGATTCGTGGCCATGGTGGACGTCCTGCGGCGCGGGGAGCGGTTCCCCTTCGACCTCTGGGTGCTGATCGGGAACGTCCGCGCCGCGACCGAGGACGGCCTGTACGCCCATCGGCACCTTGACGACCAGGAGGACTTCAACCGGGTCTGGGGTGTCCGTTCGGCCACCACCGACATGCGCCGGTGCGCGGCGGCGATCCTCGAGCAACTGCGGTCGGCCGATCTCGAAGCCGCCGTCGACCTGCACAACAACAGCGGCAGGAACCCCTACTACTCGATCCTGACCAAGCTGAGCCCGGAGGGGCTGCTGCTCGCGTCGCTGTGCGCGGACACCATGCTGCTCTGGCGGCTGCACCTGCACACGCTGATGGAGGCACTGGCGACCGTCTGTCCGGCCGTGTCGGTGGAGTGCGGCGCGCCTCATCTGAGCGACGGAAACTCGTTCGCCTCGGGGGTCGTTCACCGCTTCCTCACAGCCGCCGACTTCGCCGTGCCCGCCGTCGGCGATCGGCCGCGGCCCCGCCAGATGGTCGAGATCCTTCACCGGGTGACCGTGCGCCCCGACGTCGAGTTCTCGTTCGGCGCCGCAGTCGACGGGGCCGGCTTCGTCGTCGTGCCCGAGCTGGACAGATACAACTTCGACGTGCTGCCGGCGCTGCACACGATCGGCCACGTCGACCCGCGCGCGGCGATGCCGCTGTTCGCGTGCGACGTGACCGGGCGGGACGTCACCGACCAGCTGTTCCGCATCACACCGGACGGAGCCGTGGTCGTCGTCGCGGATGCCATGCCGATGATGATGACCACGACGGTTCGACAGGCGCGTCGCGACTGCCTCTTCTACACCGCGTGTCCCGT